>JBMOOR010000143.1:0-1809 GCA_049324555.1 Pseudomonadota bacterium | reverse complement strand
CGGCGCCTCCATGGCTGGCGGCGCCAACGTCGCGTGGACTTTAGGCAAGGCGGCCTCCGGCCAGTCAGGCATGCGCGGCGCGGCGGCCGGCGCTGCCGGCGTCGCGTCGGCAGGCGCTGCTTCCATCATGCAGGGAATGAAAGACTCTGTTTCGCGCGCCTTCGGCAATCCGGGCGAAGCTTTCGCATCGGGGGCGCGCGCCGCCTTCACCGCGACCGGCGGCAAGCTCGGCGGTTCATCGACAGCAAACGCGACAGCGGCTTCAGGCGGCGCCCCGGCCAACAACGCGCCAATATGGGCGCAGCGTCTGCGCCGCGAACAGGGCGTGCGCGACGCGGGTCTCACCGCAACGCATGTGATCGCCTCGGGCGATCGCGGCGGCAGCGCCGATGCGCCGCGCCTCAGGGAGGATCACGAGTGATGTTGAAACGCGCGTCCAATCATTATGGCGAAACCCCGCTGCCCGAAACGCCTTACATGCGCGCGCAGCAATTATGGGACGAGCGCATCGGCTCGGCGCGGGTCCAGGCTGCCAATTGGCGTTACGCCGCCTTTGGCTCGATACTGATCGCAGCGATCTCGGCAGGCGGGCTCATCTGGCAATCCTCGCGCTCGATCGTGACGCCCTATATCGTCGAGATCGACGGCGAGGGCGCCGTCCGCAATATCGGCCCGGCGAGCGAAGCCTACAAACCGTCGGACGCCGTCATCGCCTATGCGCTCGCGAATTTCATCCGCGATGTGCGCTCGGTCTCGATCGATCCTGTCATCGTCCGCGCGAACTGGCTCAAAGCCTATGATTACGCGACCGATCGCGGCGCGATGGCCTTGAACGATTACGCGCGTGACCATGACCCGTTCGCGGAGGTCGGACGGCGCAGCGTCAATGTCGAGGTGACGAGCGTCGTCCGCGCCTCCGACGACAGCTTCGAAATCCGCTGGTCCGAGAAAACCTACGCTGGCGGCCAGTTCGAAAAACTCGAACGCTTCACCGCGCATCTGACCATCGTGCTGTCGCCGCCGCGCACCGCGGAGGCGCTCTCGAAAAATCCCCTCGGCCTTTATGTCCACGGGCTCAACTGGTCGAAAGACCTCAGCGCAGGAGATCCCTCATGACGCGCTCAATTCTTATCATGTTATCGCTCGCGCTGATGGGGTGCGAGACGGCCTATCCCGACATCGCGCTCGATGCGGCGCCGATGCGCCCGGCGAAGGTCGTCAGCTTCGATGACGGCAAGCCCGTTCGCGAGATCATTGAGATGGCGACGCCCTTTCCCTTGCCGGGACAATTGAAGCCCGTTGACGAAAATCATTCGCCCGCGCCGGATTTGAAGCCCTTCGAGCAGATCGATGCGGCGAACAGCCTCGCCAAGATCGAGCCCGATCTCGACCGCTTCGTGAACGCGGTGCAGGTCTATCCTTTCATGGAGGGCGCGCTCTACCGGCTCTACGCCGCGCCCGAGCAGGTGACCGACATCGCGCTTGAACCGGGCGAGCGGTTGAACTCGGTCTCGGCCGGCGACACCGTGCGCTGGGTGGTCGGCGACACTTCAAGTGGCGGCGCCGGCGGGAGCGGCGCCGCAGCGGGCGAGCGAGTTCATATTCTCGTCAAGCCGATCGCGCCAGGCCTCTCGACCAATCTCGTCATCGCCACGGACCGGCGCGCCTATCACCTCGAAATGCGCTCCTTCCGCGAAACCTATATGGCGGCGATCTCCTGGACCTATCCGCAGGACCAGTTGGTGAAGCGCCACGAGGACGCCGGTCGCGCGAAAGCGGCGAGAGACATTGTCGTCGCCCCGACCATCA
>JBMOOR010000142.1:0-16311 GCA_049324555.1 Pseudomonadota bacterium | reverse complement strand
GGCATGGCGTCGAAGATCGCCGCGGCGAAAATTGCGGGCGGGGCGGGCTGCGCAACGATCATCGCGGAAGGCGCATGCGCTCATCCGCTCGCCAAAATCGCTTCGGGCGCGCGGGCGACGCTCATCCTCGCCGCCGAGACCCGCGAACGCGCACGCCGACAGTGGATCGCAGGAAGGTTGAAACCGCTCGGCGAACTTGCAATCGACAACGGCGCGGCGGCCGCCCTGTCGCGGGGATCGAGCCTCCTTCCCGCCGGCGTCACGCGCGTCTTCGGCGATTTCCAGCGCGGCGACGCCGTCAGCATCGTCGATGCGGCTGGCGCGGTTATCGGACAGGGCCTTTCCGCCTACAGCGCGATGGAGATCGTCGTCATTGCGGGCAAGAAATCCGATGAGATTGAGGCGATTCTCGGCTACCGCCGCCGCCCCGCCGTCATTGAAAAGAATGACCTGGTGTTAAAGAAGCAGAGCCATGAGTGAGCTGATAGACATTGAAATGGCCCGGATCGGCGCAGCGGCTCGGCCTGCGGCGCGCGCGATGGCGGGCGCGTCGAGACGGGCGAAAGATGCGGCGCTTCTCGCCGCAGCGCTCACGATCGAGAAGAGCGCGGACGAAATCCTCAAGGTCAACGCCGAGGAGATCGCGGCCGTGAAGGATCTCTCTCCAGCTTTCATCGACCGGATGACGCTTTCTCCGGCGCGCATTGTGGACATGACGGCGGCGCTGCGGGCCATCGCATCTCTCGACGATCCCGTCGGAAAGGTTATCGCCGAATGGTCGCGGCCGAACGGACTTCAGTTTCAACGCGTCCGCACGCCGATCGGCGTTATCGCGATCATCTATGAAAGCCGCCCCAATGTAACCGTTGACGCCGCGGCGATCGCGGTCAAGGCCGGCAACGCCGTTATCCTTCGCGGCGGTTCGGAGTGCATTCGCACATCTTCGTTCCTCGCGTGGATACTTCGCAATGAGCTGCGGCGCGCGGGCCTGCCGTCGGATGCTGTGCAATTCGTCGAGACAGGCGATCGCCGCGCTGTCGGCGCACTCCTGTCCGGCCTCGGCGGCGCCGTCGATCTCGTCATACCGCGCGGCGGAAAATCGCTTGTTGCGCGCGTGCAGGAAGAAGCGCGCATCGCGGTTCTCAGTCACCTTGACGGCATTTGCCATGTCTATCTCGACCGCGATGCAGACATCGCGAAGGCGGTTGCAGTGACGGTTAATTCAAAGATGCGGCGGACGGGCGTCTGCGGCGCGGCTGAAACGCTGTTGATCGATCACGTCCGGCTGCGCGAACTGTTGCAACCAGTTGCTTCGGCGCTCAGGGAAATGGGATGCGAGTTGCGCGGGGACGAGGCGGTTCGCGGCGTCGACTCTGCAATCAGGCCCGCGAGCGCGGAAGATTGGGACACAGAATATCTCGCGCCGATCCTCTCGATCGCCGCGGTCGACGGAGTGGAAGGAGCGATCGCCCATATCGCCCGGCATGGGTCGGCGCATACGGACACGATCGTGAGCGAGAATGTGAAAACGGCCGAGCGATTTCTCGCCGGCGTCGATAGCGCTATCGTCCTCCACAACGCGTCGACCCAATTCGCGGACGGAGGCGAGTTTGGCTTTGGGGCCGAGATCGGGATTGCGACGGGACGTTTGCATGCCAGGGGCCCCGTCGGGGTCGAGGAACTGACGACCTACAAGACCATCATTCACGGCTCGGGACAGGTGCGGCCTTGAGGCTTCAATCGCATGTTTCTGGCGCTTGTAGCAGAAACGGCCAATGAAAAGCCTGATTTTCGCCGGCTGCGCAATTAAAGTGGCGAAAGGCGACATTTTTCACTTGTCTTTCGCCCCGGCCGCAGGTTATTCCCCAGTCACTGGCGATTGCTGCATCGCAACGAAGAGAGCTGGCCTGATGCGTACGCTGATTGAAACAGCAGTTTTTGAGGGACCGCCGTTGATGGCCGGGCCCTTCCTCGCCGCGCTCCTTCTGCTTGTAGTCGTACTTCTTATCGGCCCCCACCGGGGAGCGGCGATGGAGCGAGCGCGCTAGGAACTTGAAGCGACACGGACCTCCAGAAACCCGCTCCCGAAAGGGGCGGGTTTCGCTTTTAGGGGTCCGTTCGAGGGCGAACGGATGACAAGCGGACCGACAAAACGATCGGATGCAATCACCAAGGGGCCGGCCCGCGCGCCGGCGCGCGCAATGCTGCGCGGCGCAGGGTATACGGATGAAGACCTCGCGCGGCCGCTGATCGCCGTCGTCAACACCTGGTCGACGGTGACGCCGTGCAATCTTCACCTCGGCGCGCTCGCTGAGCCGGTCAGGAAGGGCGTGCGCGAGGGCGGCGGCACGCCGGTCGACTTCAACACGATTGTCGTCTCCGACGGCATCACCATGGGCGCCGACGGCATGCGCGCCTCGCTCATTTCACGCGAAATCATCGCTGATTCGATCGAACTCGCGGTGCGAGGCCATTCACTCGACGGCGCGATCATCATGGTCGGTTGCGACAAAACGATACCGGCGGCGGCGATGGCGCTCGCACGAATGAACATTCCCGGCGTCGTTTTCTACGGGGGCACGATTTTGCCAGGACGCCGCGCCGGACGCGATCTCTCAATCCAGGACGTATTTGAAGCTGTCGGCGCGCATGCGGCGGGAACGATCGACGACGAGGAACTCGAGAAGATCGAACGCACAGCTTGTCCGGGCGCCGGCGCCTGCGGCGGTCAGTTCACCGCCAACACGATGGCGATGGCGATGGCCTTTCTCGGCCTTGCGCCGATCGGGGCCGGCGACGTGCCGGCGGTCGACCCCGCAAAACCCGCCGAGGCCGAACGCTGTGGAAGGCTCGTCGCCGCGCGTGTCCTCGAAGGCAAGAGCGCCCGCGATTTCATCACGCCGACTTCCCTGTGCAACGCCGCGACGGCGGTCGTTGCGAGCGGCGGTTCGACCAATGCGGTTCTCCATCTTGCTGCGATAGCGGCGGAAGCCGGCGTTCCGTTCTCGATCGACATATTCGACGAATTATCGCGCGAGACGCCGGTTATCACCGATCTGAAACCGGGTGGGAAATATCTCGCGCGCGATCTCTATGCAGCAGGGGGCGTCCGCCTTTTCGGCGCGCGACTGATGAGCGCGAACGTAATCGAGGATACGCCAACCGTCAGCGGCAAATCGCTGTTCGAAGAATTTGAGAAAGCGGAGGAAACGCCCGGACAGTGCGTCGTCGGAACTGTCGGTAAGCCTTTCAAGGCGACCGGCGGTCTCCGAATTCTATACGGAGACGTGGCGCCGGACGGGGCGGTCTTGAAGACGGCGGGCTATGGCGACGGCGCCTTTGAGGGGCGCGCACGGGTTTTCGAATGTGAGGAAGACGCCTTCGCCGCAGTCGCAGAGCGGGAAATCAAGGCGGGCGATGTCGTCGTCATCCGCTACGAGGGTCCGAAAGGCGGCCCCGGCATGCGAGAAATGCTCGGCGTCACCGCGGCGCTCGCGGGGCAGGGGCTTGCCGGCAAGGTCGCGCTTTTGACCGACGGGCGGTTTTCCGGCGCGAGCCACGGCTTTGTCATCGGCCATATCGCGCCCGAGGCCGCTAACGGCGGGCCGATTGCGCTCCTGAAAGACGGCGATGTCATCCGCATCGACGCAGAAAAGCGTCGCATCGACGCCGACATCGACTGGGCCGCGCGCCGCGCCGAATTCAAACCGCGGCCGCAAAAGCTCATGGGCGGCGTTTTCGACAAATATGCGCGTCTCGTTTCGTCGGCGTCGAAGGGCGCCGTCACCATCCAATCATCAGAGAACTGAAGAACCGGAGCGATCAATGAGAGTTTACACCGAACAGGACGCCAATCCCGCCGCCGTCAGATCGGCGCCTGTCGCCATCATTGGCTACGGCAGCCAGGGACGCGCGCATGCGATGAATCTCAAGGCTTCGGGCTGCGATGTCGTCGTCGGCCTTCGCGAAGGAAGCGAGACCGCAAAAAAGGCGAAAGCGGACGGGCTTGAAGTCGCTTCCGTCGCCAGGGCGACGGGGAGCGCAAAGCTCGTCGCGATTTTAACGCCCGACATGACGCATGAGAAAGTTTTCACCGAGGAGATCGCGCCGAATTTGCAGCCGGGCGCAGCGCTCCTCTTCGCACATGGCTTCACCATTCTGTATGGCCGCGTCAGGGCGCCGAAGAATGTCGACGTCATCATGGTCGCGCCGAAAGGGCCGGGCGATCTTGTTCGCCGCGAATATCAACGCGGCCGCGGCGTTCCTTGCCTTTTCGCCGTCCATCAGGACGCGACTGGAGCCGCGCGCGAACGCGCGCTCGCCTATGCGAGCCTCATCGGCGGCACGGTCGCCGGCGCGATCGAGACGACTTTCCGCGAAGAGACCGAGACGGATCTCTTCGGCGAGCAGGCGGTCCTGTGCGGCGGCGCGTCTGAACTTGTCATTGCAGGTTATGAAACGCTCGTCGAAGCGGGCTATCAGCCCGAGATCGCCTATTACGAGTGCTTGCACGAGCTGAAGCTCATCGTCGATCTTCTCTATGAGGGCGGCATCGCCAAGATGCACGACTTCATTTCCGAGACGGCGAAATATGGCGATCTTGTTTCCGGCCCGCGCGTCATCAACGCCGAGACGAAGACGCGCATGCGCGAAGTCCTCAAGGACATCCAGACCGGCAATTTCGCGCGCGACTGGATTCTCGAAAACCAGGCCGGCAAGCCTCGCTACAGCCAACTTCTCGAAGCCGATCTTAATCACCCGATTGAAAAGACCGGCAAGGAATTGCGGTCGCGCATGTCGTGGCTGAAGCCCGGCGCGAACACGAAGGACGATTGAGCGATGAGCGGCGAAGTGCAGGTCACGCACGCTTCTATAACCGCTCATCCCGGCGAAAGCCGGGAACCAGACTTTCGTGTGGTGTTATCCCGCTCGAACGATCGAACTCTCAGCGTTGAAGAACTGGGTCCCGGCTTTCGCCGGGATGAGCGGGCGAATAGCGCCCAGGCGGTGATCGCCAAACCTGGCGCCGAACTTCTCCTCGACGCGCTCGAGGAGCAGGGCGTCGATGTCATCTTCGGCTATCCCGGCGGCGCGGTGCTCCCGATCTATGACGCTCTCTTCAAGCGCGAGACGATCCGCCACATCATGGTTCGCCATGAACAGGGCGCCGTGCACGCGGCGGAAGGTTATGCGCGCTCGACGGGCAAGGTCGGCGTCGTCCTCGTGACATCCGGGCCCGGAGCGACAAATGCGGTGACAGGCCTTGCCGACGCGCTCCTTGATTCTATCCCTGTCGTTTGCATCACGGGCCAGGTCGCGCGCGCCCTGATCGGCACCGACGCATTCCAGGAATGCGACACGGTCGGCATCACACGCTCCTGCACGAAATATAATTATCTTGTTCCATCAGCGGAACGCCTTCCGACGATCGTGCATGAGGCGTTCCATATCGCAAGGAGCGGCCGGCCAGGCCCTGTCGTTATCGACATTCCAAAGGACGTGCAGTTCGAGGAGGCGCCTTACACGCCGCGCGCAGAGGCTAAAAAGCGCAATTGCATCGTCACGCCGCCCGTCAATCCGAGAGAGATCGAACAGGCTGTCGACATGATGCGCCGCGCACGCCGGCCTGTATTCTACATCGGCGGCGGGGTCGTCAACGCCGGGCCGGCGGCGAGCAAGGCGCTCCGAACGCTTGCGCGAGAGACCGGCTTCCCGGTGACATCGACGCTGATGGGGCTCGGCGCTTTCCCGGCGTCCGATCCCCAATGGCTCGGCATGCTCGGCATGCACGGCAGCCTCGAAGCGAATAGCGCCATGCACGATTGCGATCTCATGGTCGCGATCGGCGCGCGTTTCGACGATCGAGTCACCGGGCGGCTTGACGCCTTCTCGCCGAATTCGCGCAAGATCCACGTCGACATCGATCCCTCATCGATCAACAAGAACGTGCGAATCGATCTCGGCATCGTCGGCAACGCCGGCGCCGTGATGGAAGCGCTCATCGCCGAGTGGCGACGGCGCGAGGCGGTCGTCGCGCAGGATCGCTCGCAGATCGGCGCCTGGCTGAAGCAGATCGGCAAATGGCGCGCGCGGAACTCGTTCAGCTACGAGCGCTGCGAGAAACGCATAAAGCCGCAATATGCGATCGAACGCCTCTTTGCCCTGACGCGCGGGCGCGACGTCTATGTGACGACCGAAGTCGGCCAGCATCAGATGTGGGCCGCGCAACATTTCCATTTCGATGAACCCAATCGCTGGATGACGTCGGGCGGGCTTGGCACGATGGGTTACGGCCTTCCCGCCGCCATCGGCGTTCAGGCGGCGCACAATGATGCGCTCGTCATCGACATCGCGGGCGATGCTTCCGTGCAGATGACCATGCAGGAAATGTCGACAGCGGTTCAACACGAATTGCCGGTGAAGATATTCATCCTCAACAACGCCTATCTCGGTATGGTCCGCCAATGGCAGGAGCTGCTGCATGGCGGGCGCTATTCGCATTCCTACTCGGCGAGCCTTCCTGATTTCGTGAAGCTTGCGGAAGCCTACGGCGCTGTCGGATTGCGTGCGGAGACGCCCGGCGAACTCGACGCGAAGATCATGGAGATGATTTCGATCCCGCGTCCGGTGCTCTTCGACTGCATCGTGACGCAGGAGGAAAACGTCTTCCCGATGATTCCATCGGGCGCGGCGCATAACGAAATGCTGTTCGGCGGCCATCATGTTCACGGCGATGAGATCAGCGAAGAGGGTAGGGCGCTCGTCTGATGGCGGAACCGACTTCGCAATCCGTCTATCCAGTGACGCGCGATGAAGGCGCGGCGTCAGAAGTCATTCTCGCCGCCATCGTTGACAACGAACCGGGCGTGCTCGCGCGCGTCGTGGGGCTCATTTCCGCGCGCGGCTACAACATCGAAAGCCTCACCGTCGCGGAGACGGATGCTCAAAAGCACACCTCTCGCATCACCATCGTGACGCGCGGGACGCCGCCGAAGATCGAACAGATCAAAGCGCAACTGGGCCGTCTCGTTCCAGTGCGTCGCGTCATCGACGTGACGCGTGAGAAGGATGCGCTCGAGAGGGAGCTTGCGCTCATCAAGATCGTGTGCGCGGGCGAGCAGCGCATTGAATCGATGCGTCTTGCAGATATCTTCCGCGCGCGCGCGATCGATACGACGCACCAGTCCTTCGTCTTTGAGATCACCGGCGCGCGCGAAAAGATCAACGCCTTCATCGACCTCATGAAGCCGCTCGGCCTTACGGAAGTCTCACGAACCGGCGTTCTTTCCATCAGGCGCGGCGTGGAGAGCGATTGACCGTGCGATACAGTGAAACTGATATGTATGTGACGGCGGCGCAGCAAGCGTTCCCCTCTCCCGCTTGCGGGAGAGGGGTCAGGGGTGAGGGGGGGGCACTTCGCGCATGCGCCAGCGATCGGAATGCGTTTCCGGCCCCTCACCCTCTACCCCTTTCCCGCAAGTGGGAGAGGGGAGGAAAGGCGCGACTTAGTCCCGCGCGGAGGCGACGCCTCCGCGCGATTGAGCGTTCGTTTCGATCAACGGGACAAGGACAATGAGTTCCATAACGACCAACCACGTAAAGATCTTCGACACGACCTTGCGCGACGGCGAACAAGCGCCGGGATTTTCGATGTCGACCGACGCCAAGCTCATCGTCGCGCGGGCGCTTGAGGCGCTCAAAGTCGACATCATCGAGGCGGGGTTCGCGGCCGCTTCGCCGGGCGATGCGGCTGCGGTCCGCGCGATCGCCTCGGAAATCGAAGGGGCGACGATTTGTTCGCTCGCCCGCGCCAACATCGCCGACATTGAGGCGGCGGCGCGCGCGCTCGAGCCGGCGCGACGAAAGCGAATCCACACCTTTATCGGCACGAGCCCCTTGCATCGCGGCGCCAAGCTCAAGATGTCGGAGGCGGAAATCATCGAGCGGATCGGAGAGGTCGTTTCCTTCGCGCGCTCCTGCGTCGAGGATGTCGAGTTCTCGCCCGAGGATGCGATCAGAACGGAGCGCGAGTTCCTGCTCGACGCGATGACGGCCGCGATCGAGGCTGGCGCGACGACGATCAACATTCCCGATACGGTCGGCTATACGACGCCGGAGGAGATCGCTGACCTTTTCCGCTTCCTGCGGGCGAACGCACCGCCTTCGGTGACGCTCTCGACGCATTGTCACGACGACCTCGGCATGGCGGTCGCGAATTCCCTCGCGGCCGTTGCAGGCGGCGCGAGGCAGATCGAATGCGCGATCAACGGAATCGGCGAGCGCGCCGGCAACTGCTCGCTCGAGGAAGCGGTGATGGCGCTCGCTGTGCGCCGGGATTTCTTCGGCATTTCGACTGATGTCGATACGAGAAGGATCTATGCGGCGAGTCAGGCGCTCTCCCGCGTCACGCACAGTCCCATCCCGCGCAACAAGGCGATCGTCGGCAGGAACGCCTTCGCGCATGAGGCGGGCATCCACCAGCACGGCGTTCTCGCTGACCGGCGAACCTATGAAATCATGGATGCGGAATCGGTCGGCGTGCCGCAGAACATGCTCGTGCTCGGCAAGCATTCCGGCAAGCACGCCGTCGCCGCGCGGATCAAGGCTTTGGGCTTCGACGTATCGCCGCAAAAGGTCGAAGACATCTTTCCGGACTTCAAGCATCTCGCCGACACTTGCCGCGAAGTGACCGACGCCGATCTCGTGCGTCTCGTCACCGGCAATGCGAAAGTCGACGGTCGCATCGGCCCGTGGCGCATGCGGAAGACCGAGTTGCGTGTCGATCTTGAGGAAGACGAAAAGCCGTTCGCGCGCATCACCATGGAGCACGACAACGGCGATCGCCGCACGGTGACGCACGAAGGCGAGGGACCAATCGATGCGGCCTTCGCCGCCGTCTGCGCGATCACTGGAATTCCGGGAGCGATCAGCGTTCTCGATCTCCACCATGTCGCGTCGGAAGGCGTTGTGCGCGCCGAAGCGGTGATCGACGTTGACGGCGAGTTTTTCTCAGGCAAGGCGCAGGAAGTCGATATCGCCGACGCCGCCGTCGCCGCCTTCGTCGCGGCGATCAATCAGGCCGCAGCCCTGAAGGCGAGCGGCGGTTCAAGAATGAAAGTTGCAGCAGGAGCGTGACATGCCGATCACCGCGACGAACTACATCTGGATGGACGGAGCGCTCAAGCCTTGGCGCGAGGCGACCGTTCACGTCATGACGCATGCGCTGCATTACGGCACGTCGTTCTTCGAGGGCGTTCGCGTCTACGAGACGCCGAACGGGCCGGCGGCGTTCCGCCTTAAAGACCACATTGACCGTCTTTACGACTCTGCGACGATCTACGGCTGCGTCATCCCCTACGAGAAGCAGACGATCCTCAGCGCTTGCGACGAAGTCGCGGCGTCGAACCGGCTCGACAGCGCCTATCTCCGCCCCATCGTCTTTTACGGCTATGGTGAGATCAGCGTCGCGCCGGCGTCCTCGCTCCCGGTGCAGGTCGCGATCGCCGCGTTTCCCTGGGGCGCCTATCTCGGCGAAGAGGGCAAGTCGAAGGGCGTCGATGTTTGCGTGTCGAGCTGGCGGCGCGTCGCGCCGGATACGATCCCGGCGCTTGCAAAAGCGGGAGGGAATTATCTTTCGGGCGTCCTCATTTCGACGGAGGCCAAGCGCCGCGGCTTTGCGGAAGGCATCGGCCTCGATGCGAATGGCCTTGTCTCGGAGGGCGCCGGCGAAAACCTTTTCGTCGTGCGCAAGGGAAGGATCTTTACGCCGCCGACCTCGGCGTCGATCCTTCAGGGTGTGACGCGCGACACGGTCATCACGCTCGCGAGGGAGGAGGGAATCGAGGTCGTCGAACAGGCGATGCCGCGCGAAGCGCTTTACCTTGCGGATGAAATCTTCTTCACCGGCACCGCAGCGGAGATCACCCCGGTTCGTTCGGTCGATCATTGCGCTGTCCGCGCGAACGGGCGAGGTCCGGTGACGAAACTCTTGCAGGATCGCTTCTTCGGCCTCTTCGACGGATCGACGAAAGACCGTTGGGGTTGGCTCCATTCCGTGAAAACCGAAACAAGGGCGCCGCACCGTGAAGCCGCAATTGCTGTTTGAGAAATTGTGGGCCCGCCACGTCGTCGTCCCCGAGACAGCGGACGCGCCCGCGGTTCTCTATATCGATCTCCACTTGGTGCATGAGGTCACCTCGCCGCAGGCTTTCACCGTCCTCGACGAGCGCGGGATCAAGGTACGACGGCCGGACCAGACGATCGCAACGCTCGACCATTCGACGCCGACGCTTCCCGCCGGCAGGAACGGGCGGCTTCCCTATGCGACGAAGGAAGCGGAGGAACAGGTCGCAGCGCTCATCCGCAACTGCGCGCGGCACGGCATCGAGCTTCTGGGTCTTAATGACTCGCGACGCGGCATCGTGCATGTCATCGGGCCCGAACTCGGCCTTACGCAGCCGGGCAAGACGATCGTATGCGGCGACAGCCACACATCGACGCACGGGGCCTTCGGCGCGCTCGCCTTCGGCATCGGCACGACGGAAGTCGGCCATGTTCTTGCGACGCAATGCTTGCTGCAGCGAAAACCGAAGTCGATGCGCGTCAATTTCAAGGGCGCGCTTGCCGCTGGCGTCGGAGCCAAGGACATGGCGCTGGCGATGATCGCCGCGCTCGGCGCCGACGCCGGGCAGGGCTATGCGATCGAATTCGCGGGCGAAGCCGTGCGCGCGCTTTCGATGGAGGGGCGTATGACCCTTTGTAACATGTCGATCGAAGCGGGTGCGCGCTCCGGCATGATCGCGCCCGACGATAAGACGTTCGAATGGCTTGAGGGGCGCGAGCACTCGCCGAAGGGCGATGAGTGGAAGAGGGCGATCGAAGACTGGAGGAGCCTCGCGACGGAAGAAGGCGCCGAATTTGATCGCGAAGTTGAAATCGACGTCACGACGCTTGCGCCGATGATCACTTATGGCGTGTCTCCCGACGCCGCAGCCCCGGTCGACGGACTCGCGCCTCGGCCGACGACTGACGCGGAACGCCATGCCGCGGATTACATGAAGTTCAACGCCGGCGCGCCCTTCGCGAGCGCCGCGGTCAATCGCGTCTTTATCGGCAGTTGCACCAATTCGCGCCTTTCCGACCTTCGCGAAGCGGCCAGGGTGATGCGCGGGCGCAAGGTGAGGAAGGGCGTCGTCGCGCTTATCGTTCCGGGCTCGGAAGATGTAAAGCGTGAAGCGGAAGCGGAAAACCTCCACCGCGTCTTCATCGAGGCGGGCGCTGAATGGCGGGAGCCTGGCTGTTCGATGTGCATCGCAATGAACGGCGATGCGGGGGAGCCCGGGGATCTCGTCGTCTCGACGTCGAACCGCAACTTCATCGGTCGTCAGGGGAAGGGCGTTCGCACCGTACTTGCAAGTCCCGCGACGGCGGCGGCCTCGGCGATCGAGGGACGCATCGCCGATCCGCGCCCTTATCTCGCGGCGGCGGACAGACGGTCGTATGAGGAGAGTTTCGATGTCGTTTGAACCTTTCAAGACGCTCGTCTCTCGCACTGTCGTTCTCGCGCAGGAAAACATCGACACCGACCAGATCATCCCCGCGCGTTTCCTGACGACGATCTCTCGCGAAGGCCTTGGGCGGGCCGCATTCTACGACTGGCGCTACGACGAAGATGGGCGGCCCCGAAATTCGTCCGTCTTCAACGGCGTCAATCCGGCGACGCACCAGATTCTGGTCGCAGGCTCAAATTTCGGCTGCGGCTCATCGCGCGAGCACGCGCCTTGGGCGCTCCGCGATTTCGGATTTCGCAGCGTCATTTCTTCCGACATCGCCGATATCTTCAAGAGCAACGCCTTGAAGAACGGATTGCTCCCGGTGACGGTCGATGAGGCGACACATAAAAAACTGCTCGCCTCGCCCGGCGCGGAAGTGATGATCGATCTTGAAACGGAAACAGTGACGATTTCGGATGGCGCGACGGCGGCATTCAGGATTGAACCCTTTGCGCGGCGCTGCCTGTTGGACGGCGTCGATCCGCTCGGGCATATCCTCAACCAGATGCAGGCGATCGAGGCGTATGAGGCGAGCCAATAAATTTTCTCGTCATTCCGGGGCGATGCGCAGCATCGAACCCGGAATCCATGACACGGCGAATGGATTCCGGGTTCGTCGCGATGCGACGCCCCGGAATGACAGCATAATTCGGCGTGATGAAAGTGAGCCGAACGAATGACCCGCAAAATCGCCTATCTCCCCGGCGACGGCGTCGGCCCGGAAGTTTCCGCCGCCGCGCGCGCCGTCATGATGCGCGCGAGCGAAGTTTTTTCGATCTCTCTGAAGTTTGACGAATATGATTTCGGCGGCGTCGCAATCGATCGTCATGGCGATTCCTTGCCGCCGGAGACGTTGACTGGGTGCCTCGGCGCCGACGCGGTTTTTCTCGGCGCCGTTGGCGGGCCGAAATGGGACAAGGGCGGGCCGCGCCCGGAAACGGGGCTGCTCGCGCTCCGCAAACAGCTTGGCGTCTATGCAAATCTCCGCCCCATCCGGGTCATGCCAGGCATGGAAACGCATTCGTCGTTGACGACTGACCGCGCGACGGGTGTCGACATTCTCATCATCCGCGAGCTGACGGGCGGGCTCTATTTCGGCGAGAAGCATGAAGGGGCGGAGCGCGCTAGCGATAGTTGCGTCTATACGCGCGAGGAGGTCATGCGCGTCGCGCGCATCGCCTTCGAGGCGGCAAGGGGACGGCGCGGGAAGGTGACGTCGGTCGACAAGGCGAATGTCATGGCGACTTCGCGCTTGTGGCGCGCGGCGGTGGTCGCGCTTCACGAAACCGAATACCGCGATGTCGAGCTTGAGCATGTGCTGGTCGACGCGATGGCGATGAAACTGATCCAGCGCCCCGTCGCCTTCGATGTCGTCCTCACCGAAAATCTCTTCGGTGACATTCTGTCGGATGAAGCCTCGGTGATTGCAGGCTCGATCGGCCTCGCGCCTTCGGCGTCCTTGGGCGACGGAACGCGCGGGCTCTATGAGCCGATCCACGGCTCGGCGCCGGATATCGCGGGACAGGATAAGGCGAACCCTGCGGGCGCAATCCTTTCCGGCGCCATGTTGCTGCGCTTCAGCTTGAAGGAAGAAGCGGCGGCGCGCGCGATCGAACGCGCAGTTGAGGAAACGATCGCGAAAGGCTTCGGCACAGCCGATATCGGCGGACGGGATTCCTGCAGCGAATTCGCCGCGCGTGTCGCGGACGCGGTGAGGGCGCAACTGATCCTCTCACCCCGCTCATTCCCGCGAAAGCGGGAATGAGCGGGCTTAAGAGCAATTGCTCCGCTCGAATATGGGAGATTCACGAAACACGCTCGCTCATTGAGCGGAGCAACACCCGCCAATGCTCCGCGAGGCGCATCTGAAAAACATCGAGCGGAAACGTATGACGTGCGGCATGGTCCTGCGGCACGCGATCCCAGCCCCGATGCTCGATGGTGACGCGCGTTTCATCGCCGACCGCTTCGAACCGCGCCTCAATCTCGGTCGCCATGTCCGGCGTGAAACTCGCGTGGCGCCAGGTCATAACGAGCCGCTCGCCCGGCTTCCAGACGATAATGCGGCCGACCTCGAACTCCCTGCCGTTCGCAAGCGTCGCGATAAGGCGTCCGCCTTCGCCGGGTTCAAAACGCAAAACGCCGTCGCCGTGCGGCGTCAGCTGAAAGAGCGGGTTCGGCCGCCACCATGCGCCGATTTCTTCGGTGAACGCCTCGAACGCGCGGCCAGGGCTCGACTTCACGCGGAGCGAAACGATGGCGGCCGACGTCATCTCCGGTTCTTCTCCGCATGCGCCTTGAACGAGGTAAGCTGGGCCGCCCACATCTGGTCGGCGTCGGCGAGCCACCTTTTCAGCTCATCCATCGCGCCGGCCTTCAGAGCATAAATCCTGACGCGCGAATCGAATTCCGGGTGCGTTTCCTCAACCAGCCCGCATTCTTTCAGCGCGCGCAAGTGCCGGCTCATCGCCGGCGCCGGAAGTTTCAGCGCGTCAGCGAGCTCGCCCGCGCGCCTTGGACGCCGGCCGAGGAGCTCCACGGCTCGCCGGCGCGCCGGGTCGGCGAGCGCGGCGAGTGTTCTGTCGATCTTCGCGTTCAATCGAGCCGCTTCTTCGTGATGTAGCCGCCCGCTTTGTCCCAATCGTCCGCCGTCATTCTTTTGACCGTGACGCCGAAGGTCCAGATGTGGCCTTCGGGGTCCTTCGCGCGATAGGTGCGGTCGCCGTAAAACTGCGTCGAGGGCTCCTGCAGGATTTCGGCGCCCGCTTTCCTCGCCCGCGCGCAATGGGCGTCGATATCGTCGCCCTCGGCGAGCTGCACATGCACCGTCTGCGTGTTCTTGCCGCCCATTGATTTCGGGCTCCTGTGATCGGCGCTCCACTCCGAGCCGACCATCACGACCGAGTCGCCGTAACTCATTTCCGAATGGCCGAGATTGCCGTCCTTGTCGAGAATGACCATGACGGGCTCGAAGCCGAACGCTACCTCAAGCCAGCGAAACGCGGCCTTCGGATCAAGATAGCTGACCGCGCTCGAAAGGCCTTTGGGACGATAAAGATCGCTCATATCCGCGCTCCTTTTTGAGGGTTGCGAGATATTTCTAGTTTTTTAGAAATATTTGTCAAGAGGGGAAATAATTGATGGGTGCCCCACGGCTCAAGTGTTGTTGTCACTCCGGGGCGATCCAACGGATCGAACCCGGAGTCCATGGTTCAGTCGGTGCAGGGGCTAAAAGATGGATTCCGGGTTCTCCGCTGCGCGGAGCCCCGGAATGACAGAGAGGGCGAAGTGCGGATTTGGGGGCGTAGGGCGGGTGGAGCGAAGCGATACCCGCCGATTCGCCCACGCCCGGAGAAACGGCGGGTTACGCGCTCCGCGCTAACCCACCCTACGGCGTGCTTCGCGCCACCTTCTCCCAAGGGAGAAGGAAAGAAGCAACGCGCCGACGGGTCATGATCAATGCAGGCAAGAGTAGGGCGCGTGGAATGTCCTTCGACAAGCTCAGGATAAGGGCGATACCCGCCACGCCGGCAAAAGATGGTGGGTTACGCGCTTCGCGCTAACCCACCCTACCGCTGGCTACCCGCCCGTAATTTCAATGACGCCATTCACCGCGCGAGATGAATTTTCGACGGAGCCGCTGAACATTTGTCAATTCTCATTTGCACGCCTCCGCCCTCAGCACGAACATACAATGTATCGCTGCCGGGATCAGATTGGTGGTCAGCCTTTGGAACCTGAAATGCAGCCCAACTCCCTTCGTCACTTTCAATCATCAGATCATACTTGGCCATAATAGCGGCATCTTGAATCTCAGATATGATCGCTACAGCAATTTTGCGCGCAGTTTCCTCTTTTTCCGCGAATGGCCCTCTGAGCATCCCGGGCTCTTTTTCGCAAGTGAGCGCTGCATTCGGCCTGAGTGAATCGTCGTCAAGATGGTGCGCGCAGCCACATACGACAAGGCACGATAGCGAGATTGCAATTCGCATTGGAAGGCCCCGTTTTTACCACCCTAATTTCGCAAATCCGCCTCAACCAACCTCGGTCCCTTGATCTCCAGCGCTTCCTTCAGCGCGGCGCGGAACTCCTCCGCTGTCTTGGCGCGCACCGCGGGAACGCCCATGCCGTGAGATAACTCCATCCAGTCGAGCATCGGATTTGAAAGATCGAGGAGCGACAGCGCCTTCGGTCCCGGGTTCTGCGCGCCGACTCTGGCGAGTTCGATGTTCAAAATCGCGTAGCTCGCATTGTTCAAAATGACTGTCGTCACGTCGAGTTTCTCGCGCGCCATCGTCCACAGCGCCTGCACCGTGTACATCGCGCTGCCGTCCGCCTGCAGACAAATGACTTTGCGTGTCGGACAGGCGATCGCCGCGCCGACGCCTGCAGGAAGGCCGAACCCTATCGAGCCGCCGGTCAGCATCAACCAGTCATGCGGCGCCATGCCGGCGGTCATGGGGAACGTCGCGAGCCCCGCGGTCGCGGCCTCATCGACGATGATCGCGTCTTTGGGGCAAAGCTCGGCGAGCGCGGCGGCGACGCCGGCGGGATCGAGCTTGCCGCTCATCTTCGGCGGAATGAACGGGGCCTGCGCCTTTGAGTGCGTCTTCGGCGCGCCAATCTTGTCGGCTAATCCGCGCAGGGCGTGGAGCGCGTCGGTGCGCGCGTCGGCGAGTTCGATGATTTCAGCGTCTTCGGGGGAGAGCCATCCGGGCTTCTCCGGATAGGCGAAGAAGGCGACCGGCGGTTTGGCGCC
>JBMOOR010000141.1:0-1818 GCA_049324555.1 Pseudomonadota bacterium | reverse complement strand
CGTTAATGGAGCCGTGTGTCGTTCTCTTGCCGCTCTTCGGCGCGCTCTTCGCGATGCCGCTCGCTCGATTGGGCGGCGCGCGCGCGGCTGAGATTGCGACGACCGCGCTCGTCGGGATCGCCTGCGTTCAATCGTGGCTCCTTTTCAAGGATGTCGCGGTCGACGGACACGCGCGAATAATCTCGCTCTTCACTTGGTTCCAGTCCGGAAATTTCTACGCCGACTGGGCGGTGAGGCTCGACACGCTCTCCGCGGTGATGCTTGTCGTCGTCAATACGGTCTCGTTCCTCGTCCATGCCTATTCGATCGGCTACATGCATGAGGACGAGGGGCGCCCGCGCTTCTTCGCCTATCTTTCGCTCTTCACCTTCGCGATGCTGTCGCTGGTGACGGCGGACAATTTCATGCAGCTCTTTTTCGGCTGGGAAGGCGTCGGCCTCGCGTCCTATCTTCTCATCGGATTCTGGTTCAAGAAGAAGTCGGCGAATGACGCGGCGATCAAGGCGTTCGTCGTCAACCGCGTCGGCGATTTCGGATTCGCGCTCGGCATTTTCTGCGTCTTCTACGTCTTCGGCACGGTGCGCTTCGAGGAAGTCTTCGGCGCGGTCGCTGCGAATGCGACCGTCATTCCCTACGGCCAGACTGTCGGCGCGCCGATCCGTGAGCTGACGATCACTTTCCTCAGTTGGGAATTCCACGCGCTGACCGCGATGTCGATCCTCCTCTTCATCGGCGCCATGGGAAAATCCGCGCAGTTCCTCCTGCACACATGGCTCCCCGATGCGATGGAAGGCCCGACGCCCGTTTCGGCGCTCATCCATGCGGCGACCATGGTGACGGCGGGCGTTTTCCTCGTCTGCCGCTGCTCGGTTCTCTTTGAATACGCCCCGGACGCGGCGGCGCTCGTCACGCTCGTCGGCGCGACAACGGCGTTCTTTGCAGCGACCGTCGGCCTCCTCCAGGACGACATCAAGAAGATCGTCGCCTATTCGACCTGTTCGCAGCTTGGCTACATGTTCCTCGCCGCGGGCGTCGGCGCCTATGGCGCGGCGATGTTCCATCTCTTCACGCACGCCTTCTTCAAGGCGCTTTTGTTCCTCGGCTCAGGCGCCGTCATCCACGGCCTTCACCACGAGCAGGACATCAAGAAGATGGGCGGCGTCAGGGCGCTGTTGCCGCTGACGCATCTCCTGATGGTGATCGGAACGATCGCGATCACCGGCGTCGGCGTTCCGGGCTTGAAGATCGACGGCGCGCCGCTCGGCACGGCCGGTTTCGTCTCTAAAGACATGATCCTTGAAAGCGCATTTGCGGCCGGCGAAGCCGGCAAAGCGTTCGGTTATTACGGCTTCGCGCTCGGCGTCCTCGCAGCCGTCATGACGGCGTTCTATTCCTGGCGCCTCATCTTCCTCACCTTCTGGGGGCCGAGCCGTCTCCCCGAAAAAGTGAAGAAGCATCCGCACGACGTGCCGAACGTGATGCTCTGGCCGCTCGCGCCGCTCGCAATCGGCGCGCTTTTCGCCGGCATGGCGTTCTATTCCGACTTTGTCGGAGAGAACGCGGACAAATTCTGGAACGGCGCAATTTATTCGGCGGCCGACCATGCGAGCGCGACCGAAGCGGCCGCGCATGAAGAGGCGTCTGTCGCCGCTGCAACCGAAGCCGGCGAAAGCGCGCATGGCGAGCATGAATTCCCCGTCTGGGTCATCTGGGCGCCGTTCCTGGCGATGGCCGCCGGCACGCTCGGCGCAGTTTTCCAATATCTTCGCGGCGATCCGTTGAGAGCCGGGCTCCTGCGTCCGGGCGGCATGATCTACG
>JBMOOR010000140.1:0-1836 GCA_049324555.1 Pseudomonadota bacterium | reverse complement strand
CATCGGCACGTATGCGAGCGAAGCCGAATGCATGGACGCAGTCGATTGGTGGATGTCGCGCCAGGTCGTCGGCAATCCGGTGAGCGGGGAATGTTTGCCGACGGATCGGCGGTGAAAGGATGATGGCGACAATCGCGCCGTTCGAATGGGACGATGATGTCGTCGCATCGCTTGCGGACGAAGCGCGGCGTGAAGGATTTACGCATATCGAATCGATCCCTTTCAAAGCAATCCGCGCGTCGGCCGGGTGCGGCATCTCTATGTCATGCCGAGGCGGCGGCGGGCCGACGTCGGACATCGTCTTGTCGGTGAGCTTGTGAAGCGCGCCTGCGGTTATTTCGATGTTGTGCGCGTGCGCGCTGCAAAAGGGGATGCGCCGCTGTTTTACGAAGCTATCGGATTTCAGCGGCTCGATGCACCGGACGCCAGTCACTTCATTCGCATTTGAAGCGAGGCGCAGACCGCAACCCGCTCATCCCGGCGAAAGCCGGGATTCAGAAATCTTAATCGCAAGCGGATCGGCCGCCAAAAGAGAAAAAGAAAGAACTGGGTCCCGGCTTTCGCCGGGATGAGCGGAAAACAACATGCGCGTTCTCATCCTTGGCGGTTACGGTTTCATCGGCGCGGAGATCGCGCGTGCGCTGATCCGCGGCGGCCATGAGGTCACAGGACTTGGGCGCAGCGCGTCGACGGGCAAGCGGCTCGTTCCGGGCGCGAAGTGGATCGGCGCCGACATGGCGACGCTCGATGCGGCGGAAAATTGGGCGCCGATCCTTTCCGGCATCGACGCCGTCGTGAACGCCGCCGGTGCGCTTCAGGACGGACCGCGCGACAATCTTGCAGCCGTTCATCATCGCTCGGTCGCGGCGCTTGTCGAGGCGGCGACGAAAGCGAACGTAAATCGGCTTGTTCAGATTTCGGCAGTCGGCGCCGAAGTCTCTGCGCTCACGCCATTCATGAGCACGAAGGCGCTTGGCGACGCGGCGGTGAAGACCTCCGCGCTCGACTGGATCATTTTGCGCCCCGGGCTCGTCATCGGTCGCGACGCCTATGGCGGCACGGCGCTATTGAGGGTGCTGGCGGGATTTCCGCTGATCACGCCGCTCGTTCATGCGGACGCGCGCGTGCAGACGGTTTCGATTGACGACGTGACGACAGCGGTCGTTGCGGCGCTGCCGGGCGAGATCCCGGTGCGCCGCGTCTACGATCTTGTTGAAGACGAGCCGCATTCCCTGCGCGATATCGTTTGCGGGTTTCGCCGCCAGCTCGGGTTCACGCCCGCACGGCTTGAACTGGACCTGCCGCAATGGGCCTCGACCATCGCCGGAGCGCTCGCTGATTTCGCCGGCCTCCTCGGCTGGCGCTCAGCGCTCCGGTCCACCGCACTTAAAGTGATGAAGGAAAACGTGCTTGGCGATCCGGCGCCATGGCGACGCGTGAGCGGCAAATCGCTCAGGTCGTTTGAGGAAATGCTTTCGCTGATCCCGGCGACGGCGCAGGAGCGCCTCTACGCCCGCACTCAGCTCGCCCTGCCGGTCATGATCGCAGCGCTCGGCGTTTTCTGGATCGTCTCCGGGGCGATCGGCCTTGCCGCGATCAGGAAGGCTGCGCCGCATCTTTATGGACTCGCGGGAGTCGGCGCAGCGAAGACCTTGGTGATCGCGGGCTCGTTCCTCGACATGGCGATCGGCGCCGGGCTTCTCGTGCGGAAGACTTCGCGTACGGCGGCGCTCGCATCCGCCATCGTCGCAGCGTTGTATCTCTTCGCCGGAACGCTGACCGAGCCCGCGCTCTGGCTCGATCCGTTCGGCGCGCTCGCGAAGATCATTCCGATAA
>JBMOOR010000139.1:0-1838 GCA_049324555.1 Pseudomonadota bacterium | reverse complement strand
CGACTGTCGTTTTCTTAAGGCGGCGGACGGTCTCGGGCGCGCGCGCGAACCAGATTTTAACCGTGAGCGCCCCCTTTCCGCCCGATTCAGGCGACAGGGTTTCGGTTCTCACAAGATCAAGGCCGGACGCTGTGCACCATTGCGCGACTTCCTCATCCGGAAAGCCGAGCCGGCGATGCGCGTGGTCGGCGCGCAGGAATTCGAGCTCATGCGGCGCGAAATCGGAAATGATGAGGCGCCCGCCAGGCTTTAAGAGCCGCGCCGCCTCCCGCACGGCGGCTGCCGGCTCTGCGAGAAAATGCAGCACCTGGTGAATGCAGACAACATCGGCGGCGCCCGTCTCGACGGGCAGAGAGAAGAGATCGCCGTGCCGAACCTGCGCATGAGCAACGCCAGCCCGCTCAAGATTGGCGCGGGCGACCGCGAGCATTTCGCGCGAGAGGTCGAAACCGACGCCGCTTTCATAGGCATCGGAAAAAACCGTCAGCATACGGCCGGTTCCCGTGCCAAGATCGACAAAGAGATCGACCTTGTCTTCGGCGATGAGCGCGCGCATGCGCCTTTCGACCGCCGACTCCTCGATCTGCAAACCGCGGACCGTGTCCCATTCGGCGGCGTTCTTTTCGAAATAGGCGGCGGCGATCGCCTCGCGCGCCTGACGGCTTTGTTCGAATCGATCGCCGTCGCGCGCGATGACCCGGTCGCCTGAACCGTTAAGCGCCCTTACCGCGCCGAGGATCGCCTCCATCGCTTCGGGCGCCGGGGCGATCACCCGATAGAACATCCATGACCCTTCGCGGAACTTGTCGACGAGACCTGCGTCAGTAAGGATTTTGAGGTGACGGCTTACGCGCGGCTGACTTTGCCCCAGAATCTGCGTGATCTCGCTGACGGTCAGCTCCCCGCGAAGGAGGAGCGCCATGATTCTAAGGCGCGTCTCCTCGCCGATCGCCCGGAAGACGTTAAGGATGCCATCGAGATTCATGCGGGATCGCACCTCTGGAATCACCAGTATGTTTGCGACACATAAACATATCCTTATATGATCGGCAATATGGGACGCAGCTCGTTCACAGCTGTTGGCGGCCGGTGGACAGGCGGCCCCAATCCCGCCAATCTCGCGGCCCAAATTCGGTGTTGGTTTCGCTGGCGCGCTTGGGGGCGATTGAATGGCGTCTTTTGACTTCTTGAGGATCGCGACCGTCGGCCTCGCCGCCGCTATTTTGGGCGGCCAAGCCGCTGCTGAGGAGTCCGTGGCGGGCGAGCCGGATGCGCCTGTCGCCCAGTCGGAGATCGACAGCGCTATTTCGGCGAGCGGGACGTCGGAAGTCGCCGATCCCTGGGAAGGCTTTAACCGGAAGATGTTTTCAACGCATCTCTTCCTCGACAGGAACCTTCTCGTCCCCGCCGCGAAAGGCTATCGCGCAACGACGCCGAAAGCGGGCCGCCGGGGCGTGCGCCGGTTCCTCGCAAACCTCCGCGCGCCGGGCATTTTCGTTAACGATATTCTGCAGGGCGAGTTCGGCCGCGCCGGCGAAACGCTCGGCCGCTTCGTCGTCAATTCGACGATCGGCGCCGGCGGCTTCGCCGATCCGGCGGTGCAGATCGGCATTCCGGCGCACGGCGAGGATTTCGGACAGACGCTTGCTGTCTGGGGCGTTGATTCAGGACCCTTCCTTTTCGTGCCGTTGATTGGACCGACATCAACGCGCGACGGCTTCGGCCAGATCGTTCAGCTCGGGCTCGATCCGCTATTTTATGTGAGAACGCCCCCCGCCGACATCGCCCGCTACACGCGCGCCGGCGTCGGCGGCGTTTCGGCGCGCGAACAGTTTCTC
>JBMOOR010000138.1:0-16593 GCA_049324555.1 Pseudomonadota bacterium | reverse complement strand
CTTTCACGACCATCCCGCCTATATCGCCGCTCTCAAAACGCAGGCGGAGGCGCATCTCTCCTCGCTCTCCTTTTCGCCGGAGCGCGTCATTCTTTCCTTCCACGGAACGCCGAAACGCCATCTCAATGCGGGCGACCCCTATTTCTGTCACTGCTCGAAGACGGCGCGCCTCGTCCGCGAAGCGATGGGCTGGACGGAGGAATTCGCGCCGCTCGCCTTCCAGTCGAAATTCGGACGCGAGGAATGGCTGACGCCAGCGACCGACGCTGCGATCCGCGAACTTGGCGAGCAAGGCGTCAAACGCCTCGCCGTGATGACGCCGGGCTTTGTCGCGGACTGCCTTGAGACGCTTCACGAGATCGCGATCGGCGGCGCTGAAGCGTTTCATGAGGCGGGCGGCGAGCATTTCGCCGTCATTCCCTGTCTCAATGATTCACCCGCCATGATCGATCTGCTAGAAGCCCTCGTCGCGCGCGAGGGCGCGGGCTGGATCTGAGGGATTTCAATGGAAGAGCTTATTCTGTCGCCCGCCTTCTGGGGGAGCCTCGTCACCCTCACCTTTCTCGAGATCGTGCTCGGCATCGACAATCTGCTTTTTGTCTCGATTGCAGTCGGGAATCTCAAAGGCAAGGCGCAGAAGAACGCGCAGCGCGTCGGCGTCTGGGGCGCGATGTTTTTGAGGATCGCGATGCTCTCCGGCATTTTCTGGATCATCGGTCTCGACAAGGAGCCCGTCTTCACCTTTCCGGAAGGCCTTGCCGGCGTTTTCGGCGCAAACGATGAGCACGCGCTCGCGTCATTCGTCGAGGTGACGGTGAAGGATCTCATCCTGCTCGCGGGCGGGCTCTTCCTTCTCTGGAAAGGCAC
The DNA here is from genome assembly GCA_049324555.1 of Pseudomonadota bacterium. Lineage (GTDB taxonomy): Bacteria > Pseudomonadota > Alphaproteobacteria > Caulobacterales > Parvularculaceae > Amphiplicatus. The sequence continues at coordinate 15,726 of JBMOOR010000138.1, read as the reverse complement.
GCAGGAAATTCACGCCGCCGTCGAAGGCGTCGGCCATGAAAAGGCGAATGCGAAAGGCTCGTTCAGTGCGGTCGTTCTCCAGCTTCTCGTCATCAACATCGTCTTCTCGCTCGACAGCGTCATCACCGCCATCGGCATGACCAACATGCTCGCGGTCATGTTCGCCGCCGTCATCTTGTCGACGATCGTGATGGCGTTCGCGGCGACGCCGCTTGCGGCGTTCATCGACGATCACCCGACGACGAAAATGCTCGCCCTCGCCTTCATCCTCCTCGTCGGCGTTGCGCTCGTCGCGGACGGCGCGGGCTTTCACATTCCACGCGGCTATCTCTATTTCGCGATCGCGTTTTCGCTCTTCGTCGAGCTTTTGAACATCCGCGCACGACGCAAGACGGAGCCCTCGCCCGGACATTGAGGGTCTTTCAGCCAGCCGATGAAGAGCCAGGAGCATGGCTGAGATGAGGATTTTATCCATCCGGAATCCGGGCGGCATCGCCGAGCGCCGCATCAGATTCCGTAGGGCGGATGCAATCCGCCAACTTCATAGCCGCAATCACGGCGGCGGATTGCATCCGCCCTACGCCCGCGCGCGCAACAGGAATTCTTCGACGTCCTCAGCTTTTGTCGCCCATGAACAGATCAGCCGCTGCATGGTTCCGCCGGCAGGGTCGCCCGGCGTCACCCAGGGATAGAACGTCGCGCCTTGCTCTCGCAGTTTTTCGGCGACGCCTTCGGGGAACGACGCGAAAACCTCATTCGCGCCGGTCGGATACCAGACCTTGCAGCCCGGCGCCTCGGCGATACCTCTCGACAGGCGCTGCGCCATCGCATTCGCATGCCCCGCCATCTTGAGCCAGAGATCATCCGCGAGATAGGCGTCGAATTGCGCCGAAATGAAACGCATTTTCGAAAAGAGCTGCGCCGCGCGCTTTCTTCGGAAGATGAAGTCCTTCGCTTCATCCGGATTGAAGAAGACGACCGCTTCCGCAATCAGGCAGCCGTTCTTCGTGCCGCCGAAGGAAAGAACGTCGACGCCCGCTTTCCATGTGATGTCGGCGGGCGCGCAACCGAGCGCGGCGACGGCGTTGGCGAAGCGCGCGCCGTCCATATGGACCTTGAGGCCCGCCTCATGCGCGACAGCAGACAGCGCCTTTACTTCGCTTGCGGAGTAAACAGCGCCGCATTCGGTCGCCTCGGTGATCGACAGCGCGCTTGCGGGCATCCCGTGCGGCGGACGGTCGGGAAACGCAGCGAGCGCGGACCTGACGGTGTCGGGCGTCAATTTCGCCGCGAACCCTTCAAGCGGCAGAAGCTTCGCGCCGCCCGCATAAAATTCCGGCGCGCCGCATTCATCCATCTGGATATGGCTTTCCCGATGGCAGAGGATCATGCCCCAGGGCGGCGTTACTTGCGCGAGCGCGAGGGAATTCGCCGCGCCGCCGGTCGCGACGAAGAAAACGGCGACTTCACGCTCAAAAATTTCTGAAAATTTCTTCTCGACGCGCTTCGTCAAGTTATCGCCGCCGTAAGAAGGAACGGCGCCTTCGTTCGCGCGCATCACCGCCGCGAGAATGTCCGGATGAGCGCCCGCCCAATTGTCCGAAGCAAAGTTCATGAAAGCGATGATGCGGGCGTGCGAGGAAGCGCGTCAAGGAAGGCGTCGTAGTTTTCAACGACGCGATGCGCGCCGGCCTCGGCGAGCCGCGCGCCATACCCGTCAAAGCAATGCCCGCCGCCGGCAAACCCCCAAACCGTCATTCCCGCGGCAAGCCCCGCCTTGACGCCGTTGACGCTGTCTTCAAGGACGAGACAGCGCGCAGGCGAAACATCGAGCCGGCCGGCCGCATAGAGAAAGATATCCGGCGCCGGCTTTCCGTGCGCGACGAGATCGGCGGAATAGACATGGGGCGCCGCGAGATCGAAGAGCCCCATGCGCTTCAGCTTGCCTTCAAGAAAATGCGCGCGCGAGGAGGAGGCGACCGCGACGGCCCCCCGCGCGCGCGCCGCGGCGAGCGCCCGCTCCGCGCCGTCGATGGTCCTCAGCGCGTGCATTTCGCGGCGGCGCCCGGCGAGCACCTGTTCCTCGAAATCCTCAGGCGCGGCGCGTCCGTGGGCGGCGAAATACTCCGCCTTGAGATGATCGAAGAAGAGCCCGTCGTGGAGGCCGACGAAGCGGCGGACATAGTCCTCCGGCGTGTAGTCGAGCCCGAGAGCCGCGAGGGCCGTCCGCTCGCCTCTGATGGCGAGGACTTCCGAATCGACGAGCACCCCGTCGCAGTCGAAGATGATGGCGTCGAAAGACATGGCGCGGCTCCTAACTTAACCTCTCCCTATGGAAGAGGTCGGAATTGCGAAGCAATTCCGGGTGAGGGTCTCGCGCCCGAATTGTTGGAACGGAACCCTCATCCGGAGCGAAGTTTGTCCTCGGGCCGGCCTTCGGCCGGGCCCGGGGGCGCCCCACCTTCTCCCTTTGGGAGAAGGTGAAAACAAGAAAAGCCCCGCCGGAGCGGGGCTCTTCCGGTCAATGATGTCGGCGCGCCCTAGACGCCCGCGAGAACCGCGAGGAGAAGAAGCGCGACGATGTTGGTGATCTTGATCATCGGGTTGACGGCGGGCCCCGCCGTATCCTTGTAGGGATCGCCGACCGTATCGCCGGTGACCGCCGCCTTGTGCGCGTCCGAGCCCTTCTTGTGGACCTTGCCGGAGGCGTCGGTGAAGCCTTCCTCGATGAGCTTCTTCGCATTGTCCCAGGCGCCGCCGCCCGAGGTCATCGAGATCGCGACGAAAAGGCCCGTCAGGATGACGCCGATCAGCATCGCGCCGACGGCCGACAAGGCCGCCGACTTCCCCGCCACCATGCCGATGACGAAGTAGAGAACGATCGGCGAGAGGATCGGCAGCATCGAGGGGACGACCATCTCCTTGATCGCTGCGCGCGTCAGCATGTCGACCGCGCGCGCGTAGTTCGGCTTCGAGGTTCCGGCCATGATGCCGGGGTTCTCGCGGAACTGCTTCCTGACTTCCTCAACGACCGCCTGCGCCGCGCGTCCGACCGCCTGCATGGCGATGCCGCCGAAGAGGAACGGCAGGAGGCCGCCGATGAGAAGGCCGGCGATGACGTAGGGGTTCGACAGCGAGAAGTCGACGACGACATCGGCGAAGAACGGATACTGGTCGGGATGCGCGGAGAAGTGCTTGATGTCCTCCGTATACGCTGCAAAGAGGACGAGCGCGCCCAATCCCGCCGAACCGATGGCGTAGCCCTTGGTGACGGCTTTCGTCGTGTTGCCGACAGCGTCGAGCGCGTCGGTCGTCACGCGAACGGATCCTTCAAGGCCCGCCATTTCGGCGATCCCGCCCGCGTTGTCCGTAACGGGACCGAAGGCGTCGAGCGCGACGATCATGCCGGCGAGCGCGAGCATCGTCGTCACCGCCGTCGCGATGCCGTAGAGCCCCGCGAGGTTGAAGGTGACGATGATGCCGACGACGATGACGAGCGCCGGGAGAGCGGTCGCTTCCATCGAGACCGCAAGGCCCTGGATGACGTTGGTGCCATGGCCCGAGACCGAGGCCGCCGCGACCGACTTCACCGGGCGAAACGCCGTGCCGGTGTAGTATTCGGTGATCCAGACGATGAGGCCGGTGACGGCGAGGCCGACGACGCCGCACAGGAAGAGGCTAAGGCCTGTGAAAGCCGCGCCTTCGATCGGCGTCGTAAAGCCGAAGACGGCGTTGACGACGAGGCCGATTGCGACAAGCGAGAGGACGCCGGTCGCGGTGAGGCCCTGATAAAGGGCGCCCATGATGTTCTTCGACCCTTTGCCGAGGCGGACGGCGAACGTGCCGAGGATCGAGGTGACGATGCACACCGCGCCGATCGCGAGCGGGAAGAACATGAACTGCGCCGCATTGGCGGCGAAGAGGATCGAGCCCAAGACCATCGTCGCGGCGACCGTCACGACGTAGGTTTCAAAGAGGTCCGCAGCCATGCCGGCGCAATCGCCGACGTTGTCGCCGACGTTGTCTGCGATCGTCGCAGGGTTGCGCGGATCGTCTTCGGGAATGCCGGCTTCAACCTTGCCGACCATGTCGCCGCCGACGTCCGCGCCCTTGGTGAAGATGCCGCCGCCAAGACGCGCAAAGACCGAAATCAGCGAGGCGCCGAGCGAGAGCGCGACAAGGCCGTTGACGACGGTGCGACTTTCCGGGGCAAGGCCCATCGGCCCGGTGAGAACCGCGTAATAGCCGGCGAGGCCGAGAAGCGCGAGACCTGCAACGAGCATCCCCGTCACGGCGCCGGCGCGGAACGCGACCGACAATCCCTTGCCGAGGCTTTCGGACGAGGCTTGCGTCGTCCTGACGTTCGCGCGCACAGAGACCAGCATGCCGATAAAGCCCGCGGCGCCCGAGAGGGCGGCGCCGGCGGCGAAGCCGAGCGCCGTCGTCAGGCCGAGCGCGAACAAGAGAATCGCAAAGACGATGACGCCAGCGATGGTGATCGTCGTGTACTGGCGCTTCAGATAGGCCGACGCGCCTTCCTGGATCGCGGCGGCGATTTCCCGCATCCGGTCATTGCCGGTCGACAGTGACATCACCTGCTGAATGGTGACGACGCCATAAAGTATGGCGAGCATGCCGGCCCCGATGACCAGCATCAAGCTTGTGCTCATTGGTATCCTTCCCCGGCCTTTCGGCCCATTGCTGGAATTGATTTGGGGAGAACACTGAGATGGCCGCGGCGCCCCAGGCAAAGTCCGCTAGCGGAAATTGCCCGGATTGTTACGTCCGGCGCAAAACCGTCGATCAATCGCCTTCCGCTTGATCGGATTTTCCGCCGGATCGCCCGCGCTTCAATCAGTCCCCGTACGAGATCGGCCGGATAACTGGCAAAGGCGGGCGCCAAAATCAACAAAAAGTTGAGGCCGAACAATCGCAAAGCGCCGGGCGCGGCCACGGCGTTCCGGCGGCGTTTGCGTGTAAACGCATGAAAACACTGAGGCTGTTTCGGCAGCGCAATCATAATGCGCTGCAATGCGGGGCCGCCCCGTGCGGTCGGCTGAAAAATTCTTTCATTGTTCATCGGCGCCGAACCCCGCGTGTCGCTGAAACATCGGCGCGCAATTCTTGAAACCTCTGGGAAACGCGCGCGCTTGCCCGTTGACCGGCGGGGCGCTATCCGCCCAAGGTTGCGGCTCGATCGGCAGGAATGCCGGGCGGGCGACGGTTATTCGACGGGCGACGGATTACCGGCCGGCTCTGGGGGATGGGCGGCTGACGGTTGGGGAAAATGCGCCGCCGTGCGAACAATCGTTTTTGAAAACTTCTCCGCCGGAGAGACTGAAGAAATGGCTCAACGGTTGGGGAAAATGGTTTTGCACCGCCGGGCGTCTTCCGGCGAAGGCCGGGGGCGTTAATGTCCATCCTCCCTGAGAGCATCAAGCCGACGCCAAGCGTGAGCGCGGAGCTGCCGCTGAAGCTCGACCTTTTCCCGACGCTGACGGACGCGCTCGACTATGCGGCGCGAGGCGAAACGGGGTGCAATTTCTTCAACCTGCGCGGCGAGCTTGCCGCGTCGCTTTCCTATGCGAAGCTGCGCGAGGAAGCGCGCGCGCGCGCGCGCCGGCTTGCGGGCCGGTTCGAGCGCGGCGCGCGCGTCGCCCTCGTAGCGGAGACGAGCCCTGAATTTCTCGTCACGTTCTTCGCCTGCCAGTATGCGGGCCTCATTCCGGCGCCGATGCCCCTTCCCGTCAATCTTGGCGGCAAGGATGGGTATTTGACGCAGGTCCGCCTGATGGCGGCGGGCGCGAAAGCCGCCGCCGCCGTCGGGCCCGCGGCGCTCAAGGACTTTCTCAACGATGCGCTCGGCGGCAACAGCGAAGTCGACGTGCTCGACTTCGACGAACTGACGGCGCTCAGCGTGGAAGCCGAAGCGGTCCCGTTCGGTCCGGACGAGCTTTGCTACATTCAGTATTCGTCGGGTTCGACAAGCGCGCCGAAGGGCGTCATCGGAACTCAAGCCTCCGTCAACGCCAATCTCCACAGCATCACCCGGCACGGCCTCAAGCTCGTCGAGACCGATCGCGCCGCAAGCTGGCTGCCGCTCTATCATGACATGGGTCTCATCGGCTTTGCGCTGGCGCCGATGTACGGCCAGCGTTCAGTCGACTACATCGCGACGTCCGACTTCGTGCGCCGCCCGCTCCTGTGGTTGCGCGTGATGTCCGAGCACAAGGCGACGATCACCTACAGCCCTTCATTCGGATACGAACTTTCCGCGCGCCGCTCGTCGAAGGCGGAAGACGGCGCGATCGACCTTTCCGCGGTCCGGATCGCCGGCATCGGCGGCGACATGGTCCGCCCGGAGGCCTTGCGCGCCTTCGCCGAAGCTTTCGCGCCCGCAGGCTTCAGGGCGAGCGCGTTCCTGCCGAGCTACGGCATGGCGGAGGCGACGCTTGCGATCTCCTTCACCGAGATCGGCTCGCCGGTCGACGTCGATCATGTCGACATGCGCCACTATAACCGGTCGGGCGTCGCGCAGCCGGCGTCCGCGGTGACGTCGCCCGAACACATGCGCGGCTTCGTCCTTTGCGGGCGGGCGCTCCCCGGTCACGCGATCGAGGTCAGGGGCGAAGACGGCGCGCCCTTGAAGGATCGCGAAGTCGGCCGCATCTTCATCAAGGGACCAAGCCTCACCCCCGGTTATTTCAGCGACGCCGACGCGACCGCGCGCCTTTATGACGGCGAATGGCTCGACACCGGCGACATGGGCTATTTCCTCGGCGGCGAGATCGTCATCACCGGGCGCGCCAAGGACCTCATTATCATCAACGGCCGCAACATCTGGCCGCAGGACATCGAATGGGCGGTCGAGAAGGTCGACGGCGTCCGCCAAGGGGGGGTCGCCGCCTTCTCCGTCGATGACGGCAAGGGCGAGCGCATCGTCGTCGTCGCCGAGCGCCGCGGCCTCAGCGCGGACGAACTCTACGAACTCCATCGCGAGGTCGCGCGCACCATCCAGAGCGCGGCCGGAGCGCCTGCAACCGTCGTCCTTGCAAAGCCCCACTCGATGGTGCTCACCTCTTCGGGCAAGCTCTCCCGCGCGAAGGTCAAACAGAAATTCCTCGCCGGAGAGTTTGACGAATTCCTCATGGAAGCTGAAGCGCCGAAGGCGCTTGCCGAAGCGCGCGTGTGAAGCTCATCGCTTTAACGGGCGGCACCGGGTTCATCGGCGCCGCATTGATCGATCAGCTTCTCGCCGAAGGATTTCGGGTCCGCGCTCTTGCGCGCGACGCGCGGAAACTGAAACGCGCGGGGCGCGTTGAAACTGTCGAGGGCGATCTTGAAAATCTCGCGGCGCTCGACGCGCTCGCTAAGGGCGCCGACGTCTTTCTCCATCTTGCGGGCGAGACGCATGCGCGCACCGAACAGGATTACGCGCGCATCAACGTCGCAGGAGCCGAGCGCGCAGCAGCGGCGGCCACGAAGGCCGGCGCGCGTTTCGTCCATACGTCGTCGCTTTCGGCGCGAAAGCCCGAAACAAGTCCCTACGCCCGCAGCAAGCATGACAGCGAAAGCGCCGTCGCGCGCGCGACGGGCGGAAACTTCCTCGCCCTGCGGCTTCCTGCGATTTATGGGCCCGGGGATCTCGTCACGCTCCCTTATTTCAAGCTTTTGAAATCCGGTTTCGCGTTTGAACCCGCGACCGAGACCCCGGCCCGCGCCTCTCTCCTCTTTGTTGAAGATGCGGCGGGCGCGCTCATCGCCGCGGCGGCGCGGGGCGCGACGGGCGCCGTCTACGAAGTCGAGGACGATGCGCCGGAAGGACGCTACTGGAGCGATATCGGGCGAACGCTGAGCGAGGTTTTCGGCAACAGCGCCGCAGCGTTCCGCATCCCCAAGCCCGCCGTCGCTCTTCTTCATGAGGGCGTGCGCGCGGCGGAAAGCATTTTCGGCATGACGCCCTCGATTCGCCAGGGACAGGTGAACGAGTTGTTCCATCCCGACTGGGTCGCGCGCGAAAATCTCTTCGGCAAGGCGACGGGCTGGCGCCCGAGAACGCCGCTCAAGGAAGGGTTTGCAAAAACCGTCCGCTGGTATCAAGAACAGGGATTGTTATAGGAGCATCGCGATGGCCGGCTTGCAGCAGTCAGGCGTTCAGGAGGACGACGATCTCGTTTTCCGCCGCATTTGCGGGTTGTTGGAACCCTTAAACCACAAAGGCGTCAAACTTGCGCGCGACGTCGATCTCGTCGCCGATCTTGAAGTCGACAGCGTCTCGGTCCTCGATATCGTGATGGATATCGAAGACTATTACGACATCTCGATTCCGGTGAACACGATTTCAGAAACCAAGACCATCGGCCAGCTGGTCGACGCCATTCACGCCATCAAAGGACAGCAGGCCTAGCCCATGAGCCTCTTCGACAAGTTCGAGAAGACCGCCGCCGTCTACAACGCGCTGAAGGAGTCCGGGCGCAGCCCCTTCACCGTCGTCATGGAAAAGGTCCTCGGGCCGACGCGGGCGATGATCAAGGGCAGAGAAACGGTCCTTGCCGGCACGCACAATTATCTCGGCCAGACCTTTGAGCCCAAAGCGATCGCCGCCGCCAAGGAGGCGCTCGAGCGCGAGGGCACGGGCACCACGGGCTCGCGCTTCGCCAACGGCACGTTTTCCGGCCACAAGAGGCTCGAACGCGAAATCGCCGACTATCTCGGAATGAAGCACTGCGTCGTGTTCTCGACGGGCTATGTCGCCAATCTTGGCGCGATCGCCGGCCTTATCGATCCTTCGCAGGATGTCGTCCTTGTCGACGCGGACTGTCACGCCTGCATCTATGACGGCTGCGCGCTATCGGGCGCCGAGACGATCCGCTTCCGGCACAACGACCCGGAAAGCCTCGACAAGCGCCTCGCGCGGCTCGATCCCAAATACAAGGGCAAGCTCGTCTGCATCGAGGGCATGTATTCGATGTACGGGGACACCGCGCCCGTGAAGGAGTTCGTCGAGGTCGCGCACAGGCACGACGCCATGCTGCTCGTCGACGAGGCGCATTCCTTCGGCGTTTACGGGAAGAACGGCCGCGGCGTCGCGGAAGCTGAAGGCGTCATGGACAAGATCGACTTCTACACGGGGACGTTCTCGAAGGCGCTCGCGGCGATCGGCGGTTTCGTCGCCTCCAACCATCCGGAAGCGGAATATCTCCGTTTCTCGTCGCGCCCCTACATGTTCACCGCCTCGCCCTCGCCGGCGACGATCGCATCGGCGAGCGCGGCGCTTCAGAACATCAAGGAGACGCCGGCGATCCGCGCCCGGCTCTGGGAGAACGCGAGCCGCCTGCACGCGGCGCTGACGCAATTCGGGCTAAAGCTCGCTTCCCGGCCTGCGCCGGTCATCTCGGTCCTCCTGCCGACAAAGGAAGACGCCTTCGCCGCCTGGAATTTCCTTCTCGATCAAGGCGTCTATGTGAACATGGCGATCCCGCCGGGAACGCCCGGAAAGGAATCGCTTTTGCGCCTTGCAGTCTCCTCCGCCCACACGGGCGCCGACATCGACCGCCTCGTCGCCGCTTACGCCGCGATGGCGGAGGCTTTCCCGACCGCCCGCATCAGCGCCGCATGATTGTCACAAATCTTTGATCTGTGACCTTTATCCACAGTTCGGCCTGAATTGGGACGCCGCATTGGCGCGAGCCTCGCTAGGAGCGGGATTGTGGATGAAGCGCGAACAGAAGGAGGCGGCGCCATGTTGCTGAAGGCGATGATGATGGCGGCGGCCGCCTTCGTGACGCTGGCGCCGGCGACGGCCAAAGACAGCGCCGCCTTCACGCATATCAGCTGCAAGGGCGCGCCGAACGAAATTCGGGTGACGATCGAGAACGTGAAGAAAAGCGCCGGTCTTCTGACAGCGGAGCTTTATCGCAACGAGCCCGAGCATTTCCTGAAAAAAGCGGGCCGCGAATTTCGCGTCCGCTACGCCGCGCACGCGCCGGTGACGCAATTCTGCCTGACGGCACCCTCGTCCGGCCAGTTCGCCGTCGTCGCCTATCACGACGAAAACGCCAATCTGAAATTCGACAAGAATACGTTCGGCCTTCCCTCCGAACCCTATGGCGTCTCCCAAAACCCCAAGATCCGCCTCGCCCCGCCGCCGATTTCCGAAGCGCTCTTCGATGTTTCGGAGACGGGCGCCGTCGTCGAGATCAGGCTCAAAGATTAGGGCGTAGCGCGTAGAGCGCTTGCACTCACGCACTAAGCGCACGCACTACGCACTAAGCCCTTCTTCCCCTATAAGCGCCCGACGAGCCGGGGAAGGATTCGCCAATGGCCGACGGCGCAGCAAGGTCACGCATCACGGTTGAACCCGTTTCAGGTCCCGCAGGCCGCAAGGCGTTCATCGCGGCGGGCAAGGTCCCCTATGCGGGCGATCCGAACTACGTCGCACCGCTCGAATTCGAAGTCGCCGCGCGCCTCGATCCCGGGGCGAACCCCGCCCTAAAGGACGCCGAGGTCCAGCTTTTCATCGCGAAGAAAGACGGCAAGGTCGCCGGGCGCATTTCGGCTTTCATCAACCCCTTGCATCTTCAACGCTATCACGATGGATGCGGCCATTTCGGCTTCCTCGATGCGATCGACGACGCAAAGGTTTTCGCAGCGTTGTTGAAGGCCGCTGAAGACTGGATGCGTGCGCGGGGGATGAAAAAGATCGCGGGTCCGTTTTCGTTTTCCGTCAACGAGGAGTGCGGGCTTCTGATCGACGGTTTCGACACGCCGCCCTATGTGATGATGCCGCACGGACGGTCCTGGTATCAGCGCGATGTCGAGGCGGCGGGTTATTCAAAGGCGATCGACATGCATGCGCTCCGCTACATTCCGCGCCGCCAGTTCATCCCGGAAAAGCGCATGAAATTCATCGAACGCGCGCTCTCATCGCCGAAGGTCAATATCCGCAACATCGACTTCGCTCGGTTCAACGAGGAGATCGCGACGCTTGTCGACATCTACAAGGACGCATGGAGCGACAATTGGGGCTTTGTCCCGATGACCGAAGCGCAGATCGCGCACATGGCGAAAGAGCTTCGCCCGCTCATCGAGAAATACAACATCATCTTTTGCGAATATGACGGCGAGCCGGTCGCCTTCGGCCTCGTCCTCCCGAACATCATGGAGGCGATCCGCGATTTCGACGGCAAGCTCCTGCCGTTCAACTGGGCGAAGCTGCTCTGGCGGTTGAAAGTCAAAAAGCTTTCCCAGGCGCGCATGCCGCTGATGGGCGTCAGGAAGAAGCTTCACGGAAAGCCGATCGGCGCCGCCTTCGCCTACAAGATCATCGACATGGTGAACCAGGCGAACATGGACAACGGCGTCACCTCATCGGAGCTTTCCTGGATCCTCGAGAACAACACCGACATGCTCGCCATGCTGACCGACATGGGCGGGGAGATTTATAAGACGTATCGGATTTATGAGCGGGCGCTTTAGTGTGTAGTCACAGCGTGGTCTTGACTGAGACCACATGAGAGACTACATTGCCCCGCATGGAACTCGCCGTCAGACAAGCCAAGGCCCGACTGTCGGAGCTTATCGCCGCCGCGCAGGCCGGCGAGCGCGTCGTCATCACCAAGAACGGACAGCCTGTCGCCGAGATCGTGCAATTCCGCCGCCAAGGCGGAATCGACTTCAATAAGCTCGAAGCGGCGCGCGCGCGTCTCGGCCTCAAGGGTGACGGGCCCGGCTGGCCGCCCGAATTCGACGACCCGGAATTCTCGCGTCGCGTGCTCGGCCTCGAATGAGGGGCGCGTGCGAATTCTTCTTGATACCTCCTATCTTTACCAATTGATGGACGCCCCGGGCCGCGCCAGCGACACCGAAAAGCTCATCCTGTCAAATCCAAACGTCACAGTGTTCGTCAGCGCGGTGTCCATCTGGGAGATGCGGATCAAGTTTGCGGCCCGCCATCCGTCGGGGACGCGCAAGAGCGCTCATGATCCGGCGGCGGTGATCAGCGTTCTCGAAGAGCAGACAGTGACTTTTCTTCCCGTGACGGTCGCGCATGCGGCGGCGACGCTGGAAGCGCCGCTCTCCCACAAGGACCCCTTTGACGAGATGCTTCTTCTTCAGGCGCAGGAAGAGGGTTTAAGGCTTCTCACCCTCGACCGGCAATTGACCAGCCATCCGCTGGCGATTGCGCCGTAAGCGGCGAAGCTCCGCTGCTCGGCGCCGCTTTCGCCTACAAGATCATCGACATGGTGAACGCGTCGAACATGGACCGCGGCGGCACGTCTTCTGAGCTTTCGTGGATCCTCGAAAACAATCCCGACATGCTCAACATGGTGACCGACATGGGCGGCGAGATTTACAAGACGTACAGGATTTATGAGCGGGCGTTGTGAGGCCGCTGGTCAATCGACGAGTTTTCGCTGCCTCAATCGAAGTTCCTCAAGAATCGTGATTGCGCCTTCGATCTTTAGAGATTCGTCGGAAAGGGCGCCAACCAGCCTCGCGGCGCGTGCGGCCGGCCTCATGCCCGGCAAGTAGATGATAATGGCGCCAATCGAGGCTAATTTGTCCCGGATCAGCAATTCGCCGAAGTCGAAATCTTCCGTGACGACAATCCGCTTCTCCGCCAGCGCAGTCGACAATATTTCCCGATCTTCAGCGCTTCGGTCGCTCTCCGCAGCATACCGAACATCGTGGCCGGCGGCGCGAAGCTCGATGACAATCACCCGCGGACAGCATTCATCGACCAAGACCCGCATTTATTCGGCGGCGGTCGTGATTTCGTCAGCAAGGTAGTCTGCGGCGAAGGCAAGCGCCGCCAGCACGTCTTCCGGTTTCAGCCTCGGATATTGCGCCACAATTTCAGCGACCGTGAGTCCGCGCGCGCATTCGCGGACGATCTGTTCGACGGTCACGCGCGTTCCCTCGATGACGGGCTTGCCGCCCATCACATTCGAATCGATCGAGACGCGTTTGTGGATCATAGACCTAAATTTAGCACCATCTTCCATTGACCGCGAATAGTTAATCACCTCAAAAACGGCTCGTCAAAACTCCGCAATTTCCGCGAATGCAGCGTCCCCGCGTCCGCTTCGGCGCGAAGGAGCTCGATCGCGCGAAGGCCGATCGCGAGGTGTTCGGAGACCCGCGCCTGATAGAAGGCGTCGGCCATGCCGGGGAGCTTGATCTCGCCATGGAGCGGACGGTCTGAAACGCAAAGCAGTGTCCCGTAGGGAACGCGATAGCGGAACCCGTTCGCCGCGATCGTCGCCGATTCCATGTCGATCGCGATCGCGCGGGACTGGTTTAACCGCACCGCGATCTTCTCAAAATCAAGCTCCCAATTGCGGTCGCCGGTCGTGACAACCGTGCCGGTTCTCAAATGCTCCTTGAGCTGATGTTTCGGAATGCCGCCGACCTGTTCGACGGCCGCGGTCATTGCAAGCTGGACTTCGGCGATCGTCGGCAGGGGGATGGACGGCGGGAGCGCGTCATCAAGGACGTTATCTTCACGCAAGTAAGCGTGCGCGAGCACATAATCGCCGAGGCGTTGCGTCCGACGAAGGCCGCCGCAATGGCCGATCATCAGCCACACATGCGGGCGCAAAACCGCGAGGTGATCGGTGATGGTCTTGGCGTTCGACGGGCCGACGCCGATGTTGACGAGCGTCACGCCCGCGTGCCGGCCCTTGACGTAATGATAGGCCGGCATTTGCGGCTGCTTCGAAAGCGGCGGCTTTGACGGCTCCGCCCCCTTCCGCGTGATGCGATCGCCGGGCTCGATCAGGGCCTCGATCTCGCCCGCCTCAACCTTCGCCTTTCCGAGTTCGACGAATTCATCGACATAACGCTGATAGTTCGTGAACAGAATGAAATTCTGGAAGTGCTCGGGCCGCGTCGCCGTGTAGTGCTGGATGCGGTGGAGAGAATAGTCCGTCCGCTCCGCCGTGAAGAGCGACAGGGGGAGCGCGCCGCCGCGCTCCAAAATCATGCCGCCATCGACGATCACGTCATTCGTCGTCACGAGGTTGGGCGTGTGAAAAAAATGCTGAAGCTCCTCGCGCTGTTTCGGCGTCAGCGACGCCGTCGCCTGTTCGAGCGCGAAGGTCAAAGGGATTGGCGTCTTCGACCGCCCGACGAAGAGTTTCGCTTCGAAACTCTCGGTGACGCGCGCAAGCTGCTCGACGAGATAATTCGCAAAGAGACGAGGCGCGGTGATCGAGGCGCCGTGAAGGCTTGTCGAGGCGACTTGGCCGAGCGCGAGGCTTCCCGTCTGGATCGCGCGTTCGGCCGGCACTTCCGCGCAAAGATAGGGATAGGTCGGCGGCGAATAATGGCCATGCCTCAGCTTTCCCGCCGCATAGTCTGAAAAGCGCTTTTCAACGGCCTCGATCGCCTCCTCATAGAGCGCGGCGAGGCGTTCGACCGCGGCGGCGGGGCTTTCGCAGTATTTAAGATCGTCTGCCGGCGCGCCCATCGGCGGTTTTGGGCTCATCTTCAATCCCTGGTCATTTTATCGGGCAGGGACAATAGCGCCGTTCTGGCGCGACGCCAGCCTAACCGAGACGACGGCCGAGTTTCGCCGCGACGCGCTGGGCGAAAACGACTGCGGCGTCGCGTGAAGCACGCGCGCCCGGCGCCGGCGGCTTGCCGCCCCATGCGCGGATGGCGTGATTGGCGATGCGCAGGCGCGCTTCGGCGTCGGAGGCGCGGCTCTTCCATGTGATCGAAAAGGACACGCAGGGCGAGGGCCCCGTCTTCACCCAGTGCGGCGCCTTCACCGGCACATAAAGCGCGTCGCCCGGAAGAAGATCAAAGGTCTCCGCATAGGCGTCATAGTCCGGGTGATGCCGCAAATTCCTGTGCGCCTTGCCGACATGGTAAAGCTCGTGATGTTCATCCGGGATGATGCCCTTGTCGGATGGGTAGATCGTCATCCGCTTTTCGCCGCGAAGATGCATGAGGATGTTGTGCTCGGGGTCGAGATGCAGCGGCGTCACTGCGTTCGGCGATGAGATGAAGATGAAGCCGATCTTGCGAAACATTGCGCCCGTCGATTTAGCCGCCGCCGGGGCGATCTCGGCGAGGCACGCTTCGAGCGCATCACGGTATTCGGCGTCCTCCTCCACATGGCGGATCACCATCCATGAATTCTTTTCTTCGATGCGGCGGATCGTCTCCTCGATTGAAAGTCCTGTCATCGGCGTTTTGTCCGGATCCTGATCAATCACGATGTCGCCCGCATTGTATTCGATAGACCCTGGCGGCAGGCGTCGCGCGAGATCGAGAAGCGCCGGAAGGGCAAAGCGCGGATCGTCGGCGAAATTGTGCCTGAGGCGGAAAGGACGCGCGGGATAGGCTCCCTTGAGCGCAGCTTCCGGGTTTTCAAAGATCGCCATTGTCGTCCTCACTAATTGCAACATTCTTCGCGCCACAGCGGGCGCGCGTTTTTTCGCCCGCCCTTTCAAGCTCGGTCAGGATGCGGAACGCCAGTTTCGACGGCGCGTCGCGGCGGCTGATGTTGAGCGCCGCCACCCTCCGCCGTTCGCGCCAGAGCGAATTGATCATCGGGTGATCCGCCGCCGCGCAAGAATCGATGAATGAAAGATCCCGGATATTTTCGAGCGCGCGCATCATTTCGATTTCAAGCATCACGCCCGGCGAATAACGCGCGTAGGCCTCGTCATAGGCGATCTTGAAGGAATAAGCGGCGCCTCGCTCGATGAAATT
>JBMOOR010000137.1:1065-16667 GCA_049324555.1 Pseudomonadota bacterium | reverse complement strand
CGGGGCGTTCGAACCCAAGGGCCTGGTGCACCGTGAGCCTCTTCCGATCGAACGCAAAATGATCATACGACGGAAAAACGGGAGGGGGATAACTTCATCGAACACGGTGAACAAGCGGTGAATGCGGAGCAAAGCCTCTCTCCCCGCGGGAGAGGGGAGAAGGACGACGATCCGTAGACGGACCATAGATCATCGTGAGAGATATCCTCCTTTTTTGGGGATGGGGGCGGAGCGGAGGGACCCGACGCCTTCACTCCAAAGAGCGCCGTCGCCAGCTCGAGCCGGCGCTCACCTTCGTTCCGCAGGTTGCATTGTCACATCGTCGGGCGCGACAATCTCGCCGCCGGCTGTCGCAAAAGCGACGCGCAGCGCTTCCCCCGATGATCTCTTGCAAGGACATATCGCGGGCGCCTTGCGCCGCACCCATTTGTCACCCCATTGTTGCATAGCTGCGAAGACGAGCAGCAACTCGCGCGCAGCCTGCGTCGGCTTATATTCCGCGCGGCTGCGATCGCTTTCTTCACGATACGTCACGCGTTCGAGAAGCCCGGCGTCGACGAGACGCGTCAGCCTTGCGCTGAGGACGCTGCGGCCGATCTTCAATTCGGCCAGAATGTCTTCAAAGCGGCTGACGCCGTAAAGCGCGCTTCTCAGGACAAGGAGCATCCACCGGTCGCCAAGAAAGTCGGCGGCGTTCGCCATGCCGCAGTCCTTGAGCGAAACTGGCGAGCGGACGACGCGCGACCGCTTGAGGGACAATGCGGACGACGAGGGCTGCGAAGGAGCGCGGGATCGGGCGCGCGGCGCGGGAGGTATTGACTTTTTTGACACCTTAGTCCTGAATTCATACTTAGGATGGAGATTTTGCATGTCATATCTGGGTTTGCTGCTGGGGTTCAAGATCGGGGTCACCGCGCTGCTCGTGTCCGTTCCGCTGTTGCTGGCGCGGCGCGAGGTTCTACTGGCGAGAACTCGCGTGAACGAGGCGGCCGCGCCATGGCTTCGGCTTTACGGGGTCGCCGTCACCGCGCTGCTGGTCGGCTACGCGTCCGGCTTCTGGGCGCTAGCGGAAGACCGATTCCCGTGGGGCGTCGTTGCGATGGGGATCGTATCCAACGCGGGAACGACCGCTCTCATGTTGACGAGCGGCGTCGCGCGCGCAGCGCCCTTGCGTACAGGGATATTCGCGGCGATTGCGATCGCATTGACGGCCGCCGCCGTTGCGCCGTCTGCCGCGCTCATCAGGGTTTTTTGAGCTACGACAATACTGCATTCCGACGTTGCGCGCGGCGATCGGGCCTCATAGCGTCCGTCCAAATCGCAGGAGCAAATCCCGATGCCCGCCACCTTCGCCGACATCAAGAAGAAGATGCGCATTCCCGTCATCGGGGCGCCCTTGTTCATCGTCTCCAATCCGAAGCTCGTCATCGCGCAGTGCAAGGCGGGGATCGTCGGGTCTTTTCCCGCGCTCAACGCGCGCCCGCAGGAAAAGCTCGACGAATGGATCATTGAGATCAGGGAAGCGCTCGCCAAGCATGACGCGAAACATCCGGATCTCCCGTCGGCGCCGTTCGCGGTCAACCAGATCGTGCACCGATCTAACGACCGGCTGATGAAGGACATGGAATCTTGCGTGAAGCACAAGGTTCCGATCGTCATCTGCTCGCTCGGCGCGCGCGAGGATGTCTATCAGGCGATCCATTCCTATGGCGGCCTTGTCCTCCACGACGTCATCAACAACACGTTCGCGAGGAAGGCGATTGAGAAGGGCGCAGACGGATTGATTACGGTCGCGGCAGGCGCCGGCGGTCACGCCGGCGTCATTTCCCCGTTCGCGCTTGTCCAGGAGATCCGCGAGTGGTTTTCAGGACCGATCGCGCTTTCGGGCGCCATCGCAACGGGCGGCGCCGTCCTTGCCGCCGAAGCGATGGGCGCCGATTTCGCCTATATCGGCTCGCCCTTCGTCGCAACGGACGAAGCGAATGCGAGCGACGCCTACAAGGACGCGATCGTCCAGAGCGGCGCAGACGATATCGTCTACACGAACCTTTTCACCGGCGTTCACGGCAATTACCTGAAACCCTCAATCGTTGCGGCGGGATTGGACCCCGATCATCTCCCGGAAAGCGATCCCTCGAAGATGAATTTCGGCTCCGGCGGCAACACCGCTGCGAAGGCGTGGAAGGACATCTGGGGCTGCGGACAGGGGATCGGCGCGATCCATCAGCGCGGGCCGGCGGGCGATTATGTCGGGCGGCTCGCCGCGGAATATGCGGCGGCGAAGAAAAAAATCTGCGGCTAGAGCGGGTGTGACCGGGCTTTCGCTTCACTGACGTCGTAAACTCGGTCTAGGGTCGCTTCTCCTTTCAGGTTGAGGCCGCTTCGTCATGCGCAAACGCCAATGTAAAATTGTTGCAACCGTCGGGCCGGCGAGTTCGTCGCCCTCGATGCTGCGTCTTCTCTTCGAGGCCGGCGTCGACGTGTTCCGCCTCAATTTCTCGCATGGCGAGCATGAGAAGACGGCGCGGATCATGGACGCCGTTCGCGCGACGAGCCGCGAGACCGGAACCCCGATCGGCGTCTTCGCCGACCTTCAGGGGCCGAAAATCCGCACGGGCGTTTTGAAAGGCGACGGCCTCAATCTCAAATTCCGTGAAAAATACCGGCTCATCCTCGCTAAGGAAACGAGCGAAGACGATGTCATTCCAATCCCGCATCAGGAAATTCTGAGCGTCCTGCAGCCGGGCGACGTTTTGAAACTCGATGACGGCAAGCTGCAGATCACGATTGAAGAGTTGAGAGCGGACTTCGTTGTCGCACGCGCCGACACGCCCGGCCGGCTCACCAATCGCAAGGGGATCAACCTGCCGGGGCGGAAGCTTCCGATCTCCGCATTGACGGAGAAGGATCGCGCAGATCTTGAGCACGCGCTCAAAATCGGCGTCGATTACGTCGCGCTTTCCTTTGTGCAGCGTCCGGAAGACGTCGCCGAGGCGCGCGCGCTCATCGGCGACAAGGCCGGGATCATCTCGAAAATCGAAAAGCCCTCGGCGGTCGAGCATCTCGACGAAATCATCGCTCTCTCGGATGCGCTGATGGTCGCGCGCGGCGATCTCGGCGTCGAACTCCCCGCAGAGGATGTTCCGAACATCCAGCGCCGCATCGTCCGCGCCTGCCGCAGGGCCGGCAAGCCCGTCATCGTCGCGACGCACATGCTGGAATCGATGGTTGAATCGATTGCGCCGACGCGCGCGGAAGCATCGGACGTTTCGACGGCTGTCTTTCAGGGCGCCGACGCCGTCATGCTTTCCGCGGAAACCGCCGTCGGACGCCACCCGCCGACAGCGGTCGCGATCATGGACCGCATCATTACGGCGACGGAGAAGGACCCGGAATGCGGCTCCTTCGTCTCGCTCGATGATCCGGACGCGGACCATACGACCGCCGATGCGATCACGCTTTCGGCGCGCCGCATCGCCGAAGTCCTCGATTGCCGGCTCGCCGTCGCCTACACCAAGACGGGATCGACCGCCAAGCGCCTGTCGCGCGACCGGCCGCATTGTTCGATCCTCGCCGCGACGCCCGATGCCGCCGTCGCGCGGCGCCTTGCGCTCTTTTGGGGCGTTGCGCCGGTGACGACCGACGACATTTCGCATTTCAACGAAATGCTCGACAAGGCGGAAGCGCTGTCGCGCCAGCACGGCGCCGAGGACGGCGATCGGATCATCATCATCGCCGGCTATCCGTTCGGGCGGCGCGGCAAGACCAACACGCTGAAAATCAGCCGCATCGGCGCAAAGGGCGAATAGAGCGCGGCGTGCGCGAAATCAGCCCGAATTGCGGCGAAGTCGCGGCCGGCTCACGCCCTCGTGTCGATGCTTGAACAATTCTCGACAAACTTTCGCCCGCTGCGTCTCCACATCATCCATGCGCCGACATTGCTTATGGAGGACATCATGGTGCGAATTCATGAGTGCGCCGCGAGCGGGGTGCTTCTCGTCATCCCTGAGGACTCTCACATCTGGCGCAATGAACTCGAAGCAAGGAAACTCCCTCGCGTCGCCGAACCGAAGGAATTCAAACGCGCGCTCAAAGGGCGCCCGCGCTTCTTGATGCGAGGCGTTGAAGGCCTATAGTCCGGGCGATCCTTGAAGGGAGGACGCCGGATGGTCATCAAGACCCACGCCGTCGAATACCAGCATGACGGCAAGACCTTTGAGGGGCTGGTCGCTGTCAACGATGCTGTCAAAGGCCGGCGCCCCGCAGTTCTCATCTCTCACGCATGGGCGGGACGCAGCGACGTCGAGGAGGGCTATGCGAAGCGCCTCGCCGAACTCGGTTACGCGGGCTTTGCGCTCGACCTTTACGGAAAGGGCGTTTTCGGCAGGACGACAGCGGAGTGCCAGGCGCTGATGTCGCCGCTCGCGGGCGACCGGGCGCTCCTTCAGGCGCGGCTTCTCAATGTCGTCGATGTCGTGAAGAAGCTTCCCGAAGTTGGCGCGTCAAAAATCGCCGCCATGGGATTTTGCTTCGGCGGCCTCTGCGTTCTCGATCTTGCGCGGACGGGCGCGGACATCAAGGGCGTCGGGTCATTCCATGGGCTCCTTGGCGCGCCGGGCAACACCAAAGGCAAAAAGATCAAGGCGAAGGTCGTCGCCTATCACGGCTGGGACGATCCGATGGTGAAGCCGGACGCCGTCAAAGCGTTCGGCGAGGAAATGACTGAAGCCGGCGCCGACTGGCAGCTCCACGCCTATGGCGGCGTCATGCACGCCTTCACCAATCCGTATGCGAACGATCCCGGATTCGGCACGGTCTACAACAAGCGCGCGGCGGACAGGAGCTGGGAATCGTTCAGGCTGTTTTTGGCGGAGTGTTTTGCGTGACCCGCGTCCACTATCAGGGCGCCATCAGCATCGACGGCTTCATTGCGCCGGAAGACGGAAGCGTCGCGTGGCTCGAGCCATACCGCGCCGACGGCGCAGAGGCGATAGGCGCCTTCATGAAGGGCATCGGCGGCGCAATCGTCGGCCGCGCGACTTACGACCTTGCCGTTTCGATGGGCGGCGCAGCGCTGTTCGGCCGCATACCCACTCTCATCATGACCTCGCGTCCGGTCGAACCGGCGCCGCCAGACACAATGATTGTCGCCGGCGGCGAACCGGCAGCCGCACTCGCAAAGTTGAGATCCGCAATGAAATCCGGCGACATCTGGCTGATGGGCGGCGGCATCACCGCTGCGTCGTTTCTCGACGCCGGGCTGATCGACACGATCAATCTGATAATTATTCCGATTCTACTCGGCAGGGGGCGTCCGCTTCTCGCTGGAGGTCCGCGATCGCAGGCCTTCAGGCTTTCGAGCACACGGGCAGGCAAGCTTGGGACAGTTTCAACGATCTATGAGAAGGCGTAAGCAGCGCCGGTCAAGTCCGTAGCGTCGGCCGGCGCTACTCAAAAAGAGACCAATCGACCGCCTTCGTCCGGTCGATGAACTTCTCCGCTCTCGGCATCGGATATTTAAGGCCGGTCGCACAGTTGAAGAGGATGGCGCGGTCGTTCTTTGAAATCCGCCCATCCTTCAGAGATCGTCTGTAAGCGGCGTAAGTCGCGGCGCCTTCGGGGCATAGCAGCAGCCCCTCCTCGCGCGCCATTTCCTTCTGCGCATCGAGGATGTCGTCATCATCGACGGCGATGGCGAAACCTTCCGACTCGCGCACCGCGCGGATGATCAGGAAATCCCCGACCGCGACGGGCACGCGAACGCCGGCGGCGACGGTATGCGCATTCTCCCAGAGCGGCGCGTGCTCCTCGCAGCGCTCCCAGGCCCTGACGATCGGCGCGCAACCGCTCGCTTGCACCGCCACCATGCGCGGACGCCGGGCTCCGATCCAGCCGATCTTTTCAAGCTCGTCGAACGCCTTCCACATGCCGATGAGGCCGGTGCCGCCGCCGGTCGGATAGAAGATGACGTCGGGGAGTTTCCAGCCGAATTGCTCGGCGAGCTCCAATCCCATCGTCTTCTTGCCCTCGATGCGATACGGTTCTTTCAGCGTCGATACGTCGAACCAGCCGACTTTCTCCTTCCCTTCGCCGACGATCTTGCCGCAATCGTTGATGAGGCCGTTGACGCGATAGATGTCGCCGCCCTGGAGCGCGATCTCCTCGACGTTGACGGGCGGCGTATCGTCCGGACAGAAGATCGTCGACCTCAGTCCCGCGCGCGAGGCGTAGGCGGCGAGCGCCGCGCCGGCGTTGCCGTTGGTCGGCATCGCGAGATGGGAGAGGCCGAATTCCTTCGCCATCGCAACGGCGAGCGCCAATCCCCTCGCCTTGAACGAGCCGGTCGGCAGCCGGCCCTCGTCCTTCACGAAGATTTCGCCGCCGCCAAGCCGCTTTTCGATCCGCGGCGTACGGATCAAAGGAGTGACGACTTCGCCCAGCGACACGCGGTCTTCCTCGCGCGCGACGGGGAGAAATTCGCGATAACGCCAGAAGCCCTCGGTGCGCCGCGCGAGCATCTCTTTGCTGATCGACGCGGCGATGGCGTCAAGATCATAGCGGACGAGAAGCGGCCGGCCCGCTTCCGACAGTCCGTGAACGCGGCCCGCCTCGTAGCGTTTTCCGGTAATCGAGCACTCGAGGTGCGAAACGAAAGTCTTTTTCATACAGCAGGCCGCCTTGCGGATCGGAGAGCCGGTCTATTTGCGCCCGCCGCCCGAGGCAAGAACGAACGCCAGTGCGACCAATCCGGGCAGAGCCTGCGTCAGATAGATCGTCGGCTTTGCGGTTGCGCCGCCAAAGACGCCGGCGGCGATTACGCAAAGGAGAAAGAAAATCTGCAAATCGCGCTTGCGGGCGATCAGTCCCCAGAGAAGACCGGCTGCGATGAACCCGTTATAAAGTCCCTGATTGGCGGCGAGGATCGCCGAGTTCGCGGATTGCTCCGCCGTCATCGAAAAGATCTTCCGCCCGACAGGATGGTCCCAGAAAAACATCTCAAGGGCGAGAAACGCCGCATGCAGCGCCGCGACGGCAAAAACCGAGACCTGCGCAAGAAATCTCATGGTCCCCCGATCCAGCCTGCTGCGCGCAGGATGCGATCTACCGTTCCGCCTTCGGTTCGGCGCCGAGCTTTGCCTGCGCGGGACCAAAATCCGGATTCAGTTCAAGCGACGTCTGATAGGCGCTCTTCGCCTTCGCCGGGTCGTTCTGCGCTTCATAGGCAAGGCCGATATTATACCAGGCGACGTGCGCCTTCGCGAGGTCGTAGTCGAGCGAAGCTCTGTAATCCTCGATCGCCTCGTCGTAGCGCCGCATCAGATAATAGGTGTTGCCGCGATTGAGATAAGCTTCCGCGGTTCCATCATCTCTCGAAAGCGCTTCGTCGAAATCGGCGAGCGCCTCGTTGAGGCGGCCCGCGCGGTTGAGGATAAGCCCGCGGTTGACATAGGTCGCAATCCGGTCGCGTTCCGTCATCCCGGCAGTCTTTAGCGCCTCGTCGCAATGATCTGCATTTGAAGACATGTCGTCGCGCGCATCCTCATAACAGAGCTGGGCGTCGGTGGCGCCGAAAGTCGACACCGCCATCTGCGCATTCAGCGCGGTCGGCGACACGAGGGCGAAGGCGATGACAATTGCGCTGACGCGCATAAAGGCCTCCTGTTTTTATCCCGCAACGGAAGCATTTTACGCTGGCCGCGCTTCGATGACCAGACGGCTGTTGAGCCGGCGGCGAGGGATAGCTAGGGTGCCCCGCTTTGGACAAAAGGATGTTTTCATGTTGAAATCGCTCGCCGCCGTCGTCACCGGATCAACCAGCGGCATCGGCCTTGGCGTCGCCGATGCGCTCGCCGCTGCGGGCGCCGACGTGATGCTGAACGGCTTCGGCGACCCGGCGGAAATTGAAAGAACGCGGCGCGCCATTGAAGAACGCTGCCGCGTCCGCGTCCGCTACAACGGCGCCGACATGACGAAACCCGCGGAGATCCGCGCGCTTATCGCCGATGCTGCAGCCGCTTTCGGCAAAGTTGACATTCTCGTCAACAACGCCGGCATCCAGCATGTCTCGCCAGTCGAAGACTTTCCGGACGAAAAATGGGACGCAATCATCGCGATCAATCTTTCCTCGACATTCCACGCGACAAAGGCCGCGTTCCGCGGCATGAAGGATCGCCGGTTCGGGCGGATCATCAACATCGCCTCCGCACACGGACTTGTCGCCTCGCCGTTCAAATCCGCCTATGTCGCCGCCAAGCACGGGATCGTCGGCTTCACCAAGACGGTTGCGCTCGAAGGCGCCAAATTCGGCGTGACTTGCAATGCGATCTGCCCTGGCTACGTGAAGACGCCGCTTGTCGAAAAGCAGATTCCGGACACCGCCAAAGCGCGCGGCATGACGGAGGAAGAAGTCATCCAGAAAGTCATTCTCGAAGCGCAGCCGACGAAGAAATTCGTCACTATCGAGGATGTCGGCGCACTCGCTGTCTTTCTCGCCGGACCGAACGCCGGATCGATCACGGGCGCCGCCCATCAGATCGACGGCGGCTGGGTCGCGAAATAAATGGGCGCGCAAACGCGCAAGAAGATCAACCTCGCGCTGCAGGGCGGCGGGTCGCACGGCGCCGTGACCTGGGGCGTCCTTGATCGCCTCCTTGAGGCGGACTGCTTCGAAATCGAAGCGATTTCCGGCGCGAGCGCGGGCGCTGTCAACGCCGCCGCGCTCGCCTATGGCCTGCATCTCGGCGCCGCCGCCGGCGGCCGGGCGAAGCTCGACGAATTGTGGCGGACGATCAGCGATATCGGCGCCTTTTTCAGCCCGGTGCGCCGAACGCCGTTCGAGATCGCGTCGAACGATTACAATCTCGACGATTCGCTCTCCTATTTCGCCTTCGACGTCTTTACACGGATTTTTTCGCCCTACCAGTTCAATCCGTTCAACATCAATCCCCTGCGCGATGTGCTGCTGAAATGCGTCGACTTCAACGACCTTCGCGGCTGCAAGGCGACGAGCCTCTTTCTTTCGGCGACGAATGTGAAAAGCGGAAAAGTCCGCCTCTTCGAGACAAAGGAGGCGAGCGTCGAGGCGGTGCTCGCGTCGACCTGCCTTCCGTTCCTCTTCAAGGCGGTCGAAATCGAAGGCGAGCATTATTGGGACGGCGGCTACATGGGAAATCCCGTCCTTTATCCGTTTTTCTACTGCGCGACGTCTAATGACATTGTCATCGTCCACGTCAATCCGCTCGACCGCGACAAGGTTCCGGTCACCGCGTCCGATATCTTGAACCGCATCAACGAAATCAGCTTCAATTCCTCGCTTCTTCGCGAATTGCGCGCGATCGCCTTCGTTCACAAATTGCGCGATGAAGGCTGGCTCAAGGATGAATATCGGGACCGCCTTCGCGATATTCGCATTCACTCGATCCGCAGCGACCAATCCCTCGTCGATCTTTCCGTCGCCAGCAAATTCAGCGTCGACTGGCGGTTTCTGTCGACTCTGAAAGAGCGCGGCCGCGCGATCGCGGATGAGTGGCTCGACAACAATTTCAGCGCAATTGGCGAGCGCTCATCCGTCGACATTCGCGCGATGTTCGACGGCGGCTGAACATCTTTCACATAATTCATGACTGCATGACCAATAGGTCATGACGCATGCTTAACTGGAAATTCTCGCGCGCAATCGGCACACAAAGCGCGGCGCCTGCGTCGCCGGGCGACGGCGCAAGACGGCGCCGAGTGAAAGGAGCACAAGATGATCAAGACCCTGCTGACATGCGCGAGCGCTGCGGCGCTGATTGCATCGGCCGCACTCGCCGAAGAAGCCGCGCAGAACAAAACCGCGCCGAAATATGAGCCGCAATCGGCAGCGATCACGCCGGCGAAAGTTGCAACGCGCGAAGACGCGAAGAAACTCGCCGAAGCGCAATTTCTCGTCGCGGACGCGAATGTCGACGGCGCGATCGACGGCGCGGAGTTCTCAGCGCTTGCACAATCGACGGCGAAAGCTGACGCGGCGTCGGTCGCCGGCGATGTCGTCGTCAACGCGCCGACGCCGGACCAGGCCTTCGCCCTGATTTCAAAAGGCGACGGCAAGATCACGAAACAGGAACTTATCGAGGCGCGGACGATGAGCTTTGAGGCCGCCGACGCCAACCGCGACAAGTCGCTTGACGCCGCGGAGAAACGGAAATTCGCAGCCCTCATCATGGTGCAGAACGAGGCTCCGGCTCCGGTCAATCAATAGGCGAGCCCCCCGTCGCGACACCCCCCTGTCGCGCCCCAAGGCAGGTTCCGGGCGCTTTCAGCGCCTGGAACCTCGCCGGAAAGGCCCGCCTCGCATCCCTGAGGCGGGCCTATTCTTCGCCGCTATTCTTCGCACCTGGGGCATCGCGATCGTCATCGCTCTCGACCGCCGGAATGGCGTAGCCGCCCGAAAGCCAGCGATGAAGGTCGACGTCGGCGCAGCGTTTTGAACAGAACGGCCGGTAATCGGCGTTCGCCGGCGCCTTGCAGATCGGGCATTTCGCCGATCCGGCGTTGTCATTGACGGCCTTTGGCTTCGGCGACTTCAAAACGTCTCTCATCAAATCGCGGGTCTTCGCGCATATCGAACCGTGCGCCGTATCGCGCGGCGAGGCGCGATGTCCAGCGCTCCCTGTCCTTGAGATAAACGGCGAGATCCCGCCCCGCAAGGAGCTTGAAAAACGCCGACGGCGAGCGGCGGAGCGCGCGCTCAAGCGCGAACATGGCCGATTTGGCGCGCCAATCGATCGTCTCACGCCGTCCCGCCCGAGCAAAATCGCCCCCCGCATATTCCGTGGCGCGTTCAAGGAGCGAGCGCTCACGGCGCGGCGCAGTGAGGTCGAGCAACCCGTCCGGCGCAAGCTTTCCGATCCTCCGCGGAAAGATGTCCGCATCATGCGTCATCATGAAGTCGAGAAGCTCGCGCCGCGCGCGAGGACCCGACGGCGGCAGGAAGTCGACGACAATTCGCCCGCCAATGCTTCGCTTCGACAATTCGCGATAGAGCTGGCGCGCCGCGGCTTTGTTGACGGCGTCGGCGCCGACGCTCCAGGCGGCATCAGCGAGCCCGCCCATGTCGATGTCGACGGCGGTCAGCGCTTCGGTCTCATCAAAAATCATTCGCCCGCCGCCGGCGAGCGGGGCGGC
The DNA here is from genome assembly GCA_049324555.1 of Pseudomonadota bacterium. Lineage (GTDB taxonomy): Bacteria > Pseudomonadota > Alphaproteobacteria > Caulobacterales > Parvularculaceae > Amphiplicatus. Next base: position 5,501 of record JBMOOR010000137.1, on the reverse strand, counting down.
GCGCAAAAGCGCTTCATCGATCGCGCCCGCCATGTCCGCGTCAAGGGCAGCGCTCTCATCAGCGCGCAACGCGAGTGTTCCGCGCATGGCTTCGGCGGCGTCATGGCGATCGATAACTGCTTCGTCCGGCGAAAACGCAGCCGCGTCGCGCGCTATCATGAGCGCCGCATCGATCGGAAGACGGACTGCTTGCGGCGAAGACAATTTCGGAAGGAGCGCGTCAACCTCCATCTGCGCGTCCGCCGTCAAGCCGCGACGCCAATCTGCATGAAGGAGCGCGCCCTTGCCGGCGATCGCGGGTCGCTTCACGCCGACGATGACCGCAGCGCCTTCGACTGGCGGCGCTGCAGCTTTCGCAGAGGGAAGAAACGCGTCTTCAGCCTCGCCGATATCGACAAACGCGCCGCTGAGCGGCTTTGAGACCGTCTTCACGCGGGCAAGGCAGATGTCGCCCGCCTCGACGGGCCGCGGCAGCGCCTCATCCCCGCGCGCCGGCGCGAACCAGAATTTTACGGCTTCATCGCCGTCGAACAGCGCCGCGCGCGTCTCCGCCGCACCGCATTCGATGACGAGACGCCGCGTCACGCTGCGCGCCATCCTGCGCCCTTCAAAAGATTCGCCGTCTCGTAAAGCGGCAGGCCGACAATATTCGTATACGAACCGATAATTGAAACGACGTATTTCGCGAAGAGCCCCTGAATGGCGTAGCCGCCCGCCTTTCCCCGCCATTCGCCCGAGGCGATATAGGCGGCGATGTCGGCTTCTGCGAGGCGATCGACCTTGACGCGCGTTTCAACGACCCGCCGGCGCACGCTCCCCTCCGGCCCGGCGAGGACGACGCCGGAATAAACGCGGTGCGCGCGTCCCGACATCAGTTCAAGGCAGGCCCGCGCATCCGCTTCGCCTTCCGCTTTCGGCAGGATTCGCCGTCCGCAGGCGACCGCCGTGTCGGCGGCGAGAACGAGCGCGTCGGGCGCCTTCGCGCGCACGAGCGCCGCCTTTGCGAGTGCGACGCGCAATACGTAATCGCGGGGAAGCTCGCCTGGCGCGACAGATTCGTCCGCGCCGGCGGCGATGACCGCGTCAGGGCGAACGCCAATCTGCGCGAGGAGATCGAGCCGTCGCGGCGAGGCGCTCGCGAGCACGAGACGGGCCGCGGCGCTCATCTGCTTATTTGAAGCGGAAAGTGATCCGGCCCTTGGTCAGATCATAGGGCGTCATCTCGACGAGGACCTTGTCGCCAGCGAGCACGCGAATGCGGTTCTTGCGCATCTTGCCTGCCGTATGGGCGATGATTTCGTGTCCCTGATCGAGCTTCACGCGGAAAGTCGCGTTGGGGAGGAGTTCCTCGACAGTTCCCTCAAATTCCAGAAGTTCTTCTTTTGCCATGCAGTCCTCAAATTGGGCGATCCCCCCCTCCTTCGGGGGCGCCCGGACGGCGGGCTGTAGCGGATCCTCGATTCGGCGCAAAAATGGTCGCGCCGCGCGCCGAAATCAAGGCCTTTCATCAAGCACGGGAAAACGCACGCGAATGCGGCCGCGAAGATCGTCCCGGACGGCGCGGTAGGCCTCGATCAGCGCATCCCGGCCGCCGCGAGCATCGCTCGGATTCTCGATGGGCCAGAATTCAATCCGTTCGCGCGGCAGGAAGCGCCTCACCTCCGCCGCCGCCTCGGGAGTGAGCGCAATCACCAAATCGAACGCCTCAAGGCGAATGTCGCTGACCGCTTTCGGCTCGTAGTCGCCAAGCGAGACGCCGATTTCCGAGAGGACGTCCTCGACAAAGGGATCAAGGCCGCCTTCATAGACGCCGGCTGAATCGACCCGCATGGCGCCCGAGGCGCGACTTGCAAGGATCGCCGCCGCCATCGGCGAACGGACCGAATTCATGTTGCAGACAAAGAGAACCGATTTCGTCATCGGGCGATCATCTCAGGTGAAAACTGCATATCAGCGTGAACAGGCGGCGCGCGGTGTTGAGATCGAGATTGATTTTCTCATTGAGCCGCTCACGGAGAATTTCAGACCCCTCATTGTGAAGGGAGCGGCGCGCCATATCGATCGTCTCTATCTGCGCCGGCGCCGCCGTGCGGATTGCGTCGTAATAGCTTTCGCACAGCATGAAGTAGTCCTTGATGATCTTGCGGAACGGCGTCATCGACAAATGGACTTGGCCGAGCGCCTCGCCGCCTTGGCGGCGCACCTCAAAGACGAGCCTGTTCTCGACATTCGAAAGGTAAAGTTCAAAAGGCCCAGCGCCGGCGCCGATCGGCTGGAAGAAATTCTCCTCGATGAGGTCGTAGATGGCGACCCTGCGTTCATGCTCGATATCGGCGGTCGCGCGCGCAAGGCTGCGCTCATCGAGATCGATTCGCGCAATCCTCAATGCGGTTTTGTCGCCGCCGTCGCCGGTCATGGGGCCCCAGAAATGCGTTCCCCGCTTCTAGCGGGGCCCGCCGCCGCCGTCACGGGGTCAGAGTTCGTGTTCCGGCCGCGCCTGCGTCGGCCACGGCGCCGAAATATCTGCGAGCCGGGCGTTGACGCTTTCGACATCGAGGCGGATCGCGCCGCCGCCCGCAAAATCGAGCGTCACGGTTCCTGCGCCGTCCGCCTTCGGCTCAAAACGGATCGAGAGGAGGTCTAGAACAGCGTCCTTCGCATCAAGGCGAAGGTTCATTTGACGGACTGAAACGACGTCGTCGAAATGACAACCGGTTCTGACGCGCGCGAACGGTCCGCGCTTCCTGTCGGCCGCCTTTTCCCAGACAAAGCGGTTAGCGACAAAAGCGAAGCGATGCTGCGCGGGCAGATGCGCGAAATCGCCGACCTTCGCGACAGCGTCCTGTAGGACCGTCGACATGACTTTGAGGTCCTCGGCGTCTTCTATTGTCAGGCGGAGCGGCCGGTAGTCCTTCAGGACGAGCATCAGTCCCCTTTCACCCTCTCAATGAGCGCGCCGCAGTGGCTCAGCTTTTCTTCGAGCCGTTCAAAGCCGCGGTCAAGATGATAAACGCGGTTGATGATGGTCTGCCCTTCCGCGCCGAGCCCTGCGAGCACGAGGCTCATCGACGCCCGCAGATCCGTCGCCATCACCGGCGCGCCCTTGAGGCGTTTCACGCCGCGCACGGTCGCGATTTGTCCGTCGACGGAGATTTGGGCGCCCATGCGCGCGAGTTCCGGCGCGTGCATGAAGCGGTTTTCAAAGATCGTCTCCTTGATGACGGAAACGCCGTCCGCCGTCGCCATCAACGCCATGAACTGCGCCTGGAGATCAGTGAAAAATCCGGGATAGGGCTGCGTCACGATGTTGACGGCGCGGCAGCGATCGAGCGTCCGCTTGACGCGCACGCCGTTCTCTTCGGCCGTCAGCTTGAGCCCCGCCTCCTCAAGCGCCGATGCCGCCGCGCCAAGAAGGTCGAGCCGGCCGTGACGCAGGAAAAGCTCCCCGCCCGCGGCGCCCGCCGCCATCGCGTAGGAGCCCATTTCGATCCGGTCGGGAACGACTGCGTGACGAGCGCCGCCGAGGCGCTCGACGCCCTCGATGCGGACAGTCGAGCGGCCCGCATTCTCAATGCGCGCACCCATCTTGTTAAGGCATTCGGCAAGGTCCACGATTTCCGGCTCGCGCGCGGCGCTCGTGAGCACAGTCTCGCCCTTCGCAAGAACCGCCGCGAGCATTGCGTGTTCCGTCGCACCGACGGAGACGAAGGGAAAATCGATCTTCGCGCCGTGAAGTCCTTCAGGCGCCGACGCGACGACATAGCCTTCGTCGAGGTCGATCTTCGCGCCCATCGCCGCCAGCGCTTTGAGATGCAGATCGACCGGACGCGCGCCGATCGCGCAGCCGCCCGGAAGCGAAACGCGCGCCTTGCCTTCGCGCGCGAGAAGAGGGCCGAGCACATTGAACGAGGCGCGCATCTTGCGCACCAGATCGTAGGGCGCTTCCGTCGATTTGATTGACGACGCCTTGAGCGCCAGCGTCGATCCGGCGAAGTCCTGCTCGACGCCATGCTGCGCGAGCAGTTTCAACAGCATGTCGACATCAGCAAGACGCGGCGTGTTCTCGATGACGAGGGCTTCATCGGTCAACAGCGAAGCGGCCATGAGTTTCAGCGCGGAGTTCTTCGCGCCGCTGATCGGGATTTCGCCGAAGAGGGGCCGGCCGCCGATAATTGCCAGTCTGTCCATTATTCCGTTTCTTCGTTCGTCCGTTTCACCGCTTTCCGGCGACGGAGATTTTCGCGCAACGCAGCGGCGAGCCGCGCCGCTTTCGCATCCTTGCCGCCTTTCGGCGGCGCCGACGGTTTTTTCAAGGCCTCATCGAGGCGTTCCGCCGCCTTCTGCGACTGGCCTGCCCGGTCCTCGTCCTTTTGCATGGCGCGCGACCATAGGGACGGACAAAATCCGGTCAAGGCGGGCGGCGCGGCGCCCGCGCC
>JBMOOR010000137.1:0-1055 GCA_049324555.1 Pseudomonadota bacterium | reverse complement strand
GGCGGTCTATATCGCCGCCTCGCCCGGTTTCGGGCCGGGATCTCGCTGCGGTAGCTCAGTGGTAGAGCACTCCCTTGGTAAGGGAGAGGCCGAGAGTTCAATCCTCTCTCGCAGCACCAGTTTCATGTGCTTTTCCACAGACACTGAACTGTCGCGGGCGTGTCATTCGCCTGTCTCGATACCGCCCTATGCGATCACCCGCGGGTCGGGACCGCCAGACCACGAAGTCTCCGGGTCCGCATCGGGCGGCTTGCCCCATTAGCCGCCCGTGGTGCCAGTTGAGTAGAATCCAGTTGCGTTGAAGGCCGGTCCTAATGGGCCGGCCTTTCTGCTATTGAGGCTCTGATTGACGCCGTTCAAAGGCATGAAGCGATGCGCCCGGCCCCTCTCTTTTCTGTGGTCGTCCTTGCGGTTTCGGGCGGTTTTGCGCACGCTGAGCCCCCCGGTGACGACTGCACGCTAAAGGGTTTCCGCTTGCACGGGAAAGTTCAAGTCGTCGACAGTTTTCCGGACCTCAAAGTCGAAGTTGTTTCGAGTTTTCCCGATCTCAGGGTGAAAGCGGTCGAAAGCTTCCCGGACAAGTGCGGCGAATGGCTGTTCGTAGACAGCTTTCCGGATTTCAAAATCCAGTACGTGGAGAGCTTTCCAGACCTCAGGATCGAGATGGTCGAAAGCTTTCCGGGCCTACCCTAGCCCCCGCGCCCTCAGCTTTACCTATTGATATATAATAATTTTCTCCGATTTTGTGCGTCGCACAAAATTTGGATGAATATTCTAGAAGCGCTCCTTATCTTCGCGACAGTGAAGAAGGCCGGCGAACGCGCCGGGCAGTCCTGAAAGGAAAAACCCATGACCAAGCGCAAGCAAGCTGCTGAAACCAAGGAATTCAAGGCCGCCGAAGCGATCCGCCAAGGCTGGCTCGCTTATCTCGGCGCCTATGGCCTCGCCTATGAGCGCGCGAAGCCGGCGATCAAGTCGCTGACCGACAAATATGCCGAACTCTTCGGCGACCTCGTCGAGAAAGGCGAAGAAATCGAAGCGACCGCGAAGGAGCA
>JBMOOR010000136.1:0-16726 GCA_049324555.1 Pseudomonadota bacterium | reverse complement strand
CTCGCTGAATTTTTCAATGCGTTCAATGTCGCCGGCGTCTACTTCAAGGATATCGAGGCGAACGGGGCTGACGCCGCAACGCCCGGAGCGGGCGCGGCGTTCGAATTCTCCGGCGCGGATCTTCGTCTTGTCGGGCTCGGCGGAGGCAGATTGAAAGCATTGCTTGCGCGCGACCTCGATTATCTCGTCCGCCAATCGCCGGATGGGATCGCGGCCGCCAGCCGGGGCCTCGGCCCGGCCGGGGATATCCTCGTCAACGGCCCGCTCAGAAGCCTCATCGTTCCGGAAAACCAGCGAACAAAATTGAAGACGCTCGAATGGCGCGATATCTCATTTGCAGGGCTCATGGCGTATGGCCTTAAAGGCGAATGGCCGCCGGTTTCCGCGCGAAATCTCATCAATCTTGGAACTTTGCGGATCACGGACGCGGAGACTTTCATTGGAAACAAGCGGTTTTCGCTTGTTCCTGAAACCACCATCTCGGCGATGGAGTTCGCCTGGCTTGCGCCGTCGAAACTGCGCGCCGTGACGCGCGGCGGAGTTTATGACTTCACCGCCTATGTGGACGATGCGGAAAGGGAAGCGATTGCGGAACTGGAATCGCGCAAGCTCGACCGGGTGAGGGGCGATAGCGATTTCGCCTACGACTGGAACGCCGATAAGGGCGGCGCCGTCTTGTCGGCCGGATTTGACAGCACAGGGCTTGCCGATGTCGATCTCGATTTATCGCTGAAAGGTCTGGAGCTGAAAAAAATCGAGGCCGCTCGCGCCGCTGGAGCCGCCCAACCTGTTGCGGATCTCGCGCTTCTTGAATCCTTTTCGTTGACTATCGCGGATGAACAGCTGCTTGACGCATTTTACGCGCTTTCCGCGCTCGAATCCGGCGGTTCAGCCAAGGATATCCGCGCTGCGACGCCGGCGATGATGCGCCTTGGCAAGATCGAGCTTGAAGAGGATGCGCCGCGCCTTGCCGGTTATGTCGACGCAGCTGCAGAGTTCCTCGAAGACGGCGGAACGCTTGAAATCAGGGCTGAGCCGGAGACGCCGGTTCCGCTGAAGACGATTGGCGCATCCGTTGCGGGCGGGCCAGACGCCATCGCGGACGCCATCGATCTGACCGTAACGCGGAAAGAGTGATCACGCCGCCTGAAGCCGGATCCCGGCAAGATCGATAACTTGCTCCGTCAGCATACGGATTTCTCTTGCGGCGGGGCCGGACGGCTCGATCTCGATCGCGGTCCTGCCAGTCGCAAGGCTTTCGGCGAAAGCGGCGCGCGATCCGATTTCCGTCTTCGCAACCGGCAACCTGAATTCCCGGATTTTTTCGCGAATGAGATCGGCGATCCGCGCGCGCGGCGGCGCGCGGTTTATGACGAACAAGGACGGTTTCAGCGCGGCGCCGATCAATCGAGCCGTCGGCAGGCTTGCATCAAGGTCGAGCGGCGACAATTGCAGCGGAGCGATCGCGAGATCCGATTCGCGGACGGCCTGCGCTACGCGTCTGTCCGTTGTCGGAGGCGTATCGATCAGAACGACGTCAAAATCGGATCGCAATTTGCGAATCCGATAGGCGAGACTGAATGACGTCGCGCCATCGAGCGCGACTTCGCCGAGGCCGCGTCTTTCAAGCCGTCGGCGCGCCCATAGCGTGAGGCTCTGTTGATCGTCGAGATCAATCGCCGCGACCTTCAGGCCGCGTTCAGCCAAAGCGGCCGCCAGATGGCAGCAGATCGTCGTCTTGCCGGCGCCGCCCTTTCGCTGTGCGACCGTAATGGTGAAAGTCATGTTTCCCCGCGAAGGCGTAACCGGAGACGGCGCGCGCAGCTTGAGGGGATTCGCCGGATTTGGCAGGCCGCATTTCTTGCGCCTCGCCTAGACCGACCGCCGGACAATGACTGAGCCCGCGGAATAGCCCGCGCCGAACCCGGAAATGACGCCGATGTCGCCGACCCTGAGATCGCCGCGATGCTTGTGGAAGGCGATGATTGAGCCGGCTGAGGAAGTGTTGGCGTACTCGTCGAGAATGATCGGCGCTTCAATCCTCGTTGCTTCGCGGCCGAGCACTCGTTTCGCAATCAATTCATTCATCGACAGATTGGCCTGATGCAGCCACAGACGCTTGACGTCGGCGGGCTGAAGGCCGTTGTCCGCAAGATGGCCCGCAATCATGTCTCCGACCATCGGCACAACATCTTTGAACACCTTTCGCCCCTGCTGCACGAAGAGCTTGTCCGTGTTCCACGTATTCTGCGGGTCTGCGGCCTCGCCGGTCGCACGTTCGCAATGATTGAGGAAGCCGAGATTGTTGCGGATATTGTTGGAAAAAACGGTTTTCAACCGCGTCGAAACGATGTCCCAGGCCTCGCCGCGCGTCTCGCCGTCATTTCGCTCGACTATAACAGCGGTGGCGACGTCGCCGAAGATGAAATGGCTGTCACGGTTGCGGAAATTCAAATGCGCCGTGCAGATTTCAGGGTTGACCATCAAGATTCGCTTCGATCCCGCACGAATAAGGCCGAGCGCTGTTTCGATCCCGAACGCCGCCGACGCGCAGGCGACATTCATGTCGAACGCGAAGCCTGCAATCCCGAGCGCGGCTTGAATCTCGACCGCCATCGCCGGGTACGCGCGCTGCATGTTCGACGCCGCGCAGATGACGCCGTCTATGTCGGCAGGGCGGAGGTCGGCCGCCTTGAGCGCATCGCGCGCAGCGGCGACGGCGATTTCAGCGAGCACGGACAATTCCTCGTCGCCGCGCGCCGGGATCATCGGCGCCATACGTTTCGGGTCAAGAATTCCCGCCTTGTCCATCACATGGCGAGACTTGATGCCGGACGCCTTCTCGACGAATTCCGCAGACGAAGGCTGTAACGGCTCGACCGCGCCTGCTTCGATTGCCCGCGCATTTTCCGCGTTGTAGAGCGCGACATATTCATTGAACGCGGTGACGAGTTCCGCATTCGAAATTGTGTTCGGCGGCGTAAATAGTCCGGTGGCGATGATGCGGACGTCGGCGATCGTCATGTCGAGTGCTCTACGATAAATCCGCCTCGGCGGAGGAAACGGCAATTTGCGCCGCTTGGAGGGACGAGGCAACGCCCCTGGCGGATTATCGCTTCTTCTGCAGGGCTTTCCAGCGCGGGCACGCTATTTCGTGATCATTCACCATGCCTGTCGCCTGCATGAAAGCGTAGAGAATGGTCGGCCCGCAGAATTTGAAGCCAAGGCGTTTGAGTTCTTTTGACATCGCCTCCGCCGCGGCGGATTTTGTCGGCGCCTCCCGGAAATGCGTCCAGCGATTGACGATGGGGGCGCCGCCGACAAAGTCCCAGAGCAGCCCCGAAAATCCGTCCTTGCGGCTCTCCATCACGTTCAGATAGGCGCGGGCGTTGCCGATGGTCGCCTCGATCTTTGAGCGCGATCGGATGATGCCTTCGTCCTTGAGGAGCCGTTCGACTTTCCTGGGCGTATAACGCGCGATCTTGTCGACTTGAAAGCCGTCAAACGCATGGCGGAAGTTTTCCCGCTTGTAGAGGATCGTTCGCCAGGAGAGCCCCGCCTGAAAACCGTCAAGGATCAGCTTCTCAAAAAGCGCTCGGTCGTCAAACTCCGGAACGCCCCACTCTTCGTCATGATACTGACGATAGAGCGCGTCATTCGCGGGGGCCCACGGGCAATGGAGGTGCTTGTCCGCCATTATGTCTCAGAGCATGTGCGTCAGTCTAAGAAGCCAGATTACGAGAATGACGTTTTGAACGATGTAAAGCAAAAAGCGCACGAGCACGGCGGGCCTGCTTGTTGAAACAAGATGCGTCAGCGATTGCAAGAATCTCGCACTAAGGAAGGGGAGTGCGAATTCATCCGTAATCGCCGTCTGGCTCGTCGCAATCGCGTAGAGAAGGACCGCGCCCGCGACGGGGAGATTTTCATAGCAATTGGCGTGGGCGCGCGTGAGGCGGCGGCCGAAGCCCTCAAGATCTTCGCCCGAGGGACTGAAGCCCGGTTCTTTCTTCTTGCCGGACAGGGCGAGCGAAACGCGAAATACGCCAAGCCACGCCACCAGGAAAATTGTCCAGGCGACAAAACCGAGAAGCGCGACAGCCGTTGGGGTCATTTTCCAGCTCCTGTTGACCGGATTGGTCCTTAGCCTAGCCGCGTTCGAGATAGGCCGGAAACGCGATTTGCAGGGCTCTGCCGTCTGCGGTCAGCGCAATCCCCTCGGATTCGGCGGCTTTCAGGCGGTCGAGGCGGACGAGAGCGAGCGCGACATCGTTTCGACCCGAAAGCAGCTCGCCGACCGCGGCGTCGCCCGACATCAGGGGCGTTCCCTTCGCCGGCGCCTCCCCGTCAAAGCGTGCGATCAAGGTCCGTTTGCGGACTTCCGCCTTTCGTTTCATCCGGCTCGTCACTTCCTGACCGACAAAACAGCCCTTCTGGTAGCTGACCGCGTTCAGCGCGTCGTAGTTGACGTCAAGCAGGAAGACTTCGTCGGCCTCAAAATCCCGGCCGAATTCAGGGACGCCCAACGAAAGCCGCAGCAGATTATAATCATCGTCAGCCGACGAAGCGTCGCGTTCGCGCGCTATTACGATGCGGTGCGGCAATTCCTTAAGGCGCGGATCGGGATAAGACGCGAACGCGCTCCCCTCCAATCTTCCAATGGCGACCGCGAGGTCAGGTTCATTGCTGATCGCAACTTTCGCCCGTAATTTATACAGCGCAAGCCTCTTGAGAAGCGCTGCAGCGCTTGTCATATCGCAGTCGATGAAAAAGCCCTTCGGCGCCGGAACGAGAAAGAAGTCAAACAGGATCTTTCCCTGAGGCGTCAGCAGAGCAGTGAAAACCGCGTTCCCCTCCGCAATGTGCAGCACATCCTGCGTCACGAGGCCTTGCAGGAAATTGCGCGCATCCTCGCCGGCGATGCGAATGACGGAACGAGTTGAAAGAACGCCTTGCATGAGCCGTGATTTAGAACGGCGCGCGAGAAAGGCAAATATTGAATGTTCCCCTTCGCCGGTCGCGCCGGCGAAGGGGAACGATGTCAAAGCCGGTCAAGCGCCGGCTTTTCCTTGCCAAGCCATGCGGCGTTCATCATCTTTTCGGCGTATTTGCGCGCGTCCTTGTCGTGCTGGGCCTTGTAGGCTTCCGCCAGGCCGTAAAACGCCCAGCCGTTGTTCGGCCATTCAGCGAGAGATTCGACGAAGAGCTGCTCGGCGCGCTCGGCCTCGCCGCGCTTCAACACCATCGCGGCGAGCGTCTGCTTCGCCGGGTAATACCAATAGGCGGGCTCTGTGTAGTTGAGCGCCTCTTGCAGCGCGACCGCCTGCTCCATCGACTTGATTGCGCCGGCGAGATCGCCTTCCGCAGCGGCGGCGCGGGCGAGAACCGTCAGCCTGCTGATTTTCAGGATGTCCGGCGCCGGGATGAGGTTATCGACAAGGCCCTTGAGGTCCCCCGTGTCGATGATTTTCTCGATGGCGTCCGCCTCGGCCCGCGCGCCCGCCGCGTCGCCCTTTTTCGCCAGCGCCTCGCCGCGCGCGTAATGCCAGGCGCCCTTGAGGAAGGGAAATTCATCGCCCGGCGCTTCGAGCGCCATCACCTCGGCCGGATCGCCGAACTGGGCGAAGGCGTAGAGCGGCGCCGCCTTGATCGGCTGCGCGATCGGCACCGCCGCCGCCATTTCATAAGGGAGTTTCGCGTCGAGCTTTTTCGCCATGGCGAGCGCGGTCGGCGCGTCGCCCGCAAGCTGCGCCGACCACAGCACGAAATGCACGTTGTGGACGTAATAGCCGAATTCATACATCGGGCTCGCGCGCCCGCCGGCGAGAAACGCTTCGTCCGCCGACGCGGCCTTGACGTTGTCGTCGATCGCCTGGCGCCAGCGTCCGATGCGAGACCAGGTGTGAGAGGGCATGTGCATCAGGTGGCCGAGGCCCGGCGACAGCGCCGCAAGCCTGTCGGCGTAGGGCGCTGCGCGGAACGGGTTGTCCGAGGCTTCCGTCATGTGAATGTAGAGATGGATCGCCGCCTGATGATCGGGGCTGCGCGCAAGGATCTTCTCAATAAGGTCGACGGATTTCTGCGCGCGCCCCTTGGGCGTCCGTCCGTCCGCCTGCCAATAATCCCAGCGCTGCGTGTCCATGTTCGCCTCCGCCGCAAGCGCAAGGATGAAATCGTCGTCCGGATATTTTTCAGCGACGTTTTCCATTGCGGCGGCGAAGGCTTCGTCGAGGGCGCTGCGATCCGTAAGCGGCGCCTTTGCATAGCGCGGCGTCAACGCTTCGATGAGATCGCGCTCCTTCTCGCTCGCATGCTCGCGGCGCGCCATCGCGCCTTGCGTCGCCGCATAGGCGGGCGCGACAGCATCGTCCATCATCGGCGCATTGATGTTGGGGCCAAGCGCGAACGCCTCGCCCCAATAGCACATGGCGCAGTCGGGATCGGCGCCCTGGGCCGCCTTGAAAGCGTCGATCGCCGCGCCGTGATTGAAGTTCCACATGTGGGCGAGGCCCGCATTGAAGAGACGTTGCGCCTCCGCGCTTTTCGTTACGATCGCATAGGCGACGCCCGGCGTCGTCATCATCGCAGCGTGGGTCGAGGCGGAGGGCGTTTCGCCTTGCGTCGCCGCCCAAGCCGAACCGATCGCGGCGAAATAGGCGCGGCGCTTGAAGATCGCCGCCGCATCCTTGCCGCAGGCGCTGCGGACGAGATCGAGCGGACTGATGAACGGCGCGCCGGCTTCGGGCTTCGTCAACTCGAACCCGCCCATTCCGATCGTCAGTGCGGCTGCGGAAGCAGCCAATATGTAGGAAATCTTCACGGCTCAGTCTCCCTATGAACCCCAATGCGCAATGACAGGCTGAGGGTTCTCTCCGCCAAGGAAAGTCTCGCGAGACTGCCGCATTCGCCAGAAAATCATCGCTCGCGGAGCCCGCGCAACGCAACAACCGGCGCTTATCGCACCACCCAATTCGTGCTTTAAGCAAAGGATGGAGGCCGGATCAACCCACAACATACATGAATACTCCGTGTCGGAGCTGGCCGGCGCGGTGAAGCGCGTCATTGAGGACGGCTTCGGTTTCGTGCGCGTCAAGGGCGAGCTCGGCCGCGTGACGCGCGCGGCGTCCGGCCACATTTATCTCGACCTCAAAGACGAGAATGCGACGATTTCGGGCGTCGTCTGGAAAGGGAATGCGCAGCGTCTCAGGATTGCGCCTGAACAGGGCATGGAAGTTGTGGCGACGGGAAAGCTCACAACCTTTCCCGGCCAGTCGAAATACCAGATCGTCATCGACAGCCTCGAGCCGGCCGGCGTCGGCGCATTGATGGCGATCCTTGAGGAGAGAAAAAAGAAACTGGCGGCGGAAGGGCTCTTTGACGCCGCGCGGAAGCGGCCGATTCCTTTTCTGCCGGAAGTCATTGGCGTCATCACTTCGCCCTCGGGCGCGGTCATTCGCGACATTCTTCACCGCCTGCGCGAACGATTCCCGCGTCATGTCGTCGTTTGGCCGACGATGGTGCAGGGCAAAGGCGCGGAACTGCAGATCGCTGCAGCGATTCGCGGGTTCAATGATCTTCCCGAGACGGGCGATATTCCGCGTCCGGATGTTTTGATCGTCGCGCGCGGCGGCGGCAGTCTTGAGGACCTGTGGTGCTTTAACGAAGAAATCGTGGTGCGCGCCGCGGCGGAGAGCAAAATCCCGCTGATATCCGCAGTCGGGCATGAAACCGATACGACGCTCATCGATTTCGCCGCGGATCTGCGCGCGCCGACGCCGACTGCGGCCGCCGAGAAGGCCGTGCCGATGCGTTCCGAGCTTCTTGCGGAAGTCTTCAACAAGCATCGACGCATGATCACGGCGGAGGCGCGGCGCCTTGACGAGCGAAGAATTCGCGTAACGTCGGCCGCGCGCGGGCTTGGGCGGCCGGAGGACGCGGTCGGCGCCTCGGGGCAGCGGCTGGACCGCGCCGCCGATCGCCTTTTTGCGGCGCTGCGCGCACGCAGCGATGCGGCGCGGGCGAAGTTTGAACGCGGGGGCGGCCGCTTTGGCAAAAGAACGCTGAGGCTGGGCTTTGAACGCAAGCGGCTCAATCTTGATGGATTGGCCAATCGGATGAGCCGCGAGCGCCTCGCCCGCAAAGTCAGCGAGGATTGGAGGTTGCTCAACCGCTCGGCGGTTCATCTCGCCACCGTCCGTGAGCGGATGTTAAATCGATCCGCCGACCGGCTCTCCGCGGTTGCAAATCTTTTGCGCTCGCTTTCCTATCAAGGCGTTCTCGATCGAGGCTTTGCGCTTGTGAGAAAAGCGGATGGCGTCGTTGCGCGCCGCGCCTCTGACCTTCCCGCGAGCGGCGCCGTAGCCCTCATCTTCGCCGATGGAACGCGCGCCGCCGAGCTTCGTGAGGCGACGGCGAGGCGACAAACAAGGTCGAAAAAACCCGAACAGAAGGGACTGTTTGACTAATTTCCGCTTCGTCATATCCTTGACCGTCGACGTTGCGGCGGGCGCAGCGGGAGAGTCAGGGACATGCGCAATTTATTTTGCATCACGGCGGTGGAAGCGGGGACAAAAGTCGCCAGTCAAACGGCGGCGATCGCCGCCGCTTGCCTTGCTTGCGCCGCCTGCGTTTCGCACGACGATGCGACGCCGTCCGAATCAGCCTTGAGCGCCGCCGAGCGCGGATTTTCGATTGCGGAGGGGTCCTGCGCTGAATGTCATGCGATATCAGCCGGCGAACCCCAGTCGCCCAATCCCGCAGCGCCGGCGTTCGACGCGCTCGCGAACCGGCCGGACATGACCCGCACTGCGCTCGCCGTGCTCTTGCGAACTCCGCATCGGACAATGCCGAACCTTATCGTCGAATCTGAAAAGGTCGATGATCTTTCGGCCTATCTATCGACGCTGAGGAGGTAGTCGCGGATATCGTGCGCGCCGGAAGCAATATGAGATGGCGATATGAACCCATTTGATTCAGGCCCGTCAAACCGCGACGGCGAAGCCGTTGTGAATTATCTCGATGCGGAATTTGCAGTGGTCAAGCCTGGGCGATATGTGAAGTGCGCGGTGACGGGCGCAAGAATTCCGCTTGAATCATTGAAGTACTGGAATGTCGACAAGCAGGAAGCGTATGCGAATGCCGAAGCGGCGATGACAGGCTTCGGATTGAAGCTGCAAAGGGCGCCAGCATGAGCGCCAGGCTGCTTTTGTTTGCGGGAACCATCGCGCTCGGCGGCTGCCTCGCCGCGCCGACGATGGCGGGTGAACGCGATTCCATGACTCCGCACCCGCCGCAAGCGGCGCCGGTAGCGAGCGCCGACGAAACAGATCTCGCCAGGAAGGCGAGTTTTGAAGCGGCTATGAAAGACGCCGACGACCGGCAGCGAGTCTTTGACGACCAATCGGCGAGCATCGCGCTTGAAGGCCGCTTGACGCAGGGCGGTCTCGTGTTCGGGCAGACGCTCCCCGGCGCGAGAGCGGCCCTAGACGGCGAACCGGTGATGGTGAGCGAGGACGGGCGCTTCGTTCTCGGCTTCGGACGCGATCACGGCGCGACGGCGCTGCTCGTTGTGACCCATGTCGACGGCTCGGTCGTTCGCCAGGCGCTCGAAATTGCGGATCGCGAATTTCCGGTCGACCGTATAGACGGGCTCGACCAGTCAAAGGTCTCCGGCTTCACCGAAGAGCAGCTCGCAAAGATTGAGGAAGACAAACAGAAGAAGCAGGCGGCCCGCGCCAAGACGGATATTTCGCCATTCTGGGCCGCCGGGTTTTCCTGGCCGGTGACCGGCCGGATCAGCGGCGTTTTCGGCTCGCAGCGGATTCTCAACGGCGAAGCGAAGACGCCGCATTCGGGCGTCGACGTCGCCGCGCCCGCGGGAACGCCGGTGAAGGCTCCGGCGGCGGGCGTCGTGCGTCTCGCTGAAAGCGACATGTATTTCGAGGGCGGGCTCGTCCTCATTGACCACGGCCAGTGGCTCGAAAGCGCTTTCCTTCACCTGTCGCGGCTCGACGTGAAGCCGGGCGACAAGGTGGAAGCGGGAGAGGTCATCGGCGCCGTCGGGGCGACGGGCCGCGCGACCGGCCCCCATATGCACTGGAGCCTCAAATGGGTCGGGACGCTCGTCGACCCGCAACTCGTCGCGGGCGAGATGCCGACCGATCAACCAGTGTCGGCAGCGAATTAGTTGGACGCGCGCCGGCCGTCGCGACGCTTTGGCCTTAATTTATTGATATTGCTGGAAAATCCCTTGCAAATTTGCTCTTTGGCGGCTTTTTGCAACCCTGTTATTGACAATCATTCTCAGTTGCATAAATTCCGCATAGCGGGATGCCCCCGGAAAACTATCGGATCGCTCGTGTACGTCTGCATTTGCAATGCGCTGAAAGACCGGCAACTCGCCGCCGCGGCTGTCGACGCGCGGAGCGTTGGAGACGTCTTCCGCCGCTGCGATGCGCGTCCGCAATGCGGCAAGTGCCTGCCCGACGTCGCGAAGATCATTGAAACGTCGCGCGACGAGCGTGGGCGAATTAGACTCGCCGCCGAGTAGTTTGCGCTCAATTGAGCAGCAGCGCTCCGCTCGGTCATAGCGCACTTGGCGCTTGCTGTAAGCAGCGAGCGCCTTATTGTTTGGAAAAGCGAGAGGGAGGAAGCGCGTGTGAAGGGCGATCCGAAAGTCATCGAATACCTCAACAAGGCGCTGAAGCTCGAACTGACGACGGTCAACCAATACTTCCTGCACGCGCGCATTTTCAAGAACTGGGGCTTGAAGCGTCTCGCGAAAGTCGAGTACGACGAATCGATCGACGAAATGAAGCATGCGGACGAATTGATCGAACGCATCCTCTTCCTCGAAGGGCTCCCCAACGTTCAAGATCTCGACAAGGTTTATATCGGCGAGAGCGTCAAGGAGTGCCTTGAGTGCGACCTTCGCGCCGAACATCGCGCGCACCCGCTCTACAAGGAGGCGATCGCCTATTTCGAAACCGTCAAGGACTATGTCAGCCGCGAGGTGATGGCGCGCATTCTTGAATCGGAAGAAGGCCACATCGACTATCTCGAAACGCAGCTCGATTTGATCGCAAAGCTCGGCGAGCCGCTCTACATGCAAGCCCAAATGAAGAAGGATGACGATTGATGCGCGCTTTTGTTTTGATCGCCGCTGCAGTTCTCCTCGCCGCCTGCGCAAAGAAAGAGGCGGCGCCTGAAGCGGCGCAGCCCGCGGCCGATGTCGTCGCGGAAGCGCCGGCGGCCGAGCTGGCGGGCGCTGAACCAGCGCCGGCGGAGGAAACGCCGGCAGCGATTCCAACGGGCGAAACCGGCGGCCTATGCGGCGGCATCGCGGCCATCCAATGCCTTAATGAGGGCGATTACTGCGCCTACAAGGAAGGCGAATGCGCTTCGATCGCCGACGCCGCGGGAACCTGCGAGGCGAAGCCCGAAGCCTGCACGATGGATTACAACCCCGTCTGCGGCTGCGACGGCAAAACCTATGGCAATGCGTGCAGCGCGGCGGCGGCGGGCGTCAGCGTCGCCTCGCAAGGCGAGTGCGGCGCGGAAGGTGCGGCCACGGAGTAGGGCGGGGTTTACCCCGCCACTCCAACGCCAGTGGCGCGCAGCGGAAGCGTGTTTTCCTGACGTCATGCCGGATTACCGACGCCTTTACGCCGATGGCGGAACCTATTTCCTGACGGTCTGTCTCGATGACCGGCGGAGCGACCTGCTCATTCGGGAAATCGAGGCGCTCCGCGCATCATGGCGCGACGTCGCCGCGGCGCGCCCGTTTGAAACGATTGCGGCGGTCATCCTTCCCGAACATATGCATTTCCTCTGGCGGCTGCCGGGCGGCGATCACGACTTTCCGGCGCGCCTCTCGCAGTTGAAGGCGGGGTTCACGCGGCGGCTGCCCGAAAGCGCCAAGAGCAACGCCCGAAAAGGAGAGCGCGGCGTCTGGCAATCGAGATATTGGGAACATCTGATCCGCAGCGACGAAGACCTGTCGCGGCATGTCGGCTATATTCACTGGAATCCGGTCAAGCATGGATTGGTCGCCGACCCCGATGAATGGCCGTTCTCGACGTGGCGCGACTGGAAGAAGGAAAAATCGGCGGCCGATCGACGTTCCGCCCGGAGATTGGAAATCTGCGCACCTTGGCGAGCGCTGAAGAGGCGGGGTAAACCCCGCCCTACGGCGCGACGCGCCGTTACTGAAGCGGCAGGACAGACACCGGTTGCTGTGGGTGCCAGTCGTCCAATTTGCGAGGAATGTATGGCGCAACTGAGAGATCGAGGAATCGAAGATTGACCTTTGAAAATCTTGATAAAGTGACTGCCTTTGAGCGCTTGCGCGATGCGCTGCAAGTTGGTGCGAATTCGTTTCGAGTGGCGATGCACTGCTACTTCTGGGGTCGGCTTTCATCCTTCGCGATCACAGCGGGATCAGTGGGCGCGGAAACAGATGCGGGCCTGAAATCAATGGCGGTTGGCGTGTTGCAGGGAGATCACAAGGCGCAGATCGAGCGCATTTCCGCCGACGCTGAAGCTACCGCGTTGGCCGTGAAAGAGGCGCCGCCCAAAAAGCTGATGAGCGTCGCTTACTGGTCGAATATCTGCTACCTCTTTCGATATCTCGCGTCGTCGGATCCGAAGTGGTGTGCATTCAGCGCCGACAGCTTTCTGAGCGCGCTCGATGACCTTGACGCGCTTGTCAGGCCCAGCCCCCTTCGTTGTGAAATGAAGAACTTGACCCACGCCTTCTCGGTCGCCGAGGCGATCTCGGACGCGAAGTTGCCGGATGATGCCGAGGGGGTCTTCCGTTGGTCATCAAGTTCGCCAATTGGGGAATTGCTGCCCGATTTTGTTAGGGCAAGATTAAAGTAATGGCGCATGGCGCACCGTAAGTCCTTGTCTGCACGTCATGTTTTTGGCACCATCCGTGTGCGGAGTGGCGCCAATTGGTGCATGGGATGCACATGGACCCCTCCAAAAACCTCTCAGATTTTCCGGCGATTTTGTGATTCCCTTTTGGGATGAAACAGCGCGGGTTTTTTGATGTTGATGAGCGGCTGAAGCGGGTCAGCGATTTGGGCGATCCGCTGGAGGCGATGGCGGCGGTTGTTGATTTCGAGGGGTTCCGGCCGATCCTCGATGCGGCGCTGAAGCGCTCGGACGGGGCGAAGGGCGGGTGGCCCGCCTTCGACCCGGTGCTGATGTTCAAGGTGCTGATCCTGCAGGCTTTGAATGATCTCTCTGACGAGCGCGCCGAGTTCCTGATCACCGACCGGCTGTCGTTCATGCGGTTCCTCGGGCTGTCGCTCGGCGACAAGGCGCCGGACAGGAACACGATCTGGACGTTCCGCGAGACGCTGAAGAAGGCCGGCGTCATCGATGCTCTGTTTGCGGCGTTCGACGCGCAGATCGTCGCCGGCGGCTATCGCGCGACGCACGGCCAGATCGTCGATGCGAGCCTCATCGCCGCGCCGAAGCAGCGGCTCACCGATGAGGAGAAAGCCGCGATCAAGGACGGCAAGTCCGCCGATGAGATCTGGAGCAATCCGAAGAAGGCGGCGCAGAAGGGTGAGCGGGCGAGCGCCATCGGTTCGAGCGAACCCGCGAACGACGCGCGCTGGACGATCAAATATTCGAAGAAGAAGGACGACGCCCCGAAAGGCCAGGTCGACATCGCGATCCCGTCCTTCGGCTACAAGTCGCATGTGATGACCGACCGCGCGCACGGCTTCATCCGGTCGTTCAAAGTGACCGACGCCGCCCGCCATGACGGCGCACAACTCAAAGACCTCGTGCGGGGCGATCTTCTGGCGACCAGCGTCTGGGCCGACACGGCCTATCGCTCGAAAGCCAATGAAGCCTGGCTTTCGCGCCATGGCCTCGTCAGCCACATCCACAGGAGGAAGCCGAAGGGCCGGCCGATGCCCGAACACGTACGGCGCGGCAACGCGACCAAGTCAAAGGTCCGCGCCTTCGTCGAGCACGTCTTCGCCGACCAGAAACACCGCATGGGGATGAAGATCAGGACGATCGGCCTCGACCGCGCGACGATCAAGATCGGCCTCGTCAACATCGCCTACAACATGCGCCGCCTCGTCTTCCACCGACGACAAGCCGCAGCGCCGGCATGATTGCAGGCCAAAAGGCCGCCGCCGTGCAGATCAGAACACCGACGACACGCCGGTCTCACCGGCAAAGCCCAGACGCCGAACCCGTCGCGCCGAAATCAGACCGGAAATTCACTGGTTGTTGGAGGGGTCCAGTTGGCTGTCGACCCAATGATGCCATTCTATTGATCGCCAGCGAACGTCGGTTAACTACCCGCCGCGGGTGTTGGTGCGCGGCTCCGAAGGTTTGGCATCTTTCCGCGAATAAGCTTTATCGCCGGTGCGACCGGAACGGGCCGCGCTGCCGTATCATCGTTCGCGATACTCCTCCTTCCCCCACCGCCGGTGCAGCCAAAGCCATTGCCCCGGCCTTGCGCGAATCATTTTCTCAAGTTCGAGATTGATGAGGTCAGTCAGTTTCTGCGTGTCGGCGTTGAGATTGCCGGAAGGCGCGAAGGCGATCGGATCGTGCGCGATGACGCGAAAGCGCGCGCCGTTGAGGCGCTCGATTTCCAGCGGAATGACGGGCGCTCGATATTTGAGCGCGAGGCGCGCCGCGGCGGGCGCCGTCATCGCCGCCTTGCCGAAAAAGGGCGAGAGAATTCCGCCGGTGTTGAGCTTTTGATCGACAAGCATCGCGAGGGAAGCGCCGGCGTTCAGCGCCTCGATCATGTCGCGCCCGCCGCGCTTTCCTTTCGGGATTTGCCTACGAGACATGACTTTTGCGCGCTCGCGAATGATAAGGGCGTCGATCAACGGATTGTTCGCCGCGCGATAGATGACGCCGTAGCACAACCCGACAGCGTGCAAGGCGATCGACATCACCTCCCAATTGGCGAAATGCCCCGACACGAAAATCGCAGGCTTTTCCCCCTTCGCAATGGCTTCGAATGCGCTGCGCCCGACGATTGCAACGCGCGAATGTTCCGCATCAGGATCGAATTTTGAAAGATGTGCGAATTCGGCCGTCGTTCGGCCGAGGTTCTCCCATACGTCGCGGATCGTCGCTTCGACCTTTTCGGACGGCCAGTCTGGAAAAGCGATCTTCAGATTGGTCCGCGCCCGATTTGAAATCGGCGAAATCAGCGGCCCTATTGACCGGGTGAAGGCGCCGGAGATCGCCGAGGCAGCGTCAACGCCAATGAGGCGGAAGAAGGCGCCGAGCGCAACCGCAAGCGAATATTCCGCGCGATGAGCGAGCGTCACCGGTCGGTTGCTGCGCGGTTCCGGCAGCGTGACTTCATCCGTCCCGGCATCGCTCATGGTGCGCGTCCGATTCTTGAAAGAACAAACGCCGCCAACCGGTCCGGGTCGTCGACGGTCATGATCAGTTTCGCCGTCGCGATTCCTCCTCGATCCTCCTGCGCGAGGCGCGCCGTATCTTTTTCCGTGGCGATGAGCGCGGCGCCCTCTTTTTTCGCCTTCGCGCGCAGCGCCGAGATTTCCGCCGGCTGAAAGCGATGATGATCGGGAAAGGCGATTCTGGCGGACAGCGAAAAGCCCTTCTTTTCGAGGCTCTCAAAAAAGCGCGCGGGCCGGCCGATTCCGCAAAAGGCGATGACCCTTTGCGGGGCGATCGTCGGCGCGATGTCGGTGGCGACGTGAAAGAGGGGCCGTCCTTCGAGATCGAGCGAAGGCGAGCCGGCGCCGACAAAAACAACCGCATCGGCGCGCGCAAGCGCCCGCGCAATGGGTTCGCGCAGCGGCCCCGCTGGAAAAACGCGGCTGTTTCCGGCGGGGTCGGCCGCGTCAATGAGCAGAATAGCGGCATCCTTGCGGATCGTCGGATTCTGAAATCCATCGTCCATGATGATCGCTTTCGCACCCGCCCTGGCCGCCGCCCGCACTCCTTCAAGTCTTGATTTCGCGATCCACGTCGGCGCTGCGGCGGCGAGAAGCAACGGCTCGTCGCCGACTTCTTCATCTGTGTGCTCAAGGCAAATTTGCGTAGGTTTTTTCAACGCGCCGCCGTGCCCGCGCGACAGGAAATGCGCGCTAACGCCGTGAGCCGTAAGGAGGCTGTGCAACAGGAGCGCGAATGGCGTTTTGCCAACGCCGCCGAGTGTTGCGTTGCCGATGCAGATGACGGGAGCGTCGATATGGGCGGCGCGTGTCGTCGCCATCCGGAATCGCTGCCCGAGATCGTAAAGCGCTGCGGCGGGCGTCAAGGCGGCGGCGACAGCGCGCGCAGCGAGCCCTTCATCGCGCCAAAACCACGGTTCCTTCATTGCGCCGAGGAACGAAGATCGAGCGCGCCGACGACGTCGGACAGAACGCGCTCCGCATTTTCTTCTGCTGCGCCGCGCGCCGCATCCGCCATCGCCTGCCGCGTCTTCCGGTCAGCGAGAAGCCGCTTGATCGCTGCGGCAAGCTCGCGGTCATTCCTCACCAGAGCTGCGCCGCCGGCGCTGCGGATGTCGGCGTAAGTCTCAACAAAGTTGAAAATATGCGGACCATGCAGGATCGCGCAGCCCAATCGCGCCGGTTCGAGCGGGTTGTGTCCGCCTTTTTGAACAAGGCTGCCGCCGACAAAGGCTGCGTTTGAAAGGCGATAAAAGAGCCCAAGCTCGCCGAGCGTATCGGCGAGATAAATGTCCGCGTGACGATCGATC
>JBMOOR010000135.1:0-1872 GCA_049324555.1 Pseudomonadota bacterium | reverse complement strand
ATGCGTCGGCGACGGCGCCGGCTTCGATCGAGATTTCGCGCTGGGCCGCGCGAGAGGCGAACTGCTCGATCGCGAATTCGACGATTTCCGACACCTGGTAGCGGTCGTAATTGTAGGAAATCTTGCCGGCGGTCGCGTCGGCGTAACGCAGCATCTTCGCGATCGACGCGAGGAGACGATGCGCAGAGGAATGGATTTCCCCGAGATATTCCGACGCCTTTGCGCTGTCGGCGTGATCGCCGGACGAGCGCAGCACTTCGGAAAAGCCGATGATCTGGTGAAGCGGCGTTCGAAGTTCGTGGCTGAGGATCGACAGGAAGTTGATCTTCGACTGATCGGAAGCGGTCGCCTCGATCATCAGCTCCTCGATGCGTTCCGCATCGCTGCGCCGCCTTTCGTTATTGATCCAGATCATCCGCAGACGGATTTCCTGAACAAGATTGGTGAGGATGGCGGCGCCCGTTGAAGAGACCATGAAGAAATGGCCGGCGATGATGTCGGTCCGCGTGAATTTCGGATCGCTGAGAAGGATGAATGAATAGGCGACAGCCGTCAGCGTGAAGGCGCCGGTTGCGGCGGGGAACGGCATCCTTACGTTCGACGCGGCGAAGATGAAGACGATCATGACGCCGATAATGTAGGGCGGAGATCCTTGCGCGGGCATCACCGAAATCATCCAGACGATGCTGATGCCCGACAGGAAGACGCCGAAAGCGAACATCGCGCCGATATAAGGCTTCATGCGCTCGACATAGGTGAGCGCAAGCATGGAGAGGGCGATCGGAGTGAGAATGAGGCATCGGACCGTCAGGATCGCCGGGACGAGGTGCGCCGGGATCGTCAGCACGTCGAGAACGCTGTAGATGAAATAAGCGAAGGACATGACGAGCCAGATGCGCCGCTCATGCGGCAGCGCGCTCGTCTCAAGATGCTTGCGGTAAGCATTTTCAAGCGCCCGGTCTCGAAAGGCGCCCCGAAGCCGGCTGAATTCGGACATGCCCGAGCGCTCGCCCGCGCCGACGCTGTCGTCCGCGCGGCCGGTCGCTGCGCACTTTGCGACGGACAGCGATCTCGTCTCAGCCATAATGGTCTGGCTACGACATTTCGGTTAACGCGGTATTTTCCCTGGCGGGGTCTGGTCCGGCGGCCCGGCTGGGGGGAGGGCCTTTCGTTTTCGACTGAAAGAAAGAGTAAATGGTGGGCGCACGTGGTATCGAACCACGGGCCTCCACCGTGTCAAGGTGGCGCTCTACCCCTGAGCTATGCGCCCGAAAGACCGCGCCTCTAACCTCAAAAGCGGAATGACGCAAGGCCTTGCAGGGCGCGGCCGCCTCAGGCGGCGACCATGCGCTCGACTTCCTGAACGAGGTCCTTGAGGTGGAAGGGTTTGGAGAGGACCTTGGCCTCTTCCGGCGCGCGGTTCGCGGGATTGAGCGCGACGGCGGCGAAGCCGGTGATGAACATGATCTTCATTTCAGGATCGATCTGCGCCGCCCGGCGGGCGAGTTCGATGCCGTCCATGACGGGCATGACGATGTCCGTGAGGAGAAGATCGAATTCCCTGAGCTGCAATTCCGTCAGCGCCTCATCGCCCTGACCGGCGTCAACGACCGAATGGCCGGCCTTCTCCAGCGCCTTTTTCAGGAAGCGCCGCATGGATTCATCGTCTTCCGCGAGGAGAATCGCCGCCATTGACTACGCCCTTATCGACTGTGACCGCTCTAACCAATTCCGCGCGGACTTGGAAGCACGCCCATGGGAGGCGGCGCGCCTCGGATCGCGACGGGTGTCAGTTGATGAAGCAAGTTGGGCGCCGTCCCGAGGCGCTCGCGCGAATGCCGCCGCCGCAGCGCTTGAAACATCTTAACGAGC
>JBMOOR010000134.1:0-16764 GCA_049324555.1 Pseudomonadota bacterium | reverse complement strand
GATTTCGAGATTGACGTCGATCGCCTGATAAACATTGGCGAGCGTTTGCGCTTCGACCCCTTGAGAGGCGTCGACGACGAGGAGCGCGCCCTCGCAGGCGGACAAGGACCGGCTCACCTCATAGCCGAAATCGACATGGCCGGGCGTGTCGATGAGATTGAGAATGTAAGTCTCGCCGTCCCTCGCCCGGTATTCGAGCCGCACGGTCTGCGCCTTGATGGTGATGCCGCGCTCGCGCTCAAGCTCCATCGAGTCGAGCACCTGCTCCTTCATTTCCCGGTCGGCAAGCCCGCCCGTCTTCTGGATGAGGCGGTCGGCGAGCGTCGATTTCCCATGGTCGATATGGGCGACGATCGAAAAGTTACGGATATTCTTGAGCGGGATCATGGCGCCGCCTATAGCCGCGCACCCAGCGCTTCACAATCGCGTTCTCACCCAACAAGCCGCAGCGCGTCAGGCAATCTCAATAAGGCGCTCGCCCCGTTCGATCGCCGCAACGATTTCCGGCAAATGCGGCTCCAGAGCCCTCCAGAGGGCCTCGTTCGTGGTATTGCCGAGCCTGACCCACAAGACGGCGAACTTCTCTGCCCTGTCGGGGCTTGCGAAGTCTTCGTCCTTCGTGGTCAGGACGGCGCCGCTTCGAGCCGCATATGCGCGTATTTTGGCGTCGGGCGCGCCTCCGAGGTTTACGCCTCGAATATGCTCCGCCACATATCCGTTTTCGCGCAAGCGATCCGCAAGCGCCGGCGGCAATTGTTCATCGATGAGAAATCGCACCTCACGCCGCCCGGATCACGCGATGATCAGCGGCGCGCGCGCCGTAAGCGAGCGCCGCTGCAATATCCGTCCGGGTCAGGTACGGAAAGTCGCCCAGAATCTCCTGCTCGCTCGCATGCTCCGCAAGCATCGAAAGAATGTCGCTCACCCGAACGCGCGTGCCGGCAATGCAAGGCCGCCCGCCGCATACCCGCGAATCTACCGAGATCCTGTCGAATAACCCGTCATTCGCCGCTTTCGCTAATTGGAACGTCGGCTCTTCCAGATCAGATTTCAGGATATTTATCCGTGCGCCTTTTCGCGGGCGACTGCCCCAGCGTTCGAGGAACTCTTCAAGGTGCGAAAACAGCTCGCGGCCAAATCGCGATTCAGAGTCCAATTCCACAAACCACTTCGCCAGATGGCGTTCAGTCTCACGACCGTCGGCCGTTCCCGTTCCGCCCGCGCTCGCCAGATATTTCTTCGCGGTATTATCTTGATAGCCGGCGAATTTGCTCGGCGCGAATTTCCATGCGCCAGCCGAATCTTTGGTCGCATAAAAGGCGTGCGCATGGCCTAGACGAGAGCGAAGCTCGGTCGACGAGCTTAATTCTTTTTCGAACCTCACGACGTTCGAGACGACATCTTCAGAACGTTTGGCCAATGTTTGCTTCGGCATTGCGCCTCCTAGGATTTTTAGGATATATCCTAATATATCCTAATTTTGAACGAGGTCAAGCCGGCGCCCGACATCGCCGGGAGACGCCGGGAGACGCCGCATTCGGTTTTTTCACCGCTTCGACAGCAAATCCCGGATTTCGCGGAGGAGGACTTCCTGCGCCGGCGGGGCGGGCGGCGGGGCGGCTTCCTGCTTCTTCTTGAAGTTGTTCATGGCCTTGACGAGCAGGAACACCGCCCATGCGACGACGAGGAACGAAATGACGTTGTTGAGAAAAGCGCCGTATTTGATCGCGACCGCCGCCGCATCGCCATCGGCCGCCTTCAAGGTCAGGGCGAAGCTCGAGAAATCGACGCCGCCGAGAAGGAGCCCGATCGGCGGCATGATGACGTCATCGACGAGCGATTTGACGATCGTCCCGAAGGCGCCGCCGATGATGATGCCGACGGCCATGTCGAGCACATTGCCCTTGACCGCAAATTCCTGAAACTCCTTGATGACGCCCATGGTTTGTCCCTTTGGTTGGTCTTTCGCACGGCGAACGGTTTCCGTCAGCGCACGGACGCTAAGCCGATTTGGAAAGACGGCAAACCGCCTCTCCGCGGCCCATCCTTCGAGGCGCGGACATTCGGTCCGCTCCTCAGGATGAGGGGACCTGCCGCCGCAGCTGAAGCGATCCTCATCCTGAGGAGCGGTGCGAAGCATCGCGTCTCGAAGGACGAACGGCGAGGAAGAGCGTTACTTGCAGGCGTCCTTCACCCGGTCGAGCGCCGCCGAAATGCCGGAGAGCGAGACGACATAACTCGTCGCCGTGCCGCGGCTCGACATCGCGCTGATCCGCATGTCCGCCCCACGGCGCATCGAGGCGATGAGGCTCTGCTCGGCCGCCGCGCTCTCGATGAACGCCTCGTTCTCCGAGACATACATGTCCCACTTTTCCGAACCGATCCGGATCGTCGGTGCCGGCGCTTCCTGGAGATTGTAGCCGACGCGAAAGCTCGGCTGGTTCACAGCGGCGCCCGACTTCCACGTGGCGACGAGGAAGAAAATGTCGCCGTGATTGACGGACTTCGGAGACTTGTCGGAAGCCTCCGCAGCGGCAAAGCACACCCGGTCCGTCCCCGTATCCTGCACGAAGACGCTCCATGCCTTGAACGTCGCTGCCGGCACAGGGTCTGCGGCGACGGCCGCCCCAAGGAGGGCGGCGGCCCATGCGATCCCGGCTGCGATTCGCGTCATCATTCCCTGAACTCCCGAAACAAGCTTTGGCGCGGTCGATCCTTACAGCGCTTCGCGGCGAGAAAAAGATGCAGATTGTATGAATTGCACCCCTGCGGCCTATACGCCATAAGAGCGCCGATTCTTGAGGAATTTGCGAACGGAGGCAATCTGTGATCCCGGGACGTGACAGCCTGAATGCGAAAAAATCCCTGACTGTCGGCGGCAAGACTTACGCCATCTATTCCCTGAAGTCGGCGGAAAAGCACATCGGCGATCTGTCGCGCCTCCCCTTCTCGCTGAAAGTCCTCCTCGAAAACCTCCTTCGGTTCGAAGACGACCGCTCAGTTTCAACCGACGACATCAAGGCGTTCTCAGACTGGCTGAAGATTGGCAGGAGCGACCGCGAGATCGCCTATCGCCCGGCGCGCGTCCTCATGCAGGACTTCACCGGCGTTCCCGCCGTCGTCGATCTCGCCGCGATGCGCGACGCGATGAAGGCGCTCGGGCAGGATCCGGAAAAGATCAACCCGCTCGCGCCTGTCGATCTCGTCATCGATCACTCAGTCATGGTCGACTATTTCGGCGGACCGAACGCCTTCCAGAAAAACGTCGACCGCGAATATGAGAGGAACAGCGAGCGCTACCAGTTCCTGAAATGGGGCCAGGGCGCCTTCGACAATTTCCGCGTCGTGCCGCCCGGCACCGGCATCTGCCATCAGGTCAATCTCGAATATCTCGCGCAGACGGTCTGGACCGCCGACTATAAAGGCGAGATCTACGCCTATCCCGACACGCTCGTCGGCACCGACAGCCACACGACGATGGTCAACGGATTGTCCGTCCTCGGATGGGGCGTCGGCGGCATCGAGGCTGAAGCCGCGATGCTCGGCCAGCCGGTCTCGATGCTGATCCCGGAAGTCATCGGCTTCCGCCTTGAGGGGAAGCTCCCGGAAGGAACAACCGCGACCGACCTCGTCTTGACCGTAACGCAGATGCTCCGAAAGAAAGGCGTCGTCGGCAAGTTCGTCGAATTCTATGGACCAGGCCTCGACTGCCTTGCGCTCGAAGACCAGGCGACGATCGCCAACATGGCCCCCGAATACGGCGCGACCTGCGGCTTTTTCCCGATCACCGCGGAAACGATCCGCTATTTAAAGGCGACGGGCCGCGCCGCCGAGCGCGTCGCGCTCGTCGAAGCCTATGCGAAAGAGCAAGGCATGTGGCGCGACGCCTCGACGCCTGATCCGAAATTCACCGACACCCTCGAACTCAATCTTGGGACCGTGTCGCCCTCGCTTGCGGGACCAAAGCGCCCGCAGGACCGCGTCCCGCTGAAAGATGCGCCCGCGTCCTTCGCGAGCGCGCTCGACAAGGAATACGGCCTCGCCGGACAGGGCGCGAAGCGCGCCGCCGTCAAAGGTGAGAAATACGATGTCGGCAATGGCGACGTCGTCATCGCCGCGATCACCTCCTGCACCAACACGTCGAACCCGTCCGTCCTGATGGCGGCGGGTCTCGTCGCACGCAATGCGAGAAAGCGCGGCCTCAAAGTGAAGCCTTGGGTCAAGACCTCACTCGCGCCGGGAAGCCAAGTCGTTACGGATTATCTCAAAGCCGCGGGACTTCAAGACGATCTCGACGCGCTCGGTTTCAACCTCGTCGGCTACGGCTGCACGACTTGCATCGGCAATTCAGGGCCTCTCCCCGAACCGATCAGCGCCGCGGTCAATGAAAACAATCTCGCAGTCTGTTCGGTCCTCTCCGGAAACCGCAACTTCGAGGGGCGCGTCTCTCCCGATGCGCGCGCGAACTATCTAGCCTCGCCGCCGCTGGTCGTCGCCTATGCGATCGCCGGCTCGCTCAACATCAATTTGACGACAGATCCGATCGGCAAGGACGATCAGGGCAAGAACGTTTACCTCAAGGACATATGGCCGACCAATCGCGAGATCGCCGAGATCGTGCGCGAGCATGTGACGGCGAAGATGTTCGCATCGCGCTACGCCGATGTCTTCAAAGGCGACAAGAAGTGGCGAAAGATCGATACGGGCGACGGCGAGACCTATCGCTGGCCGACCTCGACCTATGTCGCGAACCCGCCCTATTTCAAAGGCATGACCATGACGCCGAAGCCGGTGCAGCCGATCGAAAGGGCGCACATCCTCGCGCTCTTCGGCGATTCGATCACGACCGACCATATTTCGCCAGCCGGCGACATCAAGGAAAAGGGTCCCGCCGGCCAGTTCCTGAAAGACCATCAGGTCCCGGTCTCGGAGTTCAACTCCTACGGCTCGCGGCGCGGCAATCATGAAGTGATGATGCGCGGCACGTTCGCCAATATCCGCATCAAGAACCAGATGCTGAAAGGCGTCGAAGGCGGGATGACCAGGCACATTCCGTCAGGCGAAGAGATGCCGATCTACGACGCCGCGATGAAATATATCGCGGCGGGAACCCCGCTCGTCGTCTTCGCCGGCAAGGAATACGGCACCGGCTCCTCACGCGACTGGGCGGCCAAAGGAACGGCGCTTCTCGGCATCCGCACCGTCATTGCGGAGAGCTTTGAACGCATCCACCGCTCAAACCTCATCGGCATGGGCGTCCTTCCTCTTCAGTTCAAGGAGGGCGAGTCATGGACCTCGCTCGGACTCACGGGCGATGAGGAAGTAACGATCCGCGACGTCGACAAGATTACGCCTCGCTCGGAAGCCAAAGTGACGATCAGGTCGGCGGACGGAAAGACGCGCGACATTACCGTCCTTGTACGGATCGATACCGCCGACGAGCTCGACTACTTCCGCCATGGCGGCATTCTCCAATATGTCGTCAGGCAGTTGGCGGCGGCGTAGCCGGCACGACGACCGCGGGACCGCCAAGATTCGTCCAGAGAATCGACGCGCCAGCCCCGAAGGGAAGAAGATTGGGGATAAATTCCCCAGCCGGTTGCGTCGAGCGGCGAAAAGTTGCGCGGGAGCGCGCGCCGACGCACTTTTCATCCAATGTCGCCTCACGGAATTGCGAGCGGTGAAAGCCGTGTTAGCGTGGCGGCCTCGCCTACCCACAATAAAATCACTGGAGGAGAATCGATGAGAAGTTTCAAAATCGCGGCCCTCGCCGCGGTGTCGATGGCTGCAATGATTGCGCCCGCGATGGCTGGCAAATACATCGTCGTCAATCAACAAGGATTGCCAGCCGACCTTGAGGCGCAGGTGATTCGAGCCGGCGGCGTGCTTGAAAAGGTCTTTCCCTTCGGCGTCGCTATTGTGAGCGCACCCGATTCAGGACTGACCTCGAGCATTTCCGGCGCAGCGACCGTCAAGGATTACGGCTTCGACATGGAGGCCATCCAGACTGTCGAGCTCGGTCCTGATTACACCTCCCCGCCGACGAGCGGCGACGACGATTTCTACTTCAACCTGCAATGGGGCCACAATTATGTCGGCGCCGTTCAATCGTGGAACGCGGGATTCCGCGGCCAAGGCGTTCGCGTCGCCGTCCTCGACACCGGCTTCGACCTCGATCACCCTGACCTTGCGCCGAACATCGACTTCGCATCGAGCGCGGACATGACCGGCGAAGGTCTCTCGTTCCACCTGTCCGGCTTCAGCCATGGTTCGCACACGGCCGGCACCATCGGCGCCGCCGACAACGCCTTCGGCACGATCGGCGTCGCGCCTGAGGTTGATCTCGTTCTGGTCAAGGTGCTGCTCGATTCCGGTTCCGGTTCGTTCGAAGACGTGATCGACGGCATTTATTACGCAGCGAACCAGAATGTTCAGGTCATCAACATGAGCCTCGGCGCCGTCATTCCACGCGGCGGTCCGGGTACGAATGAAATCAGCGCGCTCGCCAACGCCGTGAAGGCCGCCTTGGCCTACGCGACCGCGCAAGGCGTCACCGTCGTCACCTCAGCCGGCAATGCCGCCGCCGATCTCGATGGCGACGGCGGCAATGTCCGCTTCCAGACAGGCCTCGGCCACAATCTCGGCATTGCGGCGCTTGGTCCGAACGGTTGGGCGAATAATCCGAACCAGTCGCTCAATCCGGCGTATTACACGAATTACGGCACCTCGATGGTCGATTTCGCGGCGCCCGGCGGCGACTTCCTCGCCTATGGGAATTTCACCGACATGTGCACATTGGTGCTCACGCGTCCATGCTACGTTTTCGACGGAGTCTTCAGCACAAGCAGCAACTTGAACCCGGCGGTCGCCAGCTACGCTTGGGCGCAAGGAACGAGCATGGCCGCACCGCACGCTGCAGGCGTCGCCGCGCTCATCATTTCCGAGACCGGCAATTCAGATCCCGAGTTCGTTTTCTCCGAAATGCGAAAACGCGCGCTCGACGGCGGCAAAAATGGCCGCGACGACTTCTTCGGTCACGGCCAGGCCAACACGGGAAATTAATCCGTAATCGGATTAAACACGAACGGGTCCCGCTCGGGACCCGTTTTTTCGACTGACGATACAACCTTCGGTTGGTGGCGCTTCTCGTTGCAGCCGATAGGTTCCTGCAACTGCTGATCGCGAGGGGCCGCTGCGCCCGCTTGTCGCTTGGCTGTCAGGGCCATTCGGTGGGCAGGGTTTGTGACCGGGCGTGCAACCATTGCGTTTATCGCTGCGGCGGCGGTCGTCGCCGCGCCGGCAAAAGCGAGCCCTTGGAATCGCGAGGACGGCGACGTCTTCCTCGCAAGTCGGTTCGATTATTTCTGGTCGACGACGCCAATCAGCCGTTATGAGCGATACGGGTCCGACGCGTACGCAGAATTCGGCGTGACGCCCCAGTGGATGCTCTCCGGCAAGCTCGCCTACGGAACAAGCGTCTCCGAATCCGCCCTTGGCGAAGCCGTGCGCACCGGTGTCGGCGAGGCCGAACTCTCCGTTCAGCGCCAGATTCATCGCGGCGCGCATTCAGCGACGGCGCTCAGCGTCGTCGGCGCATGGACCGAGAGACTTTCCGGCGGCGAGCGCGCAGCATTCGGCCAACGCGAAGCTGACGTTGAAATCCGTGTGCTGCATGGCCGCGACGTCATTCTTCAGCCAATCAGGATATTCGCCGTCGGCGAGGCCGCCTATCGCCGCCGCTTCGACAGCGCCGCCGATCAGTTTCGCGCCGATACGCTCGTCGGAATCGAACCGACCGGTCGCCTGCTTCTGCTTTTGGAAGCGCGCTCGCAAATTTCGCTCCGAAACGAAGCGCCGCTCGGCGACGATTACGACTTGATCAAGGCGCGCTCATCGCTCGTCTGGCGCGCGACACCGCGTCTCGCGGTAGTCGCCGGCGGGGAGAAGGAATTCGCCGCACGCGGAATTGCGCCCGGCGTCGCCATTCATGTCGGCCTTTGGTCGGAATTCTAGGGGCGATCGCATGGGGAAACAGCGCATCGCGGATCGAAGACTTCAGGAGTTTCGAAAGCTTCGCAAATATTTCCGTGACGGATTCGCGCCTTGGACTGCCGTCGACGGGCGGTTGGGCTTTCTGACGACGCGCGGCGCAAATTCGCCGCTCGACTGCGAGGTCGGAGCTCGCGAATTCACCGCCCTCCTGCGCGACCGTTTTGAGACGGAGCTTAAATACGAAGCGACGAGCGCGCTCGCAGAGCGCGAACCACACGAAAGCGCGCGATCAGTCCTTCGCCGCGCAATGAGCACGCGCGCGTTCTGGCTCCTTGGCGCTTTGCTCGGCGCGTCTTTCACCATGCCGCAGGTTGCAGCCTCCGTGCTCATCCTCATGACGAGCGCCTATTTCCTCATCATCGCCGCGGTTCGGATCGCTCTTGCCGCAATCACGCAAAGGGGCGCAAGGAGCGAGACATGCGTTCATCTCGACGATGACGAACTTCCCGTCGTCACTATTCTCGCGCCCCTCTTTCGCGAGGCGCACGCGCTTCCGGGGCTTGCTCAGGCGATCGCAAGGCTGAACTATCCGGAACACAAGCTCGATGTGAAACTGCTGCTTGAGGAGCGCGATCGCGACACGCTCGCAGAAGCGCGCCGTCTCGGGCTCGATGAACGCTTCGATCTCGTCATCATTCCAGAATCGCAGCCGCAGACGAAACCCAAAGCCTGCAATTACGGGCTCCACTCGGCGCGTGGCGACCTCATCGTCATTTACGACGCCGAGGACGAGCCGGAACCCGATCAGCTTCGCATTGCCGCCGAAATTTTCGCAGCGGGCGAAGACGCGCTCGCCTGCGTTCAGGCGCGATTGAACTTCTACAATGCGGACGAGAACTGGCTGACGCGGCTTTTCACCCTCGAATATTGCCTGTGGTTCGATCATTTTCTCCCCGCGCTCGACCGTCTTGGCGCTCCAGTGCCGCTCGGGGGAACCTCGAACATTTTCAGGACCGACGTGCTCGCCGATGTCGGCGGGTGGGATCCTCATAATGTGACGGAGGACGCCGATCTTGGCCTGCGCCTTGCGCGCCGCGGTTATCGGACGGCTGTCGTCTCATCAACGACCTATGAGGAAGCCAATTGCCGGATCGGCAACTGGATGCGCCAGCGTTCGCGCTGGATGAAGGGGTTCATGCAGACCTGGCTCGTTCATCGCCGCAATAGGCGAGGCGCACCTTTGGACTGGCGCACGGTCATTTCAGTCGATCTCTTCGTCGGCGGGACCGCTTTTGCGGCGCTTATCAATCCCCTTCTCTGGGCGATTCTCGCCGCCGAACGCTTAGCCGGATTTGCCCCGCTCACGGGACTTCCCGAAACGGTCAAGACCTTGAACTTTGCGGCGCTGGCGGCCGGCAATCTCGCCTTTCTCGCCCTCGCGGCCTTTGCGCCCTTGCGCCGCGGATTGGGGCGGATCAGCGCCGCCGCACTCGTGACCCCCATCTACTGGATGATGATGTCGATTGCTGCTTGGCGGGCCCTCATCCAGCTTGCGACGCGCCCGTCATTCTGGGAAAAGACCGATCACGGCCTCAGCGGCGAGGCGAAGGCCCGGCGAGCGGCCGCTCTTTCCTTATTCGGTCTTGAAGAGGACGCCGCTCATCGCCAATTTCCAGCTGCCGACGACGACGCGCAGCGCCGTCGCGAGTCGAGAACAGAGGCGCCGACCGAATGAGCCTTTCCGGGCTTGCCTTCCGCAAGATGAACGGCCTCGGCAATGACTTTGTCGTTATCGATTTGCGCCGCTCTAAAGCGCGGATGACGCCTGACGCGGCGCACAAGATTGCGGACCGCAAGCAGGGGATCGGCTGCGACCAGGTCATCACCATCGAAGATCGTGACGGCCTCTTCATGGGCGTCTTCAATGCTGACGGATCAGAGGTCGGCGCCTGCGGCAACGCCGCGCGTTGCGTTGGCGCAATCTTGATGGACGAATCAGGCGATGCGGGCGTCGCCTTCGAAACCCTGTCCGGCGAAATCTCCGCGGAGCACGTCGGCGCAGGGCGCGTCTCCGTCGACATGGGCGTCCCGAAATTTCACTGGAAGCAAATTCCGCTAGCGGAGGAAACCCAGGACACGCGCTTTGTCGACATTAAGCTCGGACCGATCGACAAGCCCGTGCTCTGGGGGCCGTCTGCGGTCAACGTGGGCAATCCTCACTGCGTCTTCTTTGTCGACGACGCCGAGCGCCAAGCGCTCGATAAATTCGGGCCGATGATCGAGAACCATCCGATGTTCCCCGAACGCGCCAATGTCTCGGTCGCCGAAGTGCGCAGTCGGCATTATATCCGCCTTCGCGTCTGGGAACGCGGCGCGGGGATAACGAAAGCCTGCGGCACCGCCGCCTGCGCCGCGCTTGTCGCCGCCAATCGGCGCCGCCTCACCGATCGCAAGGCGACGGTCGAACTTGACGGCGGCATTCTCGCCGTCGAATGGCGCGACGACGATCATGTCGTCATGACCGGCCCTTACGAACTCGAATTTGAAGGCGTGCTCCCCGAGGGGCTCTGATCGTGGCGAAGCTCTATTTCAACTACGCCGCCATGAACGCCGGCAAATCGACGACGTTATTGCAGGCGAGCTTCAATTATCGCGAACGCGGCATGAAGACGCTCCTCTTCACCGCCGCCATTGATCGGCGCGCGGGCGACGGCGTCGTCTGTTCGCGCATCGGCCTCAAGGCGGACGCGCGCACTTTCGATTCCGCAACAGACCTCTTCGCTGAAATCAAGGCGGCCCTCTCAAGCAAAGGCGCTAATTGCGTTTTTGTCGATGAGGCGCAATTTCTTTCGCCCGCGCAAGTGATGCAGCTCGCACGAGCGGTCGATTATCTCGATATGCCGATCCTCTGCTTCGGCCTCAGGACGGATTTTCGCGGCGAGCTCTTCCCCGGCAGCGAGCGACTGCTCGCGATTGCGGATGAGATTCGCGAGCTGAAGACAATCTGCCATTGCGGGCGAAAAGCGACGATGAATTTGCGGATCGACGCCGAGGGACGAGCGGTCGCCGAAGGCGAAAGCATCGAGATCGGCGGCAATGAGAAATACGCGCCGCTCTGCCGGAAGCATTTTTACGAGAGGCTTGCGGCGGCGGCCAGTCGGCCGAACGCTTCGTAGATCAGCCAAATGCGTCGTAGAAATGTGAAATACAGACCGCAATTTCTTTCATGCGCCGGTCGAGCGAGCGGAGCGGAGCGGCGATTTCCCGTCTGATCTGCGGGTAGCCGCCGGGCGCTTCACCGGCTGCGGCGGGCTCGGTCAGCGCCGCGAACTCCCTCGGCGCCTCGTCCGATTCCGGGAAGATGTTTTCGATCATTTCGGCGACTTCAGCAAAGCGGAGTTCGAGCGCATCGTCGATGAGCGAATCCCGCGTCGTCTCATGGCGCGGCGAAAAAGGCGGCGTCGATGCGACCAGCACGAGGCCATCGGAGATCAGCGCCATTCTGATGGCGTGGAGAATATAAAGGTCCTCGCTAAAGGCGCCGTCGGCGCATTCTATTTCCCCGAGATCGCGGCAGATCGCGTCAAATTTCTGGCGATCGACCGAAAGAAGGTTCGCAAGGCGATCGAGACTGACATCGAGCGAACGCTTCGACAGCCGCTCGGCGACGAGGAGCGGCGCCCGCCGGTCCGCCTGCGCCGGCGAACGCGAGGCGCGCACAGTCCAAAAGCCTGGATCGTAGAGACTCGCGTAAGTGCGCAAGATAGATAAGCTTGTCAGGCGGCGCGCCGCCGCAGCCATCGCGAAGACTGCGCGCATGCGCGGCGAGCCTTTGACGAGGCTGACGAAGCGTTCAGGTTCGCGCAAGGCTGCGGCGCCGACGCCGCCGAACACGTTCGCCGGCGCCGCCAGTTGCTGAAGGATTGCATTATGCGGGATCGCTCGCAGCGACCGCGCGGCGTCACTCACCGAGGTTCCGCTCTGGCGCCTCGTTTTGCGGGAGCCGGTCGTCGGCAGCATGTTCGGCCCGAAGGACGAAAGCGCAGCCTGATAATGCTGGTTGGCGAAAAGGCTTTCCTGCCAGCCCTTGATGGCGCGATAGACATCCCACGAAAAATTGATGTCCTCGTAATAGCGGTCATTCTGAATCTTCGCTGATGGTTTTTGCGACCATTGGAAGATCGTACGCATCGTTGCGTCCGCGAGAGCGGCGGTCTGAAAATGCAGGAAGCCATCGCCGCCCTGAAAACTGCATTCGGCGTTTACGTCGAGCTCGTCATGGGCGAGCCGCGCGCGCGTCCATGGCGTCAGCAGATGATCCAGGCGTGCGTTGAAATCGCCAGGATGGGCGCCGCGCCCCATCGACTCGCCGTGCGTATTGAAGATGAGAACCTCAACATCGCGAACGCCCTTGTCGGAGAGCGCACGCGATACGAGGATATGGAGCCGTTCGATCGCAAGTTCGGCGGCGACTTGCCCCATGAACCGTCCGCTGTCCGAAAATCCGCACTGGATCGAGATGCGCCCGCGCTTTCGGATGTAATTGAGGAACTCCTCTTCCTCGAGCAGGCGCTCCATGAACCTCCCGCCCCGTTCGATCGCATCGGGCGTTTCAAAAAGCGGCGAAATGTCGAGACGATGATCGACGCCGTAAAGGCGGGTGAGGTAGATCGCACCCATCACCGTTGCTGGCGCTTCGACCTCGGCGATCAGGAAGCGCAGCGGCGTGTCCGCGTCGACATGCTTCAAGAACTGCGCGCAGAGCATCAATTGCCGGCGCGCCGTCATCTGTTCCTGGAAGATGCTGCCGAAATTGACGGCTCGCTGGCGCGCTTCCGCTGTCCGCGCCGCCGCCGCGTCGAGCGCTGTCCGGTCGAGAAATTCCCGTCCCGCCGCAAGCCCGAAATCGGCGCGAAGCGCTGAGCGAATTTGTGCTGAGTTGATGCGAAGATGAATGCGCGCCGCTCCAAGTCCGACCGCATCCATTTCACTGCGCAGGATGCAGAGCGCGCGCTGCGTCGCGGCGTCGGACGTATCGATCAGCGCGTCGAGTTTCCTCTTGACGCCGGCGAGCGAAACGAGGCGGCCGGGCCGTTCCTCCGTCAGCCGGTTGGCGGCGGCGACAATCGCGGCGGGATCGTCGAGATCGGCAGCGAAGAACGCGGCTTGCTGCGCCGCCTCCTCGCCCGCCTCGATCAGTTCATTTGCAAGCTCATCGGCGCCGGGCGCTTCGGCGAGCGCCTTTGCGTAGCGAAAGAGCTGCAGCGCCTTTTCCTCAAGCCGGAGGCGGAATGTATGGCCCCAGTGAATGTCGGTGCGCCCGTCAAGGTCGTAGCCGACCCAGGTCGCAATGCTGAGAAGCGCTGGGCGCGCTTTCGTCCACTCCTTAGGGTAATGATTTTGCAGCCAGTCGAAACACGCCCCGTAAAGCCTACACATTGCATCCTGCGCACGCGCAATGGCGCCTTGCGTGTCTTCATGTTCGTCAAGCAGGGTGATCGAAATATCCGGGGCGTGCGGCGTCACGGCAAGATCGGGCGATGCGCCATCCGAGGCGAGCACGCCAATGATATCGCGCAGGCGCCGGGAAAGCGCGAAGGTCGGATGCGCGGTGAAGACGACGCCGGCCTTTGTCTTTTCAAGATAACGGGCTACTTCCCCAAACGGCTTTCCGGCGAGAGGATCGAGCGCAGTGCGAACCGCTTCGTCCCAATCGCCGGGTCTCGTCTTTCCCTTAAGTCTTCCCGCACGCACCGTGAGAGCATCATCGCCGATCAGTTTCACGAGCGCTTCAAGATCGTCGCGTTCGATCTCGCCGCGAACAAGACGATCCCAAAGGTCGATCGTCAGCATCCTGACGCCGCTCGCCAGCGGATCGCGAAGGGCTGCCTCCTCATGCACGGCGAGACGCTCGCGGCACCACCCGCGCAGCGATTGAGTTCGCTTGCCGTCTTGTTCAACCATCATGGGTCTCCGTCGGAGGACCCTCGTTGCATCAGAGGAGCGTGCGATCAAGCGCGATTTTCCATTCCGCGCGCAACTTCGTGCGCAAGGGATGCGGCATCGACGGAGCGAACGTCGCTTCGGTCCTCCTGAGGCGGCCGATATGCGCGAGCGCGGGATAAACACCCGCTCTGACGCCCGCGAGGAAGGCCGCGCCGAGCGCCGTCGTCTCCATGATGACGGGGCGATCGACCGGGGCGTTCTGGATGTCAGCCAGAAACTGCATCAGCCAGTCATTGGCGACCATGCCGCCGTCAACCTTGAGCGACTTGCACGGCGCACCGTCGGCGGCCATCGCGTCGATAAGGTCCGCCGTCTGATAGGCGACGCTTTCAAGCGCCGCGCGCGCAAATTCGGCGCGCCCCGCCCCGCGCGTCAAGCCGCAGACGAGCCCCCTCGCCTCCGCCGCCCAATGCGGCGCCCCGAGCCCTGTGAATGCGGGAACGAGATAGACGCCGTTGTTCGAAGTGAGCGAACGCGCAAGCGCTTCCGTCTCCGCCGAAGACTTGATGATCTGAAGCGCATCGCGGAGCCACTGCACAGCGGCGCCGGCGATGAAAATCGATCCTTCGAGGGCGTAATGCGTCTTCCCGTCGATCCGTCGCGCAATCGTTGTCAGCAGCCTGCTCTCAGAAAGGACAAAACCGCTCGTTGGCGCAAGAACGAAACATCCAGTGCCATAAGTGCTCTTGATGTCGCCAGGATCGAGACAGGCCTGCCCGACGGCGGCGGCCTGCTGATCGCCGATCATCGCGAAGATCGGAATCGGCCGGCCGAAATGTTCGCGCGCAGTTTCACCGAAGTCGCTGATCGTATCGCGGACCTCCGGCATCGCCGCTTTCGGCGCGCGAAAGAGTTCGAGGAGGTCGTCGTCCCAGCGATTGTCGCGAATGTTATAGAGGCTCGTCCGGCTTGCATTGGTCGCATCCGTCAAATGCGCGCCGCCGGTGAGGCGCGAAAGGATAAAGCTGTCGATCGTGCCGAAGGCGAGCTCGCCGCGTTCGGCGCGCGAGCGCGCGCCGTCGACGCAATCAAGAATGAAGGCGAGCTTCGTCGCCGAAAAATATGGGTCGAGAAGAAGTCCGGTCCTCTCCTGGACGCGTGGTTCGCATCCGGCCGATATGAGGGCAGCGCAGGCGTCCGCCGTTCGCCTGTCCTGCCAGACGATGGCGTTGTGAATCGGCTGCAGCGTCTTGCGGTCCCAAACGACGGTCGTCTCGCGCTGGTTGGTGACGCCGATCGCAGCGATTTCACCACCGTTCGCCTCCGCCGCTTCAACCACCTCTCGCGCGGTCTTCAGCGTCGTCGCCCAGATCGCTTCCGGATCATGTTCGACCCAGCCCGGCTGCGGGTAGATCTGCGCGAATTCCACTTGGGCGAGAGCGACGATCGCCGCATTTTCATCAAAGGCGAGCGCCCGGCTCGATGTCGTTCCCTGGTCGATCGCAAGGATCATCGGTCTGCGGCTCATGCCCGTTTCTCCGTCCGGTTGGCGGGACCTTAGATCAATCCCGCTCGCAATGGCGAGAGCCGGTCGCCTCTGGCGCCGGCGGTCGAGGAAACAGCGGCCGCGGGCCGCGACGATGTTCCGTAACCGGATCGCTGCCGCTCGCGCGGCGTTCATCCATTGCGGGAAGACGCACTGCGAAATACGTCTTTTTCCACACTTGAATCGGCGACGGAATTTGCCATCTCAATCGTTTAACATGTGCGAGCGGCTCGCGCCGCACTCGCGGCTCTTTGACAATATGGCGTTTGCGGCGCACCGGCGGATCGAGATTCGCTGGCCGCCGTCACAGGATGAAGGCGGGCCTTCGCTCATTTGGGCGAATGGGGCGCCTTTTGCGGCCGCAAGCTGCATGAAAGGCTGAAAATGCATAAGATCGCGCCGCGCTAAAGGGGCGCCTTTTGAAAGGTTGGCCCCGCGAGACTCGAAGACCGCTGCAAAATGGCGGAGAGGGTGGGATTCGAACCCACGGTACGGTTGCCCGTACTCCGGTTTTCGAGACCGGCCCGTTCGGCCACTCCGGCACCTCTCCGTGGTCGAAGTCGGGGCTTCTATCGGTCGATGTGATTCACTTCAAGGGCGCAGCAAGCAAAGTCCGCCCATCAATTGGCTTCCGAGCGGTCGAGAATAACCCGGCCCTTCTCTGTTTCAACGAGGCCCCATCCGCCGCCGGGGGCAGCCGCGAGACGGCGAGCGAGATAGGGGAGAATTCTGGCGAGCGCGTCGGCAAGGCCGTATGGCGGATTGATGACGAAGAGCCCGCTGCCGATCAGCTTGTTCTCCATCGACGGCGCGACGGACAATTCGGCGAACAGGGTCTTTTCAAGTGAAAGGCCGGCGGCGCTGTTGAGGAAGCGCCGGTATCCATCGTCATCCTTGATCGGGCGCCAGATCATGAAAATCCCGCTCGCCCAGCGGCGGACGCCGTCGGCGACAGCCTCGGCGAGGCGGTCATATTCGCCGGGCTTCTCGAAAGGCGGATCGATGAGGACGAGCCCGCGCCGCTCGGCGGGCGGCAAGAAGGCGCGCACCGCCTGATAGCCGTCGCGGTCGAATATCCTGACCGCCGGATCGCCTTCGATGGCGACTTCGAGCGCCGTTCTTTCCTCAGGATGGAGTTCGCAGAACTTGGCGTTGTCGCCGGATCGAAGGGCGTCACGAACAATCGCTGGCGAACCCGGATACCAGCGGAGGCCCCCAAAGGGGTTCTGTCGACGGATCGCCTCAAAATAGGGCGAGAGCCCTGCGGGCGCGTTGGGGTC
>JBMOOR010000133.1:0-16922 GCA_049324555.1 Pseudomonadota bacterium | reverse complement strand
GCCGCGAGAGACATCATCGTTTCCTATAATCACTATGTCGCGACGCCGAGCGCCTGCGGCATATGGGAAGGCGACCGCGAGCGCGACTACCGCAACATGCGCTCGCCGAATTTCGGCTGCGCCACGCAAAACAATCTCGCAGCGATGATCGGCGATCCGCACGATCTCATCGAACCTGCAGAGATGACGCCGCCCGATTCGGCGACCCGCATTCGCGGCGTGACCGCATTCCGCAAGGGCGAAGTGACGTCGAGTGCGACAGACGGCGAAGTCGAAACTGAGGTCGCCAATTAACAGCAGTCGGTGGGGTCAGGCGCCGCCTGGAGGGAGTTTGAAATGAGGAAGGCCTCAGAAGAAGCGTTCGATATCGCCCATGACGAGGAGGGCGCCGCCAACGCTGCGGCGTCTCTTGGTCCGGACGGCGGCCCGTTGCTCTCGGCGAAAGTCCGCTATGGCAAGCCGGCCGCCGCGGCGGTCGACGAAGACGACGCATGGCTCGACGACGAGTTGTCGGACGAAGAGCTCGCCGCTCTCGGCGAAGAAGACTTCGACGACGAAGACCTTCTCGCCGACGAGCTCGGCGTCGATGACACGGAGGACTTCAGTTTTGAAGCGCCGCCGGCGCGAGCCGCTGCAAAGCCCGCAGTCGCTGAGGAAGCGCCGCCAACCGCCCCCAAAGCGCCGCGCCCGGCGACCGCCCTTGCGGCGCCCAAAAGCCAGGCGGTCGCTCTCGCGGACGACTCATCGTTCGACGTCGGCGAATTCGGCGAGGGCGATGATGATTTTCGCCCCGTTCCGCGCATCTCAATACATGCGTTCTGCGAAACGCCCGATGCGACCGCGCTGCTTGAGAAAGCCGCCGTCGATCGGCGCCTTGCGAAAACGCACCTGACCGTCCACATGGGCGGCCTCGCCAAAGCGGTCGACCATTTCCAGTCGGCGGCGACGCCCAATCTTGTCATTATCGAGACGCTTGAGGGCGGCGCTGAACTCTTCGCCCAGCTCGCCGAACTCGCAGAGGTCTGCGATCCTTCGACCAAGGTCATCGTCATCGGACGCGCCAATGACATCGGCCTTTATCGCGAGCTGATGCGGCAGGGGATCAGCGACTACATCGTCCGCCCGCGCTCGCCGCTGCAGCTGATCAAATCGATTGCAGCGCTTTATGTCGACCCTTCCGCGCCGCCGATCGGACGCACGATCGCGTTTGTCGGCGCGCGGGGCGGCTCCGGCTCCTCAACGCTGGCGCACAACGTCGCCTGGTGCGCGGCGGAGGAGATGCAAAGCGACACTGTCATCCTCGACCTCGACCTGCCGTTCGGCACGGCGAGCCTCGATTTTGAACAGGACCCCACATCAGGGCTCATCGAAGCGCTCGGCTCGCCGGAGCGCCTCGACGAAGTTCTCCTCGAGCGCCTCCTGCAGAAACACACGGAGCGCCTGAGCCTCTTCACGGCGCCGAACCTTCTCGACCGCGATTACGACATCGACGATCAGGCGTTCGAGACGGTCATCGACGTCGTGCGCGGCGCTGCGCCGACGATCGTCGTCGACGTGCCGCATGTGTGGACGGG
Source organism: Pseudomonadota bacterium (assembly GCA_049324555.1). Lineage (GTDB taxonomy): Bacteria > Pseudomonadota > Alphaproteobacteria > Caulobacterales > Parvularculaceae > Amphiplicatus. The sequence goes on along the minus strand of JBMOOR010000133.1, from coordinate 15,348 downwards.
CTGGTCAAAACGCCTGCTGCAGACTGCCGACACGATTGTCATCACCGCAACGGCGGACCTCGCTGCGTTTCGCAATACGAAAAATCTCGTCGACATCATTTCGGGCGCACGCCCGAACGATGCGCCGCCGCTGCTTGTGATCAACCAGTTCGACCCGAAGGTTTCATCCGTCCAGCCGCAGCAATACGCCGAGCATGTGGGCTTGAAGCCGTCGGTCGTTTTCAACTGGGAGCCGCAGCTCTTCCACACCGCGGCGACCAACGCCTCGCCGATCATTGAAGTCGGCGCCAAGACGAAGACCGCGCAGAGCCTGCGCGATCTGACGTCCACCGTTCTCGGCCGCAACCAGACGGTCGCCAAGAAAAGCCGTTTCAGCTTCGCGGGCCTTCTGAAGAAGAAATAGGATAAGCGATGTTCGGACGCAGAACCGCAGAAGTCGATGCATCGCCGGCGGCGGCCCCGGCGGCCGCAAAACCGAAAGCGGCGGCAGCCAAACCTGCGCCCGCGACGGCGCCCGCTCCGGCCAAGAAAGCTGGCGCCGGCGCCGCTCCGCCGCGCGTCAACGCCGTCGCCAAGGCTCAACCGATCGAAATCGGCGGGCGTTCAGACGAATATTTCCAGACCAAGACGACGATCTTCAACGCGCTGATCGACACGATCGACCTGTCTCAGCTTGCGCAGCTCGACACCGAGTCGGCCGCTGAAGAGATCCGCGACATTGTCAACGAGATCATCTCGATAAAGAACGTCCAGATGTCTATCACGGAGCAGGAAGCGCTGCTCCAGGACATCTGCAACGATGTTCTCGGCTATGGCCCGCTTGAGCCGCTGCTTGCTCGTGACGACATCGCCGACATCATGGTGAACGGCGCCAATCGAGTCTTCATCGAAGTCGGCGGCAAGATCCAGCTTACCAACGTGCGCTTCCGCGACAACGCACAATTGATGAATATCTGCCAGCGCATCGTCAGCCAGGTCGGCCGCCGCGTCGATGAAGCCTCGCCGATCTGCGACGCGCGCCTGCCCGACGGTTCGCGCGTCAACGTCATCGCGCCGCCCCTGTCGATCGACGGCGCCGCGCTCACCATCCGGAAGTTCAAGAAAGACAAGCTCCGAATTTCCGACCTTGTGAAGTTCGGATCGATTTCAGTCGAGGGCGCAAAGGTCCTTGAGGTCATCGGCGCGTGCCGGATCAACACGCTGATCTCGGGCGGCACCGGCTCCGGCAAGACGACGCTGTTGAACTGCATGACCGGCTTCATTGAGCTTGATGAGCGCGTCATCACCTGCGAAGACGCCGCCGAACTCCAGCTCCAGCAGCCGCACGTCGTCCGCCTCGAAACGCGCCCGCCGAACCTTGAAGGCCAGGGCGAAGTGACAATGCGCGATCTTGTCAAGAACTGCCTCCGGATGCGTCCTGAACGCATCATCGTCGGCGAGGTGAGGGGACCTGAAGCCTTCGACCTTCTGCAGGCGATGAACACCGGCCACGACGGCTCGATGGGCACTCTCCACGCGAACAGCCCGCGCGAAGCGCTTCAGCGTATCGAATCGATGATCACTATGGGCGGCTACAATCTGCCGTCGAAAACGATCCGCGAAATGATCGTCGGGTCGATCGACATCATCATCCAGGCCGCGCGCCTCAGGGACGGCTCGCGGCGGATCACGCACATCACTGAAGTGCTCGGGACGGAAGGCGACACCATCATCACGCAAGATCTCTTCGTCTACGAGATCAACGGCGAAGACGAAAACGGCAAGCTCGCCGGGCGGCACCGCTCGACCGGCATCGCGCGGCCGGCGTTCTGGGACCGCGCCAAATATTACGGCATGGAACAGGCGCTGGCGGAGGCGCTCGACTCTGCGGCTGAGTAAGGAACCCCATGAGCCCTCAGCTGATCATCACCGCCGTCCTCGGGGTTGTCGGCATCGGCGCCCTCGCTTTTGTCTTTCTGGCGCCGACGCAGAACGACAAGACGAAGAAGCGTCTTTCCTCGCTTGAAACGAAAAAGAACGCCAAGCGCGCGAGCGCTGCGGCGGCCAATGACGCCGTCAGCAAGGATCGCCGCCGGAAGGTCACCGAAGCGCTTTCGAAGATCGACAACAAGAACAAAGAGATCAAGAAAGAGCGCAAGAAGCGCGCGACCCTCAACCAGAAACTCGAACAGGCCGGCCTGTCGTTCGGTCCGCGCGAATTCTACATCGGATCGGCGATCGCAGCCGTCCTGCTCGGCTTTGTCGGATTCATCTCGGGTCAGAAATTGCCTGTGACGGCGGGCCTCTTCTTCATCGGCGGGTTCGGCCTTCCGCACTGGTATGTCGGCTTCCAGATCAAGCGCCGGCAGAAGAAGTTCGTCGATGAATTCTCGAACGCGATCGATGTCATCGTGCGGGGCGTCAAATCCGGTCTGCCGGTCAACGAATGCCTGAAGATCATCGCCGCCGAGGCGCCAAAGCCCATCAATGAGGAATTCCATCAACTCGTCGAAGGATTCCGCGTCGGCCTCTCGCTCGAGCAGGGCATGACGCGCATGTATGAGCGGATGCCGCTTCAGGAAGTTTCATTCTTCGGCATCGTGCTGATGATTCAACAGAAGACAGGCGGCAACCTCGCCGAGGCGCTGACGAACCTTGCCGGCGTCTTGCGCGGCCGCAAGCTGATGGAAGGAAAGATCAGGGCGCTTTCATCGGAAGCCAAGGCCTCTGCGATGATCATCGGCGCCTTGCCGTTCCTCGTCATGGGCGCAGTGAAGATTTCATCGCCCGATTATCTCGAACCGCTCTTCACGACGAAGACGGGGAATTTCATTCTTCTCGGCGCAGGATGCTGGATGAGCATGGGCATCTACGTCATGAAGTCGATGATGAAGATCAAGGTCTAGGCGGGGTCGATGGACGCGATCATCAATATAGTCACGGATCGGCAGTTCCAGATCTCGCTGCTTGTCGCGCTCGCCGCGATCGGCACGGTCTACACGATGATCGAGCCGTTCCTCGTCAAGGACAAGATGGCGGAGCGGATGAAGGCCGTCGCCGAACACCGCGAACGGCTGCGCGCGGCCCAGCGCGAATCTTTCGCGCGCAAATCCGGAACCTTGCGCGCCGCGTCGGCGCAGGGCGCTCTCAAAGAGCTTGTCGAAAACCTGAAACTGCTCGAGGTCTTTGACGCCAACGAAGCGCGAAAACAGCTGATGATGGCCGGCTATCGCGGCCAGCGCCCTGTCTTCATCTATATGGCGGCGCGCATCGGCATGCCCTTCGTCGCCGCAATCGCCTGCGGCGTTTACGTATACGTGCTCAAAGGGATCGAACTCGACAGCTTCGGGAAACTCTGCGCCGTCATCATGGCGTTCTTCGCCGGTTTCTATATCCCGAACATCTACGTCAAGAACTCTGTCGGCAAACGCCAGCAGAAGATCCAGCTCGCCTGGCCGGATGCGCTCGACCTTCTTCTCATCTGCGTCGAAGCGGGCATGTCGATCGAAGTCGCGATCCAGAAAGTCAGTCAGGAAGTTGCAGGCTCCTCACCCGAACTCGCCGAAGAACTCGGGCTCACCGTCGCCGAACTCTCCTATCTCCAGGAGCGCAAGACAGCCTACGTCAATCTCGCCGAGCGCACAGGTCTCGACGGCGTCAAGGGCGTGACGACGGCGCTAATCCAGTCTGAAAAATACGGAACGCCCTTGGGGCAGTCCCTGCGCGTCATGGCTCAGGAAAACCGCGAACACCGCATGCAGGAAGCCGAACGCAAGGCTGCGGCTCTGCCGCCCAAACTGACTGTGCCGATGATCGGCTTCTTCCTGCCGGTCCTCTTCGCCGTTATCCTCGGGCCGGCGATCATGTCGGTGATGGGCCTCGAGAAATAGTCCGCCGATCAGGCGCGGCTGCGAGCGTGGCGCGGCAGCGCGTCCGCCGTTTCGAACCAGCCGATACGGCTTTCATTCCAGATGTGAAACTCCGGCGGCGCGAGCGCGGGATCATCGAGCGTTGCGGTGTTGATCGAAACCGTCGCCGCCGGGTCGTCTTCGCGGAAGAAAAGATAGGTTCCGCACTCGCTGCAGAATTCGCGGCCCGCGCGCGCTGACGCGCGGTAGGTCTTAGGCGATCCCATCGTCGCGCGCACGCGATCGGGTGGCACGGCGAACCATGCGACGACCGGCGCCCCGCTCTGCTTTTGGCAGGTCCGGCAATGACAGTAGGCGGACTCGGCGATCGGGCCCGCTTCAATGACATAGCGGACGGCGCCGCAAAGGCATCCGCCTTCAGCGTCCGCCGCGAAAACGATCAAGCTTTTCATCGGCGCCTCCTGACGCGATCGTACTCGAGCAGCTTTCCGCGCGCCAGCAGCGCTGAGCGAGCGTCAAAGCCGCCGCTTCAATCCTGTTCTGGAGAGTAGAATCGAGGCCGGATCAATTTCCGCTGTGCGGCTCGCCGGCGCCGGCAATCTCTTCCATCGCCTCGTAGAGAGGCAGTTCCCCGGCGGCGACGCGGTCGCGGCTCGTCGGCGTCTTGCCGAGGCGCTGGCTGTAGACCCAGAAATTCGTCAGGACCCTTTCGACGAAATCGCGGCTTTCCGGATTGGGGATGCTCTCGATGAAGAGCAGCGGATCCTCGATCGCCACTTCGCGCTTCCATCGGCGCAGATTGCCCGGCCCGCCATTATAGGCGAGCGCCATGTTGAAGAGATCACCCTCGGCCGTCGTTTCGATGAGATGGTTCACGTATTCCTGGCCGATCGCAAGATTGACCGCGGGGTCGTAGAGGCGGTCGCGGCCCTTGCCGCGCTGCAGATCGCGATCTTTCGCGACGTAGCTCGCCGTGCGCGGCATCAGCTGCATGAGGCCGCGCGCGCCGACGCGGCTTGTCGCTTCGACCTTGAACTTCGATTCTTGCCGCATCAGCGCGTAAATGAGCGCAGGGTCGGCGGTGAAGCCGTTCGCCGGCGCATAATCCGGCACCGGAAAGAGGCTGGCTTCAAAGGCGCGGCCCCGATGAAAGAGCGCAAGGTCGAGCTGCGCTGCAGGAAGGTTCATCGCCGCTTCAACTGCAAGAAGGTCGACGGCGAGCGCATCGTCGATGCGCCCGTTGATCCAGCGGAACTCAAGGTCCGCCTCGCTCGTGCGGCCGATCTCGGCGAGCGCGACGGCGCGCTTGACCGCGGGCTCGGCCTCAGCGATGCGGGCGAACGCCTCGGCCGTCAGCGTCGGCGGCGTCCAGTTGTAATCGTAATCGCGCCCAAGCTGCGAGAGCGCGAGCTGACCGTAGAAAGTGAACGGAAACGCAGCCGCAGTTTCAAGATGTCCGGCGACGTCGTCGATATGACCGTCCGCGAGGGCGGTGCGCGCCGCCCAGAATCCGGCGGCCGAGCGCAGCGCATCGTCTTGCGCCTCGACGCGCGCCATCGTCTCGAATCTTTCGTGCGCCTTTGCGAGATCGCCTTCGCGGAAGTGAATGAGACCTGAAATCCAGTAGGCGAGGACGGCGCTCTCGCCGCTGCGGTCCGCCGCCTCGTCAGCGATCTCTTTGGCGCGCGCCTGATAGCCCTGGTAATAGAAACTGGCCGCAATCCATGAGCGCATGCGGTCGAACTGGCGTTCGGTGATCGCTCCGCGACTGCGATGTTTCTCGATCTCGCGAAGGGCCGCGGTCGCTTCTTCTCTCTTGATAAGATAGCGAACGCGTCCTTCGATCTGCGTCAGCAGCGGGCGGCTCGTCGCCGCGTAATCGCGCTCAAGATCGGGATGGAGCAGCGGTTGCGGTTCGGCGCGCCATTTCCGCGAGAGCGGCGCGACCGGCGCCGCCGCCCCCTTCGGGCGGCGCTTCGCCGCGAGCGCGTAGATTTTATCCGCATCCGGATGGTCGGCGTAATAGGCCATCCATTCCTTGAGTTCGCCAAAACTGGACTTATAGGCGGTCCGATGGAGATAGCGCTCCATCCTCACATAACCGAGAAGGACCTTGTCGCCGAGTGCGATGATCTTCTCGTCCGCCTCGCGCCAGCGGCCGTCATCCTGCAGGTCGAAAATTTCACGATAGAGGGCCCGGTCAGCCTCGCTGAGGGTCTGCGGCGCAAAGGCTTCATCTGTTGCGCGTGCGGGGACGCCGCCGGCGATCTGGACTGCGCTCAGGATTGCAATTAATCGACGCACGCATCCGCCCCTTGTCTGGCGCTCAGTCCGGCGCTGAGGCGCGCCATCAACGATCGTAATAAGCCCAGCGTTAATCCTCTCTTAACCGGGCGGCAAGCGTTTGAAGATCGGCCCAGGCAAGCCGCTTCTGCGATGGCTGGCGCAGCAGGAATGCGGGATGAAAAATCGGCAGCGCGGGAACGCTGAGGCCAGATCCGAGCCTGATTTCGCGCCACTGGCCGCGCGCGCGCATGATGCCGGCGGCGCCGATGAGCGCCTGCGTCGGCACGCCGCCCGCGAGCATGACAGCCCTCGGCGCCGTGAGTTCGATCAGGCGTTCTACAAACGGGCGGCAGATGGCGATTTCACTTTGCGTCGGCGCGCGATTGCCGGGCGGGCGCCAGTAAACGACGTTCGAGATCAGCGTGTCGGCGGCGCGTGAGCGCCCGATCGCCGCGAGCATTTTGTCGAGCAATTGTCCGGCGCGCCCAACGAACGGCTTGCCGATCGCGTCTTCATCGCGTCCCGGCGCCTCGCCGATCACGAGGAGCGCGGCTCCGGCAATTCCGTCAGCAAAGCAGGTGTTGCGCGCGCCGGCCTTGAGCGGACAGGCGGTGAAAGCCTCGACCGCCGCTTTCAGTTCCTCAAAGCTCGCACACCCCCGCGCCATTTCGGCGGCAAGGCTTGCGGCCTCATCGACGCTCGGTTGCGCCGACGGCGTGATGATCGCGATCGGCGCCGGCTGCGCTCTCGGCGGCGCCGGCCTTGGCGATTGCGGTTCGCACTCCTCGGCGCGGCGCTCAAACTGGTTAACCGGCGCTGTGGCGACCGCTTCGTCGACTCCGGCGTCGACATACCACCTTAACAGCGCCTCAGCCGCGTTCGCTCTTTCGCCTTCCTGCATCGCTCATTCGCAACACAGGATCGCGCCAAGGTCAAACGCTGATCGCGAAGAGGCATTGCGAGGCGTAATAGAGCGGCAGGCCCCAAAGGCGGTTGACGAAGGCGCGCGATTTGAATTGGTCGCGCGCGACGGAGAGATCGGAAAGCGCGAACCCGGCCGCCGCGATGGCGAGCTGGGCGCTTTCGCGCGTCGGTATCGCCACCCAGTGGCCGACGCTCAAGGCGACCATGATGCTGATGATCGCCGCGTAGCCGCCGACAGGGAGGCGAAAGTCGCCAAGATCACGCCAGAGCCAGTAGGCGAGCCCCCCTGAAAAAGCCGCAGCGCCGATTGCGGCGAAGCCGGTCGCAGTCGAGAGCGCGACGCCTCCGACGAGGAACGCTGCGATATAGAAGGCGTGTCCCCCTGCGAAGGCGGCCATTCCGGCGAGAAAGAATTTTTCGGACCGGGGAATGAGCAGAACGTCGCCGAGGGCGCAAAGAACGAGGCCTGCGAGAATGAGAGCGCCGAAGAAGGAATCGAGCGCGCCGGAAACGAGCGTGAGCAGGATGAAGGTCAGGGATGCGGCGGGCTTGAAGACCGCTTTCAGATCACGCCGATCGCGATATTCCGCGTCGAGGAGGCCGAGCGCGAACAGCGCCATCAGCGCGAGCCAGATCGCTGGGTTCATCAGGGGTTCGGGGACCATGCCGGGGCTCGCCGTCTGCCGAATTGGCATTTGCCGGTGAATTTTGCCAAAAGCAAAGTCCAACCCGCCGCGGAGCGGGCGTCCTGACTGATCATCGAGGATATGAATGGCTGACGAGGCTCCCGAACGCGAAATAATGGAGTTCGACGTCGTCATCGTCGGGGGCGGACCTGCGGGCCTCTCGGCGGCGATCCGGTTGAAGCAGAAGTCTGCGGAAACAGGACGCGAGCTTTCAGTCGTTCTCGTCGAGAAAGGGTCTGAAATCGGCGCGCATATCCTCTCGGGCGCGGTGCTCGACCCTTCGGGGCTCGACGCGCTCATTCCGGACTGGCGCGACAAAGGCGCGCCCGTAACGATCGAAGTCCGATCCGAGAGCTTCAAGCTGCTGGGGCCGTCGGGCTCGCTCGACCTTCCGGTCCTGGCGATGCCGCCGATGGTGAAGAATCATGGCAATTACGTCGTATCGATGGGGAATGTCTGCCGCTGGCTTGGCGAGCAGGCTGAAGCCCTCGGCGTTGAAATCTTTCCCGGGATGGCCGCCTCGAAGCCTCTCTATCGCGAGGACGGCTCGCTTCGCGGCGTCGTCGTCGGCGAGGTCGGCGTCGGCAAGGACGGCAAGCCGACCGACCAATATCAGCCGGGCATCGAGCTTTGCGGCAAATACGTCCTGATCGCAGAAGGCGCACGCGGCTCGCTCGCGCGCCAACTCATCGAACGCTTCCGTCTCGATGAAGGGCGCGACGTCCAGAAATTCGGGATCGGTTTGAAAGAGCTTTGGGAAATTCGCTCGGAGAAATCGCGTCCGGGCCACATCCAGCACACATTCGGCTGGCCGCTTTCAAACGACGTCGGCGGGGGCTCGTTCCTCTATCATTACGACGATAATACGATCTCGCTCGGTTTCGTCGTCCATCTTAATTACAAGAATCCCTATCTTTATCCGTATGCGGAGTTCCAGAAATTCAAGACGCATCCCGAAATCGCAAGCCTTCTCGAAGGGGGAAAGCGCATCGCCTACGGCGCGCGTGCGATCACGGAAGGGGGATACCAGTCGGTTCCAAGGCTCGTCTTTCCGGGCGGCGCGCTCATCGGCTGCGCGGCGGGCTTCGTCAACGTGCCGCGGATCAAGGGGAACCACAACGCCATGCTGACGGGCATGATGGCCGCGGACGCCGCATTCGACGCGATCGCCGCCGGCCGCGAGGGCGACGCGCTTGACGCCTATCAGGCGGATTATGACGCATCGCCCGTCAAGCGCGAACTGTTCCGTGCGCGCAATGCAAAACCCCTATGGTCCAAATTCGGCACGCTCGTCGGCGGCATCGCGCTCTCGGGCCTTGACCTCTGGACCAATACGTTGATTCCGGGATTTTCCATTTTCGGGACGCTGAAGCACGGCAAGAGCGACGCCGCCGCGACGGAGAGCGCCGACCGGCATCGCAGAATCGATTATCCGCGCCCGGACGGCGTTCTGACTTTCGACCGCCTCACCAATGTTTCATTCTCCGGCGTCAATCACGAGGAGAACCAGCCCGCGCATTTGACGCTTAAGGATCCGTCAATTCCGATCACCGTAAACCTGCCGCGCTACGCCGAGCCCGCGCAGCGTTATTGTCCGGCCGGCGTCTACGAAGTCCTCACCGGTGAAGGCGGGGCCAATCCGAGGTTTCAGATCAACGCGCAGAATTGCGTCCACTGCAAAACCTGCGACATCAAGGACCCCTCCCAGAACATTGTGTGGACAACGCCTGAAGGCGGCGGCGGTCCTAACTATCCGAACATGTAGGCGTATCTCGAGGAGCAGTAATTTGATCAGCCGCAGACTTCTTGTCGCCGCCGGCGCGGCTTTCGCGCTTGCGTCCTGTGCGACGCCCGAGCCGCAAGGAACGCTCGCCGGAGAGTATCTGTCGGGAAGGCTCGCCGCCGGCCTCAACGACATAAGGGCCGCCGCTGAAAAATACGGAGCGGCCGTCGCTGAAAAACCCGGCGATCGGGAAATCGTGCGCGGCGCATTCCTCTATCATCTCGCAGCGGGAGAAATCGAAGCGGCGAGGCCCTTTGCGGAAACGCTCGCCGCCGACGCGGATGCGGATGGACTTGCAAGGTTCACGCTCGCCGCGCTGAAGCTCAAGGCTGGCGATCTCTCGGGCGCGCGGGAAGCGCTCGAAGGCGAATTCGCCGAACCCTTCACAAAGTCGGTTGCAACGATTGCGCGCGGATGGATCGACGCCGAGCTTTCGGGTCCCGATGCGGGCATTTCGACGTTCAACGAAACGGGCGAGGCCTATTTCACGGGGTTCAATCCGACTTTCCGCGCGATCCTCGCGGAAGAGAAAGGCGACATCGACGCGGCGCGCGAAGCGCACCAATTGTCGGTCGCCTCGTTCGGCGGGCCGATCGGGCGGGCCGCCTTCGGCGCGTTTCTGGAACGCCGGGGCGATGATGCGGAGAGCCGCGATTATTACAGTCTCCTCGAAAAGGAAGGGGGCCCGTCGCGCCGCCTTGCGAAGGCGGCGTTTGCGCGGATCGAGCGCGGCGCGCCGACAAAGGCGTATACGGATGTTTCGGCCGCCGAAGGAACAGCGATCGCGCTCTATCTTTTCGCCGGCAATGTGCTTGAGCAGTCGGCGGGCGAAATGCGGCGCGCGGCGGAGGCCGGGTTCAAGGTCGGCGAGCCTGCGTTCAACCTGCCTCTCGCGCTCAGCTTGCTGTCTATCTTGATCCTGAGCTTTCCGATGCGCAGCGCCTCGTCGGGTCAATCCTCAATGTCTATGAGAATTACGCTGCGGCGCGTGCGGCGTTCGCAAAGATTCCACCCTCCTCGCCGCAGTTTGAACAGGCGCAGATCGAAATCGCCAACAGCCTCAACGCGGAAGGAAGAACCGACGAGGCGCTCGCAACGCTCAAAGCCGCCATTCGCCGCGATCGCGGCGCCGACGAAGCGCGGCTCGTCATCGCCGGGCTCTACGCCGACGCCGAGCGCCATCAAGAAGCGGTCAAGGCCGCCGATGTCGCCATCGATCGCTTGCCTGAAACGCCGCCTGAGGATGCTTGGCGCTATTTTGTGACGCGCGCCGCCTCGCTCATCGAACTTGATCGCTTCGATGATGCGGAAGTCGATTTGAAGCGCGCGGTTGAAATCGCGCCGGAAGAGCCGATCGCGCTCAACTATCTCGGCTACAGCTGGGCCGAACGCGGCATAAACCTCGATGAAGCGTTCCGCCTTATTGAAAAGGCCGTGGCCTTGCGGCCGGAATCGGGCGCCATCATCGACAGCCTCGGCTGGGCGCACTATCAGCGCGGCGAGTACGAGACCGCGCTGCCGCATCTCGAAAAAGCCGCCGCGCTCGAAGCGGCCGATCCGACGGTCACGGAACATCTCGGCGACGTCTATTGGCGTCTCGGGCGCGAAGTTGAAGCGCACTTTCAATGGCGCCGCGCGCTTGAGCTTGACCCTTCCGCGCGCGTCCGCGCGAAGATCGAACAGAAACTGAAGTCGGGCCTTGAAGCGGGCGAACAGGAATCCGCCGTCGAGCCATGATTACGGAAATCGCGCCGGCGAAGATCAATCTCTACCTTCATGTCGGGGCGCTTCGCCGCGACCGCCTGCACGATCTTGAAAGCGTCTTTGTCTTCGCGGACGCGGGCGATGTCATCAGCGCAGCGCCGTCTTCGGGTCTCTCGCTCGAAATCGCCGGGCCGTTCGCCGGCGCGCTCACACGGGAGCCGGTCGATAAAAATCTCGTAATGCGGGCGGCGAGATTGCTCAAGGAAAAGGCGGGCGTCGATCGCGGCGCCCGCCTCATCCTCGACAAGCGTCTGCCGATCGCTTCCGGGGTCGGCGGCGGTTCGGCGGACGCCGCCGCGGCGCTCCGTGCGCTCATGCGATTGTGGCGCGTCGACATGCCCGTCTCGGAACTGAAACGGCTCGCCTTCACGCTTGGCGCCGATGTTCCCGCCTGTCTCGATCAGAGCCCCGTTCATGTCAGCGGCGCCGGCGAAGCCGTTGAAAAGGGCCCGGTTCTGCCGCCGCTTTGGGTCTGCCTCGTCAATCCGAACGCGCCGATGCCGACAGGCCCGATCTTCCGCGCTTTTGACGCGGCCAATCCCGCGCCGCCGTGCCCCGAACGCCGCGCGCCGGCGGGGCGACGCTATTTCGATGTCACATGGCTCATGGAAAATTCGCGGAACGATCTTCAGCCGATTGCCATTCGCCGCAATTGTGTGATCCAAGATGCAATCGATCGGTTGAGTCGGCGACCTGGCGCCCTTGCTGCGCGAATGTCAGGAAGCGGCGCGACTGTGTTCGGTCTCTATTCCTCGGCGGGCGCTGCGGCGCGCGCAGCGCAGGAAATGGCGGGGCGTCATTGGTGGTCGATGAGCGCTCGCATTCATGGCGCTTCAGGGGGGTCGCCGGGAGTGGTGTGCTGAATGTCATTGGCGGCGGCGGTCATGATTGCTTCAGCGGCGCTGATTTCAGTCGCCCTTTCGCACGCCATTGCGCGGTTCGTCACCAAACGGGCGCTGCTGCCTGACCGGCCGAACGGCCGCTCCAGCCACAAACGGCAAACCCCGCGATCGGGCGGCATTGCGATTTTCGGCGGCTTCCTCGCCGCGATGATTCTTTACGCGGCGTTCTTCGCCGCAGGCGATCTTTCAAGCCGTTATGCGCCGCTCATCGGCTGCGCGCTCGCGGCTTTCGCTTTCGGCGCCGTGGACGATTTGCGGCCCCTCGGCGCGAGGCTGAAACTCGCCGCGCAAATCGCCATCGCGGTCGCCTTCGTCGTCATTTACGGACCGGTCGAAACTGTCCCGGCGCCGTTCGTGGGCGATGTCGCGTTAGGGGCGGCGGCCTTTCCGCTGACTGTCTTCTGGATCGTCGCCTTCATGAACGCCTTCAATTTCATGGACGGCATCAACGGGATCGCCGGCGCCTGCGCCGTTTTCGTCCTCTCGGCCCTCGCCGTTGCGGCGGGCGGCGGCGACGCGCTCTGGGCGCCGCCCGCCGTTTTCCTCGCCTGCGCGATCTTCGGGTATCTGCCGCTCAATTTTCCGAGCGGACGTCTGTTCATGGGGGACGGCGGCAGCCAGTTTGTCGGCTTCATGATCGCCGCGCTTGCGGCGCTGGCGGCGCAAGAGGCCGGCGGTCTCGTTTCGCCGCTGTTCACGCCAATCGCTTTCATGCCGTTCCTGTTCGATGTCTCGTTTACGCTCGCCCATCGCATTCGCCGCAAGCGCAACATCTTTGAAGCGCACAAGGAGCACTTGTATCAGCTCATCGTCCGGCTCGGCCGTTCACATCAGTCGGTGACGACGCTTTATCTGACGCTGACGGTGATTTCGACGACTGTCGCGATCCTCGTCAATACGGCGCCGGCGCGCCTGCAGTTCATCGGCGCCGCTGCGCTGATCGCGCTCTTCACACCGCTCGCCGTCCTGATATACCGGCGCGCCGCCGCGGCCGGCCTCTTCGCCGCAGCCGCCAGACGGGTCGAGACGACGCCGGTCGATGCGCCGCAGTCTTATCCTGCGGCGGCGGAGTAGATCTTTCAGGAAACGCGGAACGCCGACAGTGCGGCGAGTTCGCCAAGCGCGACCGCGTAGGCGCTTTGCGGGGCCCGCGCGAGATCATCGACCGCGCGCGTCGCGTAGCGTCTGGCGCAGGCGAATGTGTCGTCGAGCGCGCGCGTTGCAACGATAAGGCGCCTCGCCTCGTTGAAATCTTCCGCGCGCTGACGGCCTTCCGCGATCGTGCGACGCCAGAACTCCCTGTCCGCCGGCGCCGACCGGTCGAGGGCGTAGACGACGGGAAGCGTCATCTTTCCTTCGCGGAAATCGTCGCCGACGCTCTTGCCGAGCGCCTTCTCGCGCCCCGAATAATCGAGCGCGTCGTCGACAAGCTGATAGGCGACGCCGAGATTGCGGCCGAAACTTCGCAGCGCTTCTTCGCTGCGCGCGTCGGCGCCGGCGATGACGGCGCCCGCCTGTGCGGCCGCCGCGAAGAGAGCCGCGGTTTTCGACTCAACGACCTTGAGATACATCTCGAATGTCGCTTCGAGGTTTTTCTGCGTCGCAAGCTGCAGGACTTCGCCCTCGGCGATGACGCCCGCCGCGCGAGAGAGAATCTGCAGGACCTTAAGGTCGCCCGCCGACACCATCAGTTCGAACGCCTGCGAAAAGAGATAATCGCCGACGAGGACGCTTTCCTTGTTGCCCCAGATGACATTGGCGGTCGATGCGCCGCGCCTCAGCGATGAAGCGTCGACGACATCGTCATGAAGCAGCGTTGCGCCGTGGATGAGCTCCACCGCCGCCGCGAGCTTGATGTGATCGTCGCCCGAATAGCCGAAGAGCCGCGCCGAGGCGAGGGTGAGGAGCGGGCGCAGCCTCTTGCCGCCGGCGTTGATGAGGTGCCCGGCGATCTCGCCGATCATCGGGCTCTGAGAGCGCATCGCAAGGAGGATCGTATCGTTGACCGCGCCAAGATCGTCCTCGCAAAGGCTGCGCAGGCGCAAAGCCGCCGCCGCAAAACTGCGCGCGTCGTTATCGGCCATCGCCAATATAGAATTGGCCGGCGGTGAAATGGCGAGATCCACGATGCCTCGCGCCTGTCCCTGATACCCTTTCGCAAGATTGGGCCGCGAGCAGGGCAGGGTCAAGGCGCGCGCTTGCGGCGGATTCGACACAATCGCTTGACGGAGATCGCAAAACTGAAATTTGTGGAAAACGCCGGCGCCGATCTTGGGCTCAGGCCGGACGTCCGCGATTTGCGCCCGGACGAAAGAAGCGCGCGTCGGCGGCGGTTGCGCGGCTCCGGTCAGAGGCTATTATTAACCGTCCGCCGACCCATGTCGATGCGGGCAGGGAGAATGCGCGATGAACACGACCGCAGGCATCCTCGCGGGATTGGTGGTCGCAGGAGCGGCTGTCGCTCTTTATCGTTTCGCACATCGCACAGTCGGCGAGCTGCGAACGGCGATCGACGAGCTTCGCGGCTGCGCCGGCGAGGCAAAAGGCGGCGTCATCGATTTCGAACAGGACCCCGCAACCGGCGTCTACCGGAAAAAGCCCTGACGCATCGAACCCGCGGCGGGCGTCGGGCGAACTTCAAATCCGTAAGGCGCGCTGGCCGCATGATTTTGCTAGCGCGGCGTGCGCAAAAGTGTGTGCGGTTTTGCGCCAAACGCCGCGCTAATATATGAGCTTGATCAGAGGGCTCCCGATTCAGAATCGGGGTCCCCTGATCTGGGAGAGGCTCTTCTGCAAACGGACCGATCGGCCGGCGAGCGGCGCGCCTTTGTGGATTTCGAAGCGTCGGGCCTCGGTTCAAAGTCATGGCCGATTGAAATCGGCTGGGCGTTTGAAGACGGCATCGTCGAATCGTTTCTGATCAGCCCGTCGCCGGATTGGTCGATGGATTACTGGGATCCGAAGGCGGAACGTCTGCACGGCATATCGCCGAAAATGTTGAGCGATCATGGGATCAATCCCGCGATCGCCTGCGACCGGATCAGCGCGGCGCTTGATCGGTGCGCGGTCTATTCCGATGCGCCGGACTGGGACGGATTCTGGCTGATGCGCCTGTTTGAGGCCGCGGGGCGAAAGACGTCGATCCGCATACAGGA
>JBMOOR010000132.1:0-16987 GCA_049324555.1 Pseudomonadota bacterium | reverse complement strand
TCCGCGCGCCGAGCGCTTGAGCTACCTGACGGCTCTGCGCACGGCGCGCTCGCCAAACCAAAATCCATGAGGTATTCAGCAGCAGGACTCTCTGAATAAACGCGGGAGCCAAAGGGCTCACATCAGCTTCGAAATCTCGGTGAATCTCCTTTGGTTATTTATCCCGGCCAGGTGATAGCCCAACTTTTCTTTCACCCCGTCGAGGAATGCACGGAGCCGGAGGCGGCTCTCGGCCAGTATTCAGGTGCAACTGACATTTTGCCTCGCAAAGTTTCTGCGGAGAACACGCGATCAAAACTCCTAAAGCTCATCGACGCAAAGAAAGCGGGCTGACATGGTGAATGACCTGCGCCTCATGGGGCCGCGTTGATTACAAGAGTCCAGCTGCAAATTGAATCAATCATTTTGAATTTTTGCATGTTGACGGTTCTGAAATCAACTCGTCCGCTACCCATATGTTACCCGCCCTCATACTCTGGCGCTTAGAAATGAAGTTGGACGGCCTAACTCATTGGAAAGAAAAGGAAAAATGGAGCGGGCGAGGCGATTCGAACGCCCGACCCTCACCTTGGCAAGGTGATGCTCTACCCCTGAGCTACGCCCGCTCACTGGCGCGCCGCGAGGGTTATGGCCCTGCGGCGGGGCTCCGCTATATGCACGAGCGACCCCCTATTGGCAAGGCGGTCCTGAACGACGGCTTCGACACTATTGCGTCCTGCTGCGGCCTCTGCAAATCCGCGCGAGCGGCGCTGCGGAGAACGTGATGGCGAAGACGCGGGCGGAGCTTTTCGAATTTCTGGATGCGCAGGGGCTCGCCCATCAGACGGTCGAGCATCGGCCGATATTCACGGTCGAAGAAGGGCGCGGGTTGAAGGCGTCGATGCCGGGCGGCCATTCCAAAAACTTGTTCCTGAAAGACAAGAAGGGGCGTTTCTTTCTCGCCGTCGCCCACTGCGACACCGAAGTCGACATTGTCGGCTACGGCCGGGTCGCGGGCGCCAAGGGGCGCCTTTCATTCGCAAGGCCCGAGCAGATGACAGAGATGCTTGGCGTTGCGCCGGGTTCGGTGACGCCCTTTGCGCTCATCAACGATACAGCAAGAGCGCTGACGGAAGTCGCGGTCGATCGGGCCCTGTTTAACTGGTCGGCCGTGTGGTTTCATCCGCTGGAAAACAACGCCTCGACGACGGTGTCCCCGGCTGATCTCCTGAGGTTCATCAGGGCGTGCGGCCATGAACCGCGGATTGTCGACCTCGCCCGCCCTGAAAGTGACGGCGCAAATTGACGGCTGAAATTGCGGGGGCGCCGGTTGCGTTTGAGCGCCTGCGATCGCATTTAGGAGGCCGCAAGGAGCATTTGAGACATGGCACTTAAAACCGGCGCGCAAAGCCCTGCGGCGAGCGATCTCATCAAGAACGGAACAATCGAGACGTTCGAGCGCGACGTGCTCGAGGCTTCGATGTCGGTTCCGGTGCTTGTCGATTTCTGGGCGGAATGGTGCGGCCCCTGCCGCCAGCTGACGCCGATGCTTGAAAAGGCCGTTGCGGCGGCCAAGGGCGCGGTGCGCCTCGTCAAGATCGACATCGACAAGAACAAGATGCTCGCCTCGCAGCTGCGGATCCAGTCCGTGCCGACGGTCTACGCCTTTTTCCAGGGCCGGCCGGTCGACGGGTTCCAGGGCGCTGTTCCCGAAAGCCAGATCAAGGCGTTCATCAGCCGTCTTGCGGACATGTCAGGGCCGGCGCCTGGCGAGGTCGATCTCGGCGCCATGCTCGACGAGGCGGATGCGGCGCTCGCGCAAGGCGACGCCGCCTCGGCGGCGCAGATCTACGCCGACATCGCGCAGGCGACGGAAGAAGCGGGCGACGCTCACTTCATTCGCGCAGTTGCGGGGCTTGCAAAATGCCGCCTTGCGACGGGCGACGCAGACGGCGCCCGAGAGGTTCTGGCGCTTGTTCCCGACGCGAAAAAGAGCGACCCCGCTCTCAATTCGATCCGTGCACAGATCGAGCTCGCCGAGAGGGCGGGCGGCGACATCGCGGATTTGAAGCGCCGGGCAGGAGCCAGTCCGAAGGATTTTGCGCTCCGCCTTGAATTCGCCGAAGCGCTCGCCGCGCGCGGCGATATGGAAAGCGCGATCGATGAGCTCTTGGCGATGTTCGCGGCCGACCGCGACTGGAACGACGGCGCGGCGCGCAAGAAGCTCTTGACGATCTTCGAGGCGCTAGGACCGACGCATCCTCAGACCCTGAGCGGCCGGCGGCGCCTCTCGTCGCTGCTCTTTTCCTGATGCGGGGGCCCGCCTCCCTTCGTCACGCCGTGCGCGTTCACGGACGCGAACAGCCGGGCGTCGTTCCGCTCTTTCCGCTGCCCCGGGCGATCCTGCTTCCGAAAGGCCAGTTGCCGCTCAACATTTTCGAGCCGCGATATTTGAGAATGATCGACGACGCGCTCGCCGGCTCAAGGACAATCGGCATGATCCAGCCGCTCGAAGAAGACGGCGCCGCTCCGCAGCTTTACCGGATCGGCTGCGCCGGCCGCATCACATCGTTCGCCGAGACCGGCGACGGGCGCTATCTCGTCTCGCTGACGGGCGTTCTGCGCTTTCGTCTCGCCGCCGAAATTGACGCCGGAACGCCCTATCGCCAGGCTGAGGTCGATTATTCAGCCTACGTTGCAGACGCCGACCCGGACAAGTCGTCCATGACCGTCAGCCGCGAGCAGCTCTTTGAAGCAATGCGGCTTTATCTTGATGCGGAACATCTCAGCACTGACTGGGAGGCGGCGGTCGAGGCGCCGACGGACGCGCTCGTCAATTCGCTCGCCATGGGATGCCCGTTCGCCCCGAACGAAAAGCAGGCGCTTCTTGAAGCGCCGACGATCGCCGCCCGCGCCGATTGCCTGATCGCCCTGATGCGCATGAGCGGCGGCGACCCCGCCGACAGCTCAACCGTGCAGTGAACGCAGCGAGACCGACCATGGAAGAAAAGCCGCGCTTTAAGGAAATCGACCCGAAACTCCTCGAAATTCTCGTCTGCCCGGCGACGAAGGATCGCCTCGTTTACCGCAAGGAAGCGAACGAGCTCTTGAGCCGCAAGGCGCGGCTCGCCTATCCGATCCGCGACGGCATCCCGATCATGCTCGTCGATGAGGCGCGCGCCCTGTCGGATGAGGAAGCGAACGCGCTCGGCTGACGCGCGCGGTTGTGATTGGGGCCGGGGCCGTCGCCGCAATTTGGACGCGCGGCGGTCCCGCTTTTGAACGATGTCCGGCGCGACAAGTTGGGTTATGGAGGCTGGCGCCTCCGATTGGTTGAAAGGGATCAGGAATGTTGGGCGCGTTCATGTCGACAGTTGCGGTTATCGTCGCCGAAGCGGCGACCGGTCTTGCAGCGCCCGCGGCGCCTCGGCTGATCGAGACACCTCGCGATCAGGTCCGCGTTGCGGCTGTTGAGGCGCCTGCGACGGATGTTGCGTCAGCGCCCGCCGCCGTTTTCGCCGACGTCAGCGATCAGGCGGTCGCCGATGAAGTGATGCGGTATCTCGAAAGCCTGACGACGCTCTCCGGCGTGTTCGTGCAGACGGCGCCGTCGGGAGCGGTCGCTTCCGGCAAATTCTATCTCAGACGCCCGGGACAGGTTCGTTTCGATTACGACGACCCCTCGCCGATTACGATCGTTGCGACGCAGGGCATGGTCTATGTGGAAAATTCGGACCTTGAGACGACGGATTCCTATCCTTTGAAGAAGACGCCGCTGCGCTTCCTTCTCAGCAAGGAGATCGACATCGGGGACGCGATGTTGAAATCGGTCGATCGCGGCCCGGATTCCGTCGCCCTCACCTACGCCTCAGCGGATGAAGAAACGGAGGGCGAAATCACGCTCGTCCTGTCGGCTCCAAGCCTCGCGATCGAGCAATGGTCCGTGCGGGACCCGCAAGAGGGCGTCACGGTCGTCGCCCTTCAGGACGTCAGCGCCGGCGGCAAGCTCGACAATCGCCTTTTCCGGGCGCCCGAAGCCGGCGGCGCGTTCATTAACAAGTAGATAGGCGTTCACGATCGCGTTGGTCACAACGTCACACGCAAGCTTTTTTTCAAACACCCTATTGAAAAGTTAGCGGGTGCGGCGTTAGAGTAACACTGCGTGGGTGACACCTTCCCGGACCGGCGTTGCCCCCCCGCTAGCAGGTCCGACCGTCGCCCCCGTCGCCGGAATATCCCCTCCCGGCGTAGGCGCAACAGCGCAGCTTAGCGCCCGGTCCTGTCCCAGGATCGGGCGCTTTTTTTGTTGCGCCGCCTCCGGCAAGGGATGAGAGAAAAACGATGGACGATCAGGACTTTCAATCGCTCGAGCGCGAACTTCCAACGCTCGCCCGGATTCGCCGTTTTGCCGGCTCACTCGATCGCATTCCCTGGTTCGCCAATCTTGGCGAGCCTTTGACGGCGGGCGCGCGCGCCGCCGCCCGGACCTATGCTGAAGGCCTCGGCTTCCCGGATTCCGAGATCGCCCATCTCGTCGATTGGGACGATGCGGCCGCTTCGGCCGAGAACACCGACTGGAACAGCCCCGCCTGGGAGGCCGAAGAGCTTTTGAGGGCGGATCTGACCGTTCGCGCGCTCGAACTCCTGTCTGAAGAAGCGCTCTCGATCGCCATGACGCTGATCGCCGATCGCGTAGCCGGCCCCGCCAGGGAGGCGATGGAGCAGGCGAGCTTCATCTGGGACGTCGAGGACCCCGCTCAGCAGCAGCTCGCTGTCGGGGCCGCGGTGCAGGCCGCCCATCAGGCGGCGCTTGTCCTCATCGCCGCGGCCGACCCCTCGTTCGACGCAGACGATCATCCGTTCACGGCGAAATTCCGTCTTTTTGAATTCGGCCGCTGGCCGGTTGGAATTGTCGGCTCGTCGTTCAACCTCTTTTGATCAGCCGTGGAAGAAGAGAGCTTCGGCGACAAGGTAACAGCCGAAGAAGGTCAGCATGAGAGCGAAGCCCCGCCTGAATTTCTCCTCCGGCATGCGGCGGAGCAGCCTTGTTCCCGCGGCGGTGCCGAAAAATCCCGCGATGACGACTGCGATGATGACGGTCGCCCAATCGGCGTAGGCGAATCCGACGATACCAAAAGCCGCCGATTTCAACGCGTGCTGGGCGGTCATCGAGCCGGCGTGGGTCGCGATCGTTTTCAGCTTGTCGAGCCGAGCGACGGAGACCATGGCGGCGGCGATCGGGCCTGTCGCGCCGACAAACATCGAGAGGATCGCGCTCGCGGCGCCGGTCAGGAAATAGGTCTTTTCACCCGGCGCAAACCCTTTCGGTTTCGGCCCATAAACGCTCGCAAGAACGAAGAGGCCGATCAGCGCCTGAAGGAGCCGCTCGGGAACCTCGACATAGAGCCGCGCGCCCGCCGCCGTCCCGACCAGCGATCCGACGCCGAACCACAGGACGATCGGCCAGACCACCGACTTCCACTGGAGGAAGAGGCGGCTCGCATTTGAGCCGAGCTGGGCGACGCCATGGACAGGAATGACAGCCGCCGGCGGCATCAGCGCGCCCATGATCGCGAGAAGCGCGAGCCCGCCGCCAAGCCCGAACGAGGCCGTCAACGCCGAGGTGAAAAAGCTCGAAAGGACGACGACCGCCGCCGCGGTCGCCGAAAGGCCGTCGGGGAGAAGGGCGCTTTCGATGCTCATGGAACGAGAGCCCTCATCTTTCGATTGCGAGCCGGATGCAAGTTGAAGGAGCAGTTGCGCCTTTGTTTGCAAGGTTTATGGTCTCGCGCCCCTCGATCCTTCAAAGTCCGCCATGAAAATCGCCACCTGGAACATCAATTCGGTCCGCCTGCGCATTGATCTCGTGTTGAGGCTCCTCGCCGAGGAAGAGCCGGACGTCCTCTGCCTTCAGGAAATCAAATGCACGAACGATCAGTTTCCTGCGAAAGCGCTGAACGCCGCCGGCTACAAGCATCAGGCGGTCTCCGGTCAGGCCGGCTATCACGGCGTCGCCATCGTCTCGAAACTGCCGCTCAAGGATGCGGACGTCCGGAATTTCTGCGGCAAGGACGATTGCCGGCATATCGCGGCGACGTTGCCCGGCGGCGTTCGCCTTCACAACTTCTACGTCCCGGCCGGCGGTGATATTCCTGACCCGGACGAAAACGAGAAGTTTGCGCACAAGCTTGCGTTCCTCAAGGATCTCGCGGAGATGTTCGAGCCGGGGTCGAAGCGCAAGGAAATCCTCGTCGGCGATCTCAATGTCGCTCCTTGCGAGCATGACGTGTGGTCGCACAAGCAGCTCCTCAACGTTGTCTCGCACACGCCTGTCGAAGTCGGTCTCCTTGGCGCGGCGGTCAAAGCCGGGCGGTGGATCGATGTCGCCCGCGAAGTCGCGCCGGAGCCTGAAAAACTTTACACATGGTGGTCCTATCGCGCCGCCGACTGGCGCGCGTCCAATCGCGGCCGCCGTCTCGACCATATTTGGGTGACGCCCGCGCTCAAGAAACCGGCGCTGTCGGCCGGCCGCGACGGCTTTTCCATTCGCGAGGAATGCCGCGGCTGGGAACGCCCGTCGGATCACGCGCCGGTGATGCTGACGCTCGACCTGTAGCAGGCTGCTGAAAAAAACGGCGGCTTCGCCCCTTCATCCCGAGGAGCGATGCTTCACATCGCACCACGAAGGATGCGGCGCTTGCAGAGGTTTTTTCACAGCCTGCTGGAACCCCGCGCCCCTATTCGGAATCAGGGCGCGAAACCGCTCCGGGACGCGCCGTCAGAAAAGCCCGAAGAATTTCTTTCGCACACGGAGCTTTGGCGTCGCCTGCGGGTTCGCCGCCGCGTAGGCCATATAGTCGATGTCGCGCCGTTCAACGCGCATTTCCGTCGCGTGAAGACCGCGAATGAGATCGCGCACGGATTCCGGCGCGCTCGCTTCGGCGGCTTCAGCCGAGAGTGGAGCGGGCGGGGCGGCGAAGGATCTGCCGGCCGCCTTCGCGCGGCGCTCTTCCTTTTTCAGCGCGCGCTGTTCGGCGCCGGAAAGGCGGTGTTTGAGCGCAGCGAAAGCGGCGTCCGCCGGCGCCGAGAAATTCTTCGGCAAAAACTCCTCGTCATGGGCCTGGAACTCGCGGCGGTTCGGAACTTCGATATTGTCAATGCCGCGGCCCGAAAGGTTACGCATGGTCACGCGCTCAAAGCCGCCCCAGATCTGCTTCAGCCGCTCGGGCATCGATGTCTCCTAAAACTCCGGCCCTTACAATTCGGGCCCTCACAATTCTGGTTTGTCGCGCTTCAATTCGAGACCGCCATTCCGCGTGATGACGGCGACGTCGATCGGTCCGCCGACGGTCTCGATCGAATGCATGACCTTCTGCTGGAACGAATTGAGCTTGATGAGCGACGCGGCCGTCTCGCCGAGCTCGCGCTTCGGCAGCGAACCGATGGCGCGATAGATCGGGCGCGTGTGCACGGCGTATTGATAGGCGTCGATCGACTTGAAGAATTCGCGGAGCGCATGGCCCATGTTGTTTTCCGAGTAATCGCGGAAAAGCGCCTGGCGCTGCTGTTCGGAAATCGGCGCGCGTCCGATGACGTCGGAAACAAGGTTCATCGAAAGCTTCAAGGTCTCGCCGTACATGAACATCCTCAAATACTGGTCCATGCCTGTGAGGAACGTGCGGATCATCCGATCCTGCGCAAAGGGCTGAACGACCGGTCCGCCGTCCGCCGTCATGTCGGCGGCGCGGTCCTGCTTGCGTTTCAAGATGCCGAGAATGACGCTTGACGTAAGATAGGAACGCATCGACGGGAACTTCTCGCGCGCGCCGAAGCCCGCAAAGACGACGCCCGTGTAATGCTCGAAAAAGGCGTCGCGCGTCGCCGAAAAAACGGCGATGTCGCGCAGCCGTCCGATCGTCGCGTCGGAGACGGCGAATGCGCCGTAGTCATTCCTGAGCGACGCGATGAGGCTCTGAACGAGCTGTTCGATTTCGTTGCGGTAGCGGCGGCGCACCTGCTCGGCCATGCCGTTCGGAAAACAGGCGAGGTCCGCGCGGGGGCTATCGTCCGGATAACGCTGATAATCGGCGTGAAGCTGGCCGACAACGAATTCGAAGACGGCGGCGAGATGGTCCTTCACCCGCGCGCCGGCGGTCTGGCTGAGCTTCTGGATCTGGGCGTCGAAATCCTCGGCGATGACGGTGAAGACGACCGCCATCACCTTGAAGAATTCTGTATCCTGATGATCCGCCGGGAAAAGGTCGGGATTGCCCGACAGGAAATTCATGAAGTCTTCGGCGTAGTCTTCAACGGTGTCGAGCGAGCGCCCGCGCGACTGGTCGCGGTAGAGCGAGATCACGGTCTCCCACGGCGTCGACATGATTTCGGCGTTGTTATAGATCATCACGCCGACCGGTTGGCCCTCGACCAGCGGAAAAAGCTTATCCACCGACTGATATGTCTTGAGGTACTGGTGGCCGGTGATTGTGACGGCGCTGTCCGCGGCCATCGCCACCGCCTGGCGGTTCATCAACACCACTTCGGAGGTCATTCGCCCCTCATCCTCCCGATACCCCAGACTTCCGCCCGGACTTCCACACGGGGGCGGAAGGCCGCCGGCGGCGGACCCTCCCCGCGGGGCCCATGGGCAATGTTAACGGTAAAAGCGGGGCTTGGAAACGCCGCAGCCGGGCTGCGCGGGGGCGGACGCCCCATTGTCGCCGGCGAGCAACAGGACCCGGGCGGAGGGGTGAGACGCGATGCAGCCGGATTTCGGCCCGGCGCGCGGCGGCGTCCTCTCGGCCCAAATCACCGCTTTGTGCGGTTTTGTGTGATGAATATCGCAGCAACGGCCCCTAAATGCCTCCAATCTGAAGACCGTCGGACGGAAAAGAACAACGCCGCCGACGCGGGAGAGACCGAAAATGACAGCCTTGGGACCAGCCGCCTTGAGCCTCATCGCCTTTGTCGGCGTAATTTCCGCCCTGACCGCGGCCTATTCGATCGAGCAGATCGTTCGCCGCAGTCTCGGACTTGGCGCCAGCGTTCGCTAAGCGCGCCCGTTAAGGCTAAGCCGCTAAAACTTGAGACAATTTTTACGCCTTGGGGGTCAGATGGCGCTTGGCCGCAATTGAGGCGTCGCGCTCATGAGCCCCGTCGCAGTTTCCCTGATCGCTTTCATCGCCATCATCGCTGGCGCGAGCTTTATTCACCTGATCGAAATCGCCGTCAGCGGCCGCAAAGAAACGCGACCTTAGATGATCGGCGGGCGTTGATTCCGGACCGGGCCGCGCCTGATCACGCTTTTGAATGGGCGCGGCGCACTGATCAAAACCGCACAGGCTTTTCCTTCGCGCACGCCGCGTAAGCGCTTGCCGACCCACGCGAACGCGGTGACGAAACCGGCATGACATCCCTTCGCAGAATGTCGCTCGCCAACGCCTATGCGCTTATCGCTGCGACGTTCGGACTTTTTTTTCTGATCGTTACGCCCCCATTCGGCGTCGGCGACGAGACAGCCCATTTCGAGCGCTCCTATGAGATTGCAGCCGGGCGGTTCCTCGGCGCCGAGGGCCTTCCCGCCGGCATGCAGGCCTTGCTCGATGACGCCTTCGGCCGAGTGAAGTCCGGCGCACCGATCACGGGCGAGGATTGGGCGCGCTGGTCTGCGATCCCGCTCGACGCCTCAAATCTCGTCGCCTATCCAAATCCGACCCGCGCCGTGCTGCGCCTTCACAGTCCGCTCTGTTATCTGCATTTTGCGCCGGTGACGGCGGCGGGGGTCGCATTCGGTCTGACGCCGCTCGCGATCTTCTTTCTTGGGCGGATCGCCGCTCTGTTTGCCGGCGTATTTCTCGTGCGCGCCGCGATATCGCGCGCGCCTCAAGCGCTCCGTCCGGTCTTCGCCTTCGTCGCGCTCCTGCCGACCGCGGTCGTCTTTTTCGCCGGCTTCAATATAGAATCGCTCCTCGTGGGCCTCGGATTCTATTATATAGCGCTCGTCGCGGGCCTTGCCGCTGATTCCGACCGGAAACTGACCCGAGGCGACATCGCGCGATTGGCGGCGATTGCGTTCCTTTTCGGTCAATTCAAGACTGGCTATCTGCTTGCGCCAGCCTTCGCGCTCGTCCTTCCGGCGTCGAAATTCGCCGGCGTTTGGGCGAGGATCTTGATCCTCGCCCTGATCATTCTTCCCGGCGCTGCGGCGAGCCTCGCCTGGGCGATGATCGTCAAGAACTCGATGCTCGGCGCCATCGCCTACTCGACAATGAACGGCAATCACGTCGAACCGGCCGCGCAACTCGCCGGCGTGCTCGCCGATCCGCTCGCCTATGCGGGCGTCGTTTTGCGGACGCTGTTTGCGACAGACGCGCCTGCGGCCGCGTGGAAGAGTTTCCTTGCGCTTGGAGGGTGGACGAATATTCCGCTTCCGGCTGCGATCTACGCGATCCTGTCGCTGGGGCTGATGCTGGTCTGGCTGAGCGGCGAAAAGCCGCCGCACGCCCTGACGTCACCCTTTGCAAGCGCCGTCCAGCTGGGCATTTTTGCAGCGACAGGTCTCGCGATTTTGACGCTCGTCTATTTTCAGTGGAACGGCGTCGGCGACGCTGTGATCATCGGCTTTCAAGGGCGCTATCTGATCGCTGTCGCGCCGCTTCTCGCCGCTCTCGCGCCTGTCCGGCTTTCTCTTCTCACGCCGCCCGGGCGCCGCGAAACGCTCGCGCTCAGCGTCCCATCGCTGGGCCTATTTGCGATGGGCGCGGCGGTCATCGGCCGCTATTACGGCTGAGCGTCCACCGTCGGATCGGCCCGCCATCGCGAAGCATCGAGCGCCAGCGCCTCGCGCATTTCGTCGATTGCGGAAAGCTTCCTTGCCAGAACCGACCAGTCGTCCTCTTTCGCTATCGACGCCCAGATCGCTTCGACTTCATCGATCAGCATCGTGCACGGCTCGCTGGCGAAATAGGGGTGATCGAGACGCTCGGGCCTCGCCGGCGCAAAACTCGCAAGCCGTTCCTTCAGCGGCGCGAATTCCGCCTCCCGATAGAGCGCCGCCGCCGGACCGCCGTTCGCCCGCGCCTCGGAGCGGGCGCCGCAGAACCAGTCGAAAAACAAGCGTTCAAAGGGAATTTCGGTGATTTCCATCCACTGCAGCAGGCCGACGACAAAGTCGAAATCCTTGTCGCCGGACGGGGCGAGGCCGAGCCGTGCAAAGAACGCTTCGACCATCGATTTTTCGAAAAAGGCCGGAAATGCCTGCAGCGACATATTAAGCCGCGCCTCCTCGACATGGGCGACAAGCGTTTCGCCGAAACGGGAAAGATTCCAGAGCGCCGCATCCGGCTGGCGCCCATAGGCGTAAAGACCAGTCTGGTCGAAATAGGCGGCGGTGAAGGAAAAATCCGTATGCGGTAGGAATCGCCATGGACCGTAATCGAAGCTCTCGCCGGTAACGTTCATGTTGTCCGTGTTGAGAACGCCGTGAACGAACCCCGCCGCCATCCATTGCGCGGCAAGACGCGCGGTGCGCGCGATGACGCGCTCGAACCAGCGCGCGATGCGCTCGCTTTCATCGAGCATCGCGAGATCAGGCTCGAATTCCCGGATGCAGTAATCGGCAAGCTTTGCAATCGCGGCGTTATCGCCCTCATGCGCGAGGCGCTGAAATGCCCCAAAGCGGATGTGGCTGTGTCCGAGCCGAACGAGAACGCAGGAACGGGTCGGGGACGGCTCGTCGCCGCGATAAAGCTCCTCTCCCGTTTCGACGATGCTGAACGTCTTCGACGTGTAGACGCCGAGCGCTTCAAGCATCTCGGTCGCCAGAATTTCGCGCACGCCGCCCTTGAGGGTCAGCCGGCCGTCCGCCGTGCGGGAGTAAGGCGTCCTGCCGGACCCCTTGGTGCCAAGATCAAGAAGACGCCCCGATTTGTCGCGCAATTGGGCGAAGAGGAAACCGCGGCCATCGCCGAGATCTGGATTGTAGGTGCGGAACTGATGTCCGTGATAACGGAGCGCGAGCGGGCGCTCGAGATTATCGGCAAGCGGATCAAACCGTGCGAAATGGCGGATCCACGCCGCGTCCGACAGCCCGCCAAGTCCCACAGCCTCGGCCCAGCGCTGATTGCGATATCGGCTGATCGTTTGCGGGAACGCAGCCGGGGAGACGGCGTCAAAAAACGGCGAACCCTCGATCGCGCCGAGTCTGACAACCCTTGGGTCAGGAAAATAATGCGCTGACGCCATAATATTCCAAAAATTCGATCAAATGACAGCCGGTTCCAGCTAATTATAAATGCAACTCGGCAGGAAACACCAAATTTATCTTGCGCTTGCGAAAAACATCGCGCATCGAACGCCGACGCCAGATCCCGACGGCATATGCCCAGAGACGCCAGCCTGCAATTCACTGACCGAACCGCGGAAGTTGTCGCCCTGCCGACTGCGGTCGATGTGCGCATGGCGGCGCAGAGGATCGAAGGCCGCGTGGCCCGGACCCCCCTGGTCCGGGCGGGGAAATTGTCCGCTGTCACTGGCGCAGATCTCTGGCTGAAACTCGAGAGCCTTCAATACACCGGCGCCTTCAAGGAGCGCGGCGCTCTCAACAAGCTGCTGACGCTGAACGAGGCGGATCGAAAGCGCGGCGTCATCGCCGCTTCCGCCGGCAACCACGCGCAAGGCGTCGCGCGCCACGCAAAGGCGCTCGGCGTTCCCGCAACAATCGTGATGCCGACGACGACGCCTGACATCAAAGTGCGCCAGACGCGCGCGCTCGACGCAGACGTCATCCTTGCCGGCCATTCCTTCGAGGAAGCGCGCGAGCGCGCCGACGTCCTATGCGCGCAACAGGGGCTTGTCTTCATCCATCCCTTTGACGACCCGGAGATCATCGCCGGCCAAGGGACGATCGCGCTTGAAATGCTGGAAGACGGCCCGCGCTTTGACGCCCTCATCGCCCCGATCGGAGGCGGAGGGCTCATCTCCGGCATGGCGCTCGCGACCAAGGACGTCTCGCCCGCAACCGAAGTGATCGGCGTGCAGGCGTCACTCTTCCCGTCAATGAAAAACGCCCTCGACGGCGAAATGCGGCCGGTCGGCGGAAACACTCTCGCCGAAGGCATCGCCGTCAGGGAAGCTGGCGCGCTCACTCGCCGGATTGTCGCTTCCCGCGTCGATGACGTTGCGCTCGTCGATGAACGCACGCTCGAACGCGCCCTCAGCCTCCTGATGAACGAGCAGAAAATGCTCGTTGAAGGCGCCGGCGCCGCTGGTCTCGCCGCAGTCCTGGCCGATCCGCAGCGCTTTGCGGGGCGAACGGTCGGTCTCGTCCTCTGCGGCGGCAATATCGATGCGCGGCTTTTGTCGATGATCCTGATGCGCGATCTCGCGCGATCAGGGCGCCTCGCCCGGCTTCGCGTGCAGCTTCTCGACATGCCCGGGCAACTGGTGCGCGTCGCTTCGATCATCGCCGATCAGGGCGGCAACGTCATCGATGTCGGCCACCATCGCACCTATTCGGATTTGCCCGCCAAGATGACGTGCATGGACGTCACGATCGACACGCAAGGCCAGGATCACCTCGACCGCATCATCGAAAACCTGCGCATTGCGGGCTATCCGGTTGAAATCGCCGCCTATTGACAGACAGCGGCTTCGCCGCAGCCGGGTCTGTCGCGAATATGCGATTGAAAGCGCGCGCCGCAGCCTTATCTTTAGACGAGGCGTTGAAGGGGTGAGCGATGCGCAGTCGGACGAGACTTTCAGCATGGAGCGGCCTTCTCGCCGCGTTCGGCTTGGTCGGCGCCGCGCTGTTCGCAGCCGACGCTGCAGCGCAGACGGAAAGCGCGCGACAGGCTGTCATTTTGAAAATCGACGGACCGGTCACGCCCGCCAATGCGCAATACCTCGCGCGCGAAATCGGCAAGGCGTCAGAAGCTAATAAAGAGCTCATCGTCATCGAGATCGACACGCCGGGCGGTCTCGTCGACTCGATGAAGACGATCATCAAGGCGGTGCTCGCATCCGAAACGCCGGTTGCGACTTATGTCTCGCCGCAAGGCGCGCGATCGGCGTCCGCCGGTCTTTACATCATGTATGCCGCTCACATCTCGGCGATGGCGCCGAATACGAATACAGGCGCGGCGACGCCGGTCGAACTCGGCGGCGCGCCGAACGGGGAGAACCCTTTCGAGGAAGAAGAACCGGCGCCGAAAGCCGAGCCGGACGATGCGTCCGCGCCCGCAGCTCCGGCGGGAGATTCTCAGCCTACGGACGATGCTGAGGGCGACGGCGGCGAACCAGCGCCGCCGCTCGCCAACGCAGACGCGATGCGCGCGAAAGTCATCAACGATTCCGTCGCCTATATCAGGGCGCTCGCCGAGGAGCACGGGCGGAACGCCGACTGGGCTGAAAAGGCGGTGCGCGAGGCGGCGTCCGTGACCAGCAGGCAAGCGCTCGAACTCGGCGTCATCGACCTCATCGCCAGCGATCTCGACGATCTTCTGAAACAGATCGACGGGAGGATCATCAAAACGACGGCCGGAGAAAAAACGCTCAAAACCGCGGACATCGCGATCGAGCGCATCGAACCGACGCTGATCGAGCGCATCCTCGGCTTCATCGCGGATCCGAATGTCGCGGTCATTTTGATGTCGCTCGCGACGACGGGCATCATCATCGAGATGTGGAACCCGGGTTCGATCTTTCCCGGCGCCGTCGGCGTCGTCTGCCTTATCCTCGGTCTGTACGCCCTGCAGGTGCTGCCGAACGAGTGGCTGCCTTTGGCGCTGATGTTCGTCGGCGGCGTTCTCATTGCGGTTGAAGCCTACACGCCGACCTTCGGCCTCGCGGGACTGTTCGGTCTCGGCCTCTTCGGGGTCGGCATGTATTTCCTGTTCCCGGAAGGATTTCGCGTATCGAATGTCGTCATTGGAACGCTTGTCGGTCTTGTCGGGGCCTTGCTTGCGATCGTCCTTGTCGCCGTCGTCGGCTCGCGCAGCCACGGGCCGATGATCGGGGGCGAGGCGATACGCAAACGCGAAGGCGTCGTTGACGACTGGCATGGCAAGGAAGGCTGGGTGATCGTCGAAGGCGAACGCTGGCGCGCGCGCTCCGATCGGCCGCTTCAGCCCGGCGACAAGATCAGGGTTGTCGATATCGATGGGCTTGTCCTCATCGTAAAACAGGCGAAGGCTCCAAACCTGTTGAGCGCATTCGCGCCGGGCGCCGCATGAAGGAGCGCTGAACGTGACCGGACCGGTCGCAAGCCCCTGGGTGATCGCTGTCCTTCTCGGCGGCGTCGTTTCCTTCGCGCTCATGAAACTCCTGTGGGGCGCGGCGCTCTGGACGAAAAAGAGCGAACATCGCATCGGCGAGCGCTGGGGACATGAGGCGGTCGAGGTTGCGGAATGGTCCGGCGGGAAAGGCCTCGTCTCCGCCGGCGGAGAGCTTTGGCGAGCGGTATCGAAAGATGCGCTCGCGCCCGGGGATCGCGTGGTCGTGCAGAAGGTGAAGGGTCTGACGCTCGAAGTCCGCAAGGGCTGAAGGGCCGCGCCGGCGGCGCCGGCAACAAAAGGAGATGACGATGCCCGATTTCGGCGTGCTTGGGATTTTGGCGTTTGTAGCGATCTTTGTGCTGACGAACGTCATCAAGATCTTGAAAGAGTATGAGCGCGGCGTCGTCTTCACGCTCGGCCGCGTCGGGCGCAAGGCCGCGGGTCCCGGCCTTGTGCTGCTCGTTCCAGGCATCCAGCAGATGCGCAAGGTCGACATGAGAACGCTCGTGCACGACGTGCCGCCGCAGGACGTCATCAGCCGCGACAACGTCTCGGTCAAAGTGAACGCCGTTATCTATTACCGCGTGGTTGATGCGGTGCGAGCGGTCGTGCAGGTCGAAAACTACATGGCGGCGACGAGCCAGCTTGCGCAGACGACGTTGCGATCCGTCCTTGGCAAGCACGAACTCGACGAGATGCTTCAGGAGCGCGACAAGCTCAACAAGGACATTCAGGAAATCCTCGACCACCAGACGGAAGCCTGGGGGATCAAGGTCTCGAACGTCGAGATCAAGCATGTCGACGTCGCGCCGGAGATGATCCGGGCGATCGCCAAGCAGGCGGAAGCCGAGCGTGAGCGCCGCGCCAAGGTTATCTCCGCAGAAGGCGAACAGCAGGCGGCGACGAAGCTCGCGGAGGCCGCGACGATCCTTGCGACGTCGTCGGGCGCGATGGAACTGCGCTATCTCGGCGCCCTGCAGGAAATTGCGTCCGACAAGACAAACACCATCGTCTTTCCATTCTCGCTTGCCGATCTTGCAAGGACGCTGCATGGCGGGCGCTAGTTGCTGATGGTCTGTTGAATTGCCGCAACAGTCGGCAAGAACTGTCCGGTACGACGCCAGAATTGGCCGATTCTGCTGCGGGTCGCCTCGCACACCTTGCGCATTCCGCCTAAGCTCCTCCCGATAAATCACGGCCGCCAGATAAAGGCGGCGCATCAGGGAGGAAGTATGAACGACCGCCTTTGGGCGAAAGCCTCGATTATTGCGCTTTGCGTCGCTGCGGCGCCGCAAGCCGCCTTCGCGCAGGGCGCCGCCGAGGCGCTTCGGGACGAGATTCTTGTCACCGCAACCAAACAGGCGGACGCCGAGAACGTGCAGGACGTGCCGCTGTCGGTCACGGCCTACGGGGACGAGCAGCTTGACGCGCTCAAGGTCCGCGACCTTCAGAGCCTCAGCTATTCGGCGCCGAACGTTCAGCTTGACGATATCGGCACCTCGCGCGGCGTCGCCAACTTCTCGATCCGCGGTCTCGGCATCAACTCCTCGATCCCGTCGATCGATCCGACGGTCGGCACCTTCGTCGACGGCGTCTATCTCGGCATCAACGCCGGCGTCGTTCTCGACATCTTCGACCTTGAATCGATCGAAGTACTGCGCGGGCCTCAAGGCATTCTGTTCGGCCGCAACACGACCGGCGGCGCGGTCCTCATCAACACCAAGAAGCCGGGCGAC
>JBMOOR010000131.1:0-16999 GCA_049324555.1 Pseudomonadota bacterium | reverse complement strand
TCCGCCGACACTCGCGCCGCGGGTGCGAACGGCGGATTTCATCCGCCCTACGGTTCGTCCCCCCGGGAGCAAGCGGCGGTGAACATGAATCGCTCCAACTTCTCCTTCTTCCACCCCCTCCGCGTTCGCTGGTCCGAGTGCGACGGGCAGGGGATCGTCTTCAACGTCAATTATTTTCTCTATTACGACATCGCGATCTGGGAATGGACGCGCGCGCTCGGTTATCCGACATGGGACGTCGCGCCGGAGTTCGTCACCGCGCACGCCGAATGCGATTTCAAGGGCTCGGCGCTTTTTGACGACGAACTCGAAATCGGCATCCGCGCCTCGCGCCTCGGAACGAAGTCGATGGATGTCGCCGCGGCGGTCTTTCGCGGCGAGGAATGCCTCAATATCGGCAAGCTCACCTATATCTATGTGAAGAAAGGCTCGCGTGACACCGCGCCTTTGCCGGCCGATTATATCGAGCGCGTGATGGCGTTCGAGAAGGTGAAGCCGGAGCGGAAGTGAGAAACCCCTGTTCCCCTCTCCCGTTTACGGGAGAGTGGTGAGGGTTTTCCCGCCTTCGACTGAAATGGCCGTGATATATTTTTCCGCACCCTCACCCCCGGTCCCTCTCCCGCAGGGCGGGAGAGGGGAGCAGAGGAGTTAGCAAGTGGCGGCGATCAAAAAACTCAACATCCCCGCTGCGTTCGATCGCATTCCGGAACCGTGGTCGCCGCATATCGCCGCGCGCGTCAACGATCAGGAGGTGCGGCTCGCGAAAATTCACGGGAGTTTCGACTGGCACTTCCATGACGGCGTCGAGGAGCTTTTCTTCGTCGTCAAAGGCCGCTTCGTCATGCGCTTTCGCAACGAGGACGTTGCGATGGAGGAGGGCGACATGATCGTCGTGCCGGCGAATGTCGAGCATATGCCGGTCGCGGATGAGGAGTGCTGGGTGATGCTCGTCGAAAACGCCGGCACGCGGAACACCGGCGAAAAGATCACCGCGCGAACGAAAACCGATCTGCCGGTTCTGTGATCTTCAGCCGCGCGCCGCGCGAACCGCGCGCCAGGCGAGCGGGAAAGCGGCGACGGCGAGCGCGAGCTTCGCCGCGTCGCCGATGAGGAAAGGGTAAAGCCCCCATTCAAGGATCGGCGCGTCGAACCCGTGGCGAACGCCAAGCCACAAGAGGCCGGGCGCGTAGATGAGCGCATTGCCGATCGCCATCATGGCGGCGGTCTTCGCCGGCGAGCGGTCCCAGCCGCGCCGCGCGAGCGCGCCGAGCATCGCCGCCGCAAGGGCGAAACCGAAGAGATAGCCGCCGGTGTCGCCGAGCATGTATGAAAGCCCGCTCGCCGATTTCTCCGCGAACACGTCGGCGCCGGCGGCGCCCAAGAAAAGCCAGGCGAGAATCGTTGCAACGCCGAACCGCGTTCCGTAAGCGGCGCCGATCGCGAGGACGGCGAAAGTCTGCATCGTCATCGGCACGGGCCAGAGCGGAATCCGGATTTTCGCTGCGGCCGCCAGAACCGCGACGCCGGCGACAAGCAAGACCGCGCGCCGCAGCGACGCATTTGCGGGCGAAGCGAAAACCGCTTCCGATAAGACGCCGTTCGCCGATTTTGCTTGCGCGATCATCAATGAAGTCCCGTGCCGAGAATTTCCGCGCACCCTGCCTTGCGCCCCGATTGCTTGCAAGCTGGCGCGTTCACATGCGCGTCAACGATCCGCGAATACGCGGTGTCGAGCGAATAATCTTTGCGCGGTCCGATGACGTTCCAAACGAGCCGCCAGTTGCTTTCATCCGTGACGAGCGCCGCGCCCTCGTAGCGATCCTCGCCGCAATCATGTGAGAATTCAGCCCTCCAGACGCCGCGTTCCTCGCGAAACAGCATCGCGCAGAAGAAGCGCCCGTCGCGAAAATGGAGATCAGGGCCGCGCGCATCGCCAAAGCGCCAAACCGTCTTCTGCTCTCCGGCGATGCGGCTTCCGCCGTAATCGATGATCAGCGCTTCGTTGCAGGAGAGTATCGCGCTTTCGCCCCCTTCCATGGCGGCGAAGATCGCTTCGCCCCAAGCGGTTCCGGCTCTGGCGCCGCGACGGTCATCGATCCGACGCGACATGCGCCACGCGCCCGCGAAATAGGCGCGCCAGTTGGAGATTTCCGATCCGTGATGCGTTCGCATCGCGATCATGCGCCCGACTTTCACATTTCAAAACGCCGCGGACAACGTGACCGCGCCGAAATCAATGCGATCGTCCTGTCCTTCATATTCCTTGCTGCGGAAGACGTGGGTGTAGGCGAGACTGTAGCCGCCGCTCTGGAATGCAAAGCCCGCCTGAAATTCGCCGATGAAATTCTTCTTCTGGACGCTCTGGCTGTCGCGAAACGTGTTGCCGTCGAGAAAGATCCGGTGAGCAACGCCTCGCGCTTCGGCGCCGGCGAAAATTTGCCATGTGAAGCCTTGAGCGGAGTGAAATCCGGCGGCGGGAATATCCGGCGCGATACGCGCCGGCAGCGCGTCTTCGCCAAGATTGTTCCCGATACGGATGGTCGCGCCGCCGCGCGCTTCGGTGAGAACGGTTCCGGCGGACGCGCCGAGATGCGGAAGAATATCGGCCGCGAGGCCCCTGCCCGGCCGCAGCGGCCGCCAGATGCGATCGAGCGAGACGGCGAAGGCCGGTTCGTTGCGGAGCTGATTGTCCCAGCCGAGAATGTCGCGCGCGTTGATGATGCGGTGCCATGTGCGCTGCGCGTCCTCGGCGAGCGCTGCGGGACCGACGACGCCGGCCTCGATGCGAAGGATGTCAATTGGCCCGCCCTCGCGTTCGACGAGACTTGTCGCTTCGAGATAGAGCCAGCCTGCGTAAGGGTTCTGGTTGGGAAGCGGCTCGGCGACATCAATGTCGTCCGGAGTGAAGATGCTTTGGCCGGCGGCGACGCCGAAGCGGACGGCGTCTTGCTCGCGCGCGCCGAGCAGCAGCCTTGCAAGGCGCCGGCCTTTCCCCTCGGGCGAGAGGTAAGAGACCTTAAGACCGTTAGTGTAGCCTTGATCCGTTCCGCCGAAGATATCGTTTTCGCCGATGAGGCTCAGAACCGCGGGCTCCTCCGCGACAGCCGCCGCCGACGCAACAAGCAATCCGATCGCGGTCCCCGCTATAGCCGTAAAAATTGAACGCAACGCCTGTTTCCCGATCGACCGCGGCGGGAATTTGATCGACGCCAGTTCCGCGCGCAACCGCCGAATAGCGCCGCGAGGTCACAGAATTGTGTATGCGCTCGCTGTAGCCGTTGCCCCGCCGCCCCTGCGCCGCTAAGACCCTCGCGCCTTCCAATCGCAACCGATCATCCGAAATGGCCATTCTTGTCGACAAATCGACCCGCGTGATCTGCCAGGGGCTCACCGGCAGTCAGGGAACGTTCCACACCGAACAGGCGATCGCCTACGGCACGCGGATGACGGCGGGCGTGACGCCGGGCAAGGGCGGCTCGACCTGGGGCGCGAACGGCGCCGCGCTCCCCGTCTGCGACACCGTCGCGGAGGCTCGCGACAAATTCGGCGCCGACGCCAGCGCCATCTATGTGCCGCCGCCCTTCGCCGCCGATTCGATTCTTGAAGCGATCGACGCGGAAATTCCGCTCATCGTCTGCATCACGGAAGGGATTCCGGTCGCCGACATGGTGAAGGTGAAGCGCGCACTCGATGGGTCAAAATCGCGCCTCATCGGTCCGAACTGCCCCGGCGTCATCACGCCCGGCGAATGCAAGATCGGCATCATGCCGGGGCACATTCACCGCGACGGCCATGTCGGGATCGTCTCCCGGTCCGGCACGCTGACTTATGAAGCAGTCCATCAGACTACGATGGCGGGCCTCGGCCAGTCGACCTGCGTCGGCATCGGCGGCGATCCGGTCAAGGGAACGGACTTCATCGAGGTCCTTGAAATGTTCCTCGCGGATGATGACACACATTCAATTATTTTGATCGGCGAGATCGGCGGGTCGGCCGAAGCGGACGCTGCCGAGTTTCTGGCGAAGAACCGCGTAAAAAAGCCGACGGTCGGCTTCATCGCCGGCGTCACCGCGCCGCCCGGCCGGCGGATGGGTCATGCGGGCGCTCTCGTTTCGGGCGCGAACGATACCGCTGCGGCGAAAATCGACGCCATGAAGCGGGCCGGGATCGCGGTTTCGCCGACGCCGGCGGCGATGGGCAGGACGCTTCTTGAAGTTCTCAAAAAATAAAGGCGGAAAGGCTTATTTGCTCACCGCCCGCCCATTGAAACGCGAGGCGACTGGCGTAAGTAACCCCCCGACGGCGCGCCAGGACGGCGGGCCGGTCTTGAATTCCGGACTTCAGTGATGGCCAAAGACGGCGATGTCCCGGCGAGCGGGACCTCTTCAGCATCGGCGACCGCGCCCGACCTTACCTTCGTCTCGGGTCACAACGCGGCCTATATCGAAGCGCTTTACGAGCGGTTCGCCGACAATCCCGCTTCGGTGAGCGCCGATTGGCGCGCCTATTTCGTGAGCCTCGCCGAACGCCCGGCCCCCGCCGGTCCGAGCTGGGAGCGGCGCGACTGGCCGCCCGCGGCTAAAAGCGAGGCGACGGCCCTTCTCGACGGCGACTGGCCGGTTCTCGAAAAAGCGGTCGCGGCGAAGATCGAAGCGCGAAAGCCCGCCGCCGACGCCGCGAGCGTCCGGCGCGAGACGCACGATTCAATCAGCGCGCTGATGCTGATCCGCGCCTATCGGATCCGCGGGCATCTGATCGCCGATCTCGACCCCCTGCAGCAGACGAAGAAGAAGGTCCATCCGGAACTTGAGCCCGCGACCTACGGCTTTTCGGAAGCCGACATGGACCGGCCGATTTTCATCGACAACGTTCTGGGGCTCGAGACCGCCACCTTGCGCGAAATTGTCGAGATCCTGAGGCGCACCTATTGCGGAACATTCGCCGTCGAGTTCATGCATATTTCCGATCCCGAACAGAAATCGTGGATCCAGCAGCGCATCGAGGGCAAGGATAAGGAAATCTCCTTCACGCCGGAAGGCAAGAAGGCGATCCTCAACAAGCTCATCGAAGCCGAAGGCTTCGAGAATTTCATGCAGACGAAATATACGGGAACGAAACGCTTCGGCCTCGACGGCGCGGAAGCGACGGTCCCGGCGCTCGAGCAGATCATCAAGCGAGGCGGCGCGCTCGGCGTCAAGGAAATCGTCATCGGCATGCCGCATCGCGGCCGCCTTAACGTCCTCGCCGCGGTGATGGGCAAGCCCTATCATCACATCTTCCACGAATTCAGCGGCGGATCGGTGACGCCGGAGGATGTCGGCGGTTCCGGCGACGTCAAATACCATCTCGGCGCGTCGTCGGACCGCGAATTCGACGGCAATCGCGTCCACTTGTCGCTGACCGCGAACCCTTCGCACCTCGAAGCGGTCGATCCGGTCGTTCTCGGCAAGGCGCGCTCGAAACAGGACCGCATCGAGCCCGGCGACATCGAAACGCCGAGGACGCATGTGCTGCCGTTGCTTCTCCATGGCGATGCGGCGTTCGCAGGCCAGGGCGTCGTCGCCGAATGCCTCGGCTTTTCAGGGCTTAGGGGCTATCGCACCGGCGGCACGATCCATTTCATCGTCAACAACCAGATCGGCTTCACGACGTCGCCGAAATTTTCTCGCTCGTCGCCCTATCCCTCAGACATCGCGAAGGGCGCGCAGGCGCCGATTTTCCATTGCAACGGCGATGATCCCGAAGCGGTCGTCTACGCGGCGAAAGTCGCGACCGAGTTCCGCCAGAAATTCGGCATCGATGTCGTCGTCGACATGTTCTGCTATCGCCGCTTCGGCCACAATGAGGGCGATGAGCCGAGCTTCACCCAGCCGGTCATGTACAGGAAAATACGCGCGCACCGGACGACGCGCGCGATCTACGCCGAACGGCTGGAGACAGAAGGCGTCATCGACGCGGCCTATGCTGAAGACGAACGCAAGCGGTTCAAGGAACTCCTCGAAAGCGAGTTCGGCGCCGCCGAAGCGTTCAGGCCGAACAAGGCGGACTGGCTCGACGGACAATGGTCGGGCTTCGTGCCGCCGATGGACGATGATCGTCGCGGCGACACCGCTGTTGAAATCGCGACGCTGAAAAAGATCGGCGAGCGGATCACGTCTCATCCTGACGGCTTCAAGATTCACAAAACCCTGGCGCGCGTTCTCGATGATCGCCGCGCGACGATCGAGACGGGGTCTGACATCGACTGGGCGACCGCCGAGGCCCTCGCATTCGGCTCGCTCGTCCTTGACGGTTTCGGCGTGCGCCTTTCGGGCCAGGACAGCCGCCGCGGCACCTTCTCGCAGCGCCACGCTGTCTTCATCGATCAGGAGACGGAGAAGACCTTCACGCCGCTCAATCATCTCAAGGGCGCAGCGGCGACCTTTGAAGTCCACGATTCCTCGCTCTCGGAGTTCGCGGTTCTCGGGTTTGAATACGGCTATTCGCTCGCCAATCCGAAATTCCTCGTCCTCTGGGAAGCGCAGTTCGGCGACTTCGCGAACGGCGCGCAGGTCATTTTCGACCAATTCCTCTCTTCGGGCGAAAGGAAGTGGCTCCGCATGTCGGGACTTGTCTGTCTCCTGCCGCACGGGTTCGAAGGTCAGGGCCCGGAGCATTCCTCGGCGCGCCTTGAACGCTTCCTGCAGCTTTGCGCGCAGGACAACATGCAGGTCGCCAACTGCACGACGCCGGCGAACTACTTCCATATCCTTCGCCGCCAGATGCGAAGGAATTTCAGGAAGCCGCTGATCCTGATGACGCCGAAATCGCTCCTCCGACACAAGCGCGCCGTCTCGACGCTGAAGGATATGGGGCCGGGCTCGTCCTTCCACCGCGTTCTCTGGGACGACGCGGAAGTCAAACCGGGCTCGACCGTCAAGCTCACGTCGGACGAGAAGATCAAGCGCGTCGTGATCTGCTCCGGCAAGGTCTATTACGATCTTCTCGAAGAGCGCGAGAAGCGCGGAATCGACAACGTCTATCTCCTGCGCGTCGAGCAGTTTTATCCGTATCCGGCGCATTCGATGATCTCGGAGCTTCAGCGCTTCAAGAAAGCCGACATGGTCTGGTGCCAGGAAGAGCCGAAGAACATGGGCGCATGGACGTTCATGGATCCGAACATTGAATGGACGCTCGATCAGATCGGAGCGAAGTCAAAACGCGCGCGCTATGTCGGGCGCGCGGCGGCCGCGTCTCCAGCGACCGGCCTCATGAGCCGGCACAAGCAGGAACTGGAAGACTTTTTGAGTGAAGCGCTATCTTGAACGGGACAGCGCATATTAATAGCTGAAAGAGCCGAGGACGCAGTGGCGATTACATTGGAGGGCAATTGGAAGTCGGGCAAAGCCTACGACTTGCATACAGTTTCAAGCACGCACCTTGGAGCGGATGAATTTGGCCACAGCCGGTTTGAGAACACGCGAAGTGAGATGGGGGAGTATGTTTATCGGTTGAAATACAAACTTGACCAATCCGTTGTTGAGAAAATCGTCAATCTGCTCGATAGCATTGGTGAAATCGAAGGGTTTGACTTCTTGGTGCCCATTCCTCCCACGAAGAAGGATCGGCCAATCAAACCTGTCGAACTCATCACGATAGCGCTCGGAAAACGGCGTGGCGTCGCCGTGGATACCGGTTCGCTGGTCAATAGCGGGAGCGCGGAACTTAAAGAGATAACCGACCCCGTAGCGCGAAACGAGTTGTTGGTCGCGGCGTTGATGTTGAAACCGGCGGGGGACAAGTTCCAGCAAAAGAGAATTCTGCTTGTCGATGATCTCTACAGGTCCGGAGCAACGCTGAGCGTCGCCACCAACCTATTCTACAAGCAGGGCGAAGCCGCGCAAGTATCCGTGTTGACGATGACGAAGACTAGGAGCAACCGATGACAATCGTATTTCTGTCTGGTTCTCGAAAAATTGGTCGGCTCAACGAAGAAATCCGATTAAGAATAGATAACATGATCAAGAAGCGCCTTGGCTTAGTAATCGGCGACGCCAATGGCGCCGACAAAGCGATGCAGGCGTATCTTGCTGAGAGCGATTACCGTGATGTCACCGTCTACTTCGTGGGCGATGCGCCACGCAAC
This sequence comes from Pseudomonadota bacterium, assembly GCA_049324555.1. Classification (GTDB taxonomy): domain Bacteria; phylum Pseudomonadota; class Alphaproteobacteria; order Caulobacterales; family Parvularculaceae; genus Amphiplicatus. The sequence goes on along the minus strand of JBMOOR010000131.1, from coordinate 8,874 downwards.
AACATTGGTAGGTGGTCGGAAAAACACGTCCTTGCGGATGAAAGTCTATCCGGACGTGACTACTACGCGCAGAAAGACAAGCACATGTCGACGCTGGCTGACTTTGGCTTCATTTTATGGAACGGGCAAAGCGCTGGTTCGGTTCAGAACATGCTTTGGCTTTTATCTGACAAAAAGAAAGTGGTTGTATATCTTTCACCAAAAGGACGCTTCTATAATGTCAAAACGCAAGACGAATTGATTGAAATGCTGCTCATGTGCGACGAAGAAACCTTGGACGACCTTGGCAAAAAGGTCGCGCTGCCCGATAGATTGCAGGGGGCGAACCGCCGGCAAACATCGCTCAGTCTTTAGCATGGACTCATATGCCCACTGAAATCCGCGTGCCGACGCTTGGCGAATCCGTCACTGAAGCGACGGTCGGAAAATGGCTAAAAAAAATCGGCGACGCGGTGAAGATCGACGAGCCGCTCGTCGAACTTGAAACCGACAAGGTCTCGGTCGAGGCGCCAGCGCCCGTTTCCGGCGTCATCGTCTCAATCGCCGCCGAGGAAGGCGCAACCGTTGAGGTCGGCGGCCTCCTCGGCGCGATCGACGCTTCAGCGAAAGCGGCGGGGCCGGCGAAGGAGGCAAAGCCCGCCGCGGCGGCGAAGGCTGCGCCCGCCGCCGCGAAGGCGGAAGCCCCGCTCTCGCCGGCGCCGCGCCGCGCCGCGGCTGAACTCGGTGTCGATGCGTCTTCGATCAAGGGGACGGGCAAGGACGGCCGCGTGACGAAAGGCGACGTGCTTGAAGCCGCCTCAGCGCCGCAAGCGAAAGCGCCCGCCGCGCGCGAAGGCGCGCAAACGAAAGAAGCGCCGAAGGCTCCGCGCGAAGCCGGCCCGCGTGAGGAACGCGTGAGGATGACGCGCCTCAGGCAGACGATCGCGCGCCGCCTCAAGGAAGCGCAGGAATCCGCCGCGATGCTGACGACGTTCAACGACGTCGACATGACGGCGGTGATGGGCCTTCGCAGTCAGTACAAGGATCTTTTCGAGAAGAAGCACGGGATAAAGCTCGGCTTCATGTCGTTCTTCGTGAAAGCGTGCGTTCATGCGCTGAAGGAAGTTCCGGACGTCAACGCCGAGATCGATGGAACCGACATCATCTACAAGAACCACTATGACATCGGCGTCGCCGTCGGCACGGAGAAGGGCCTCGTCGTTCCTGTCCTCCGCGACGCGGATCAGTTGTCGCTCGCTGAAATTGAGAAGGGCATCGCCGATTTCGGCCGCCGCGCGCGCGAAGGCGCGCTGACGATCGAGGAAATGCAGGGCGGCACGTTCACGATTTCCAACGGCGGCATATACGGCTCGCTCCTCTCGACGCCGATCCTCAATCCGCCGCAGTCGGGTGTTCTCGGCATGCACCGGATCGAGGAACGCGCGGTCGTCCGCGGCGGACAGATCGTCGCCCGGCCGATGATGTATCTCGCGCTTTCCTATGATCACCGGATCGTCGACGGCAAAGGCGCCGTCACTTTCCTCGTCCGCGTGAAGGAAAACCTCGAAGACCCGCAGCGGTTGATGCTCGATCTGTAGATTTGGCGGAAAAAGCGCGGTGGTGTAGCCTCTCGTCCGGCGAAGGGTACAGGGGCGCCGCCGTGAACAAGCCATCATGGTTTTTTTGGACGGTCGCGGTTCTCGCGTTGCTGTGGAACGCGTTCGGCGTCTTCGACTTCTGGATGACGTCGACGGGCGACGAACAGTATCTTGCGGATTATGATCCGCAGATCATCGAATGGATCATCGGATTTCCGATCTGGCGAAAGGCGATCTGGGCGGCTTCAGTCGCGTCCGGCGTATTCGGCGCGCTCGCGCTCCTCGCCCGGCGCCGCGTCGCGGTTCCGCTGCTCCTCCTTTATTTCGCACTGATGGTGTTTGGTTTCGCCGGCCACGACATCCTGCTTGCGGACGGCGTCAAGATGTATGGCGCGCTCGGCCTCATCATGTCGGCGGCGCTGATCGCCGTCGCGGGAATGCAATGGCTCTACGCCGACCGCGCGGCGAAGAAGGGCTATCTCGCCTGAACGCCGAAGCGCGCAAGGGCTTCCTCAAGCGGCTTCAAAGTGTCGCCGTACAGCTTGCGGCGTTCAATCGCGCGCGTGTTGATCGGCTCGCGCACCTGCGCCGCGGAATGGGTGAGGACGTCGCGTTTCGTCTTGTGAAAGTCGAGACACTGCTCTTCCCACGGAAGGCCGCAACGGGCGAGCATCGCTCGAACCGACGCCTCCGGCGTGGCGACCAGCGTTTCATACCCGATGTCGTAAATAGCGTCGCCGTAAATCGCCCGCCAATGAGCCATCAGCCGCTCATAGGCGGCGTAATGATGAGCGACCGCATCGATCTCGTTCGCAAACGTGTATTCTGCAAAGAACCTGTAGCGCAGGATTGAAAGACATACGTCGATCGGCGATCGCTGCAGATTGACGATCTTTGCGTCGGGGAAGAGCGTGCGAACAAGGCCGACCGACCAGAAATTAATCGGATGCTTGTCAGTGACGACCGCGGCTGCTCGCGCTTCCGAGGGCAGCGAGTCGAGATAACGCATCCGCCAGGCGCCGGCGTTGGCTGCGAGAACAGCTGCCGCATCAGCCGCCATCGTTCTTCTGTCAAAATCCTTCATGATGGCGATCATGCCGGGAAGCTCGCCGGCGCCGTAAACAGACGTGTGAGATGACAAAATCTGCTCGACGAGAGACGTGCCTGACCGCGGCATGCCGATAACGAAAATGAGACGCGGTTTTGACGATTCGTCCACCGCCGACGGCGGCTTTGCAAAGTTCCTTCGCATCCGCTCGACGGCTGCATCGATCTCATGGGGCCGGTAGCCGCCGCCGGAATCGCGAGCGGCTTTCGCAATCATGCTCTTGGCCTTGATGATCCGCGCGAACGCTAGCGCCGGTTCGCCCTCGGCTTCGCTTCGCCGCGCAAGCGCGAGCAGCGCCTTCGGGCGCGAATCGCTCGGCAGCGCGCCGCTGGCGACGAGATCTTCAAGGCGCTCGGCCATCTCTGCGGTCATAGCCTCCGGATCGATCTGAGTGAGGTAATCGAAAGCGACGGCGCATGCGGAATCGATCCGGATCGCATCGAGCAATAATCGTTTAGCATCGGCGATTTCACCGGACATCATGCGGCAGCGCGCGAGCAGCGCCATCGCGAAGGAGTCCTCGGGATCACACGCCAGAGCGGCCAGCGCAGCCGCTTCAGCGCCAGACGTTTGCCGCGCCGCGAGCCGAAGATCGCTGGCGAGGCGCCAGCGCTGCGCTGTCGCCTGCATATTCACCGCGAGCTCCGCGCTGATGAGCGCGAGCGGCAACTGGTCGCACGCCATCAGCATGTTCGCCCAATTATCGAAAATCGCAGCGGCCCGCGGCGCAGGATGTTGCTCGACCGCGGTCCTGACTTTCTTGAACCAAGCCTGATCGTCCGCGATCAGCGCAGCGGGGCCAGCGACATTCAGCGCAGAAGGGTGCGCGCCAAGCCGTGTTTCACTAAGCCGCGCGGCTGCGATCGCGGCGTCGATGCGTCGCGTGCGAATCGCCATCTCCGCAAGACGCACATCGATCAGAGGGTGGTCGAATGAGACGCGCGCGCCTGAAAGAAAGTGGAATGCCGCCTCCGATCTTCCGGCCTGAAGATAGGTGTCGGAAAGATGAAGAACAGCCAGCACGTCAGTGCGCGCAGCCGCCGCAAGCTCGTCGATCAACACTTCTGCTTCCTCCGACTCGCCACGAAGCAGCAACACGCGAGCAAGCGCGCCCTTGGCTCCGGGATCATCCGGTTTCAAGCGCAGAGCGGTTCGAAGATGGCCGACGGCTTCGCCAAACGCGCCGGCGCCGGCGTGAGCGAGGCCCGTGAAGAGCGACGCCTCCGCGTCGGCCGCAATAGCGGCTGGCGCCTTGCGCGCAGCATCAATTACGCCGGCGATGTCGCCCTTGGCGTAACGCGCCTGGAGTTCTGTTGCGAGCGGCGTGCGGTCTTTAGTCACTCTTGCTCCCGTTCGCGTCAAAAGGACATCGCCAGTCTTGACCTTCGTCCTATTGTTCGCCCATGTCGCGCGCAAGCGCAAAGCCGCACGATCGCTGGAAGGAAAGCCATGTCGGAGAGCTTGGACGTTGTCATTATCGGCGCAGGGCCCGGCGGCTATAATGCGGCGATCCGCGCCGGCCAGCTTGGTCTCAAGACGGCGATCATCGAAAAGCGCGCCTCGAAAAAGCTCGGCGGGACGTGCCTCAATGTCGGCTGCATTCCATCGAAGGCGCTGCTTCACGCCTCAGAGCTTTACGAGACGGCGGGGACGCAATTCGCTGCGCTCGGCATCAACGCGACGGGGCTGTCCGTCGATCTGAAACAGATGCTGAAACAGAAGGACGACGCCGTCGAGGGACTGACGAAGGGCGTTGAGTTCCTGATGAAGAAGAACAAGGTCGCCGTTCACTTCGGCGCCGGCGAGATCATCGACAAGGGCAAGGTTCGCGTCACCGCCTCAGACGGCAAGACGACGGACCTCGCGGCGAAGAACATTGTCATCGCGACGGGATCGGAAGTGACGCCTCTGAAAGGCGTCGACATCGACGAAAAGCAGATCGTCTCTTCGACCGGCGCACTCGCCTTTTCGTCAGCGCCGAAACATCTCGTCGTCATCGGCGGCGGCGTCATCGGGCTTGAGCTTGGCTCCGTCTGGCGCCGGCTTGGGGCGAAGGTGACGGTCGTCGAATTCGTTGATCGCATCCTGCCGACGATGGACGGCGAGGTTTCAAAGCAGTTCGAACGCATCCTCAAGAAGCAGGGCGTCGAATTCCGCCTGTCGTCGAAAGTGACGGGTGCGGAAAAAACGAAGAGCGCTGTCATGCTGTCCGTCGAACCGGCGGCGGGCGGGAATGCGGAAGCGATTGAGGCGGACGCCGTTCTCGTCGCGATTGGAAGGCGGCCCCATACGGCTGGCCTCGGCCTTGAGCGCATCGGCGTCAAAACGGATGCGCGCGGGTTTGTCGAGGCGGATCATTTCCGCACGAATATCGACGGCGTCTGGGCGATTGGCGACGTCATTCCTGGGCCGATGCTCGCGCACAAGGCGGAAGATGACGGCGTCGCCTGTGTCGAGCTCATTGCGGGCAAGGCGGGGCATGTGAATTACGACGCCGTGCCGAGCGTTGTTTACACCTCGCCCGAGATCGCGAGCGTCGGCAAGACCGAGCAAGAACTCAAGAAGGCGGGCGTTGAATACAAGGTCGGCAAATTCCCGTTCATGGCGAACAGTCGCGCAAAGACCAATCATGAGACCGATGGGTTCGTTAAAATCCTCGCCGACGCCATGACCGATCAGGTCCTCGGCTGTCACATCGTCGGCGTCGACGCCGGCGAGCTGATCGCCGAGGCCGTCTCGGTTATCGAATTCGGCGGCGCTTCGGAGGACATTGCGCGCACCTGCCACGCGCACCCGACGCGCTCGGAAGCCGTTCGTCAGGCCGCGATGGCGGTCGAGGGCTGGGCGATGCAAATCTGATGGTCGGTCTGCTGACGTTTCCTGACATCGTCGGTTATTGCGGCGTCGCGCTCGTCGTCGGCACCTACTTCCTCAGCCAGGTTGGGAAGATGGATTCGACGCGCACGCTCTATCCGGCGCTGAACGCTCTTGGCGCGCTTCTCATTCTCTATTCGCTGGCGCACAGGCCGAACCCGCCGTCGATTGTCATCGAATTCTTCTGGCTTGCGATCAGCATGATCGGGTTGGTGAGGAGAGCGCTCAAGAAGAGGGCGCTCAAATCCCAAGCGCGGCCCTGAGCGCGGCGGCGCACGCTTCGGCTTCGCCTTCCGCGTAGGGGAGAGGCGCGCCGACCGCCCAGACGGGTCGCGGCCAGGCGTCGTCGTCTTCAAAGCGCGCAACAACGTGAATGTGCAATTGCCTCACGACGTTGCCGAGCGCAGCGATGTTCATCTTCGTCGCGCCGGTGAGTTTCTGCAGCGCAACAGAAACCGCCGCCGCCTCCTCCGTCAGGTCGCGCCGATCGGCCGGCGAGAGATCGTGAAACTCAACGAGTCCTTTCCGGCGCGGAACAAGTATCGCCCAGGGGAATCGCGAATCCTTCATGAGGAGAACAAGCGACAGCGGCATGTCGCCGACTCTTACGGCATCGTTCTCCAAATGTTCGTTGAGCTCAAACATTGCGCACCCATTTCGCGCGGCACTGGATTTCCCGCCGCAATTCAGCCACCATCCGACCGATGATCCGCGCGGAGACAAAAGCTCCGCGCGTTGTCTTATAGGGCCCGGTGCGAAGAATGGGCAGGGCGTCCGCCGGCTGGGGCGAGCAGCGGCGCGTCCATAAACAAGGAGGGAAGATGACTGACGCAGCAGCAAAGCCGTCCGTGGAGAAACAGTGGTTCGGCCATCCGCGCCCGCTGGCGCTTCTGTTCACGACAGAAATGTGGGAGCGCTTCGGCTATTACGGCATGCGGGCGCTGCTGATCCTCTATCTTGTTCAGCATTTCGTCTTTGCCGATCGCGTCGCCAACGGTCTCTATGGCGCCTTCACCTCGCTCGTCTATTTGACGCCCTTGATCGGCGGTCTCATCGCCGATCAATATTTCGGCTCGAAAAAGGCCGTCAAATTCGGCGCAATCTTGATGTCGGCCGGCTATCTCCTTCTCGCCTTCTCCGGCGGCGAAAGCGCCAAGCCCTATGTGACGATCAACGACCAGCGCTACGAAGTCGCGATTGACAGTGGCGGCGATGAGGCCGGGCAATATGTCATTGCGGGCGAGAACCGCTACCGCATCAGCGGCAATGAAGACGGCTCGATCACGCTCAATGGCGCGACCGGCGCAGATCTTCCCGCAACCGTCGCCGCGGACGGCTACAAGTTCGACGCCGATCGCAATTCTGTCTCGGTGATCCTGCTCTTCCTGTCGCTTGGCCTCATCATCGTCGGCAACGGCTATTTCAAGCCGAACATTTCAACGATCGTCGGCACGCTTTACCCGGAAGGCGATGCGCGGCGCGACGCCGGCTTCACGATCTTCTACATGGGGATCAATCTCGGCTCGATCATTTCGCAGTTCGCGGCGCCGCTCATCGCGGTCGCATACGGCTATCAATGGGGATTTGCGCTCTGCGGCCTCGGCATGCTGCTCGCCTGGGCGCGATTCCAATTCGCCGGCGATCTCATCAAGGATTACGGCAATCCGCCAGAAAACGGAAACAAGCGGGACCTCATCATCATTCTCGGCTCGCTTCTCGCGGTTCCGGTGGCGTGGTTCCTCCTGAACAACGCGATGGAAACGGCGAGCGTCGCGCATGAAGTCGCGGCGACCGGCATCGTCGGCTACATCGCCTCGCAGCCGCTGCTCGGGCGGGTGATGTTCTTCGTTTACCTGATCGCGATGATCGGCATTCCGGTCTGGTCGGTTTTTTCGCTGAAATCGGTCGAGCGCGACCGCATGATCGTCGCGGTCGTGCTGACATTTTTCTCGGTTGTGTTCTGGACTCTCTTCGAACAAGCCGGCTCATCGCTGACGCTGTTCGCCGACCGCAATACGGAACTCAACATCCTCGGCGTCTACACAATGCCGGCGGGGCAGGTGCAGATCTTCAATCCGCTCTTCATCGTCATCTTCGCGCCGATTTTCTCCGTGATGTGGATATGGCTCTCCAAGCGCGGGCTTGAACCGTCCGTGCCGTTGAAGTTCGCGATCGGCCTGCTCCTTGTCGGGCTCGGCTTTCTCGCGCTCGTTTTCGGGTCGCAATTCCACGACAGCCGATATCTCGTCCCGCTGTTCTGGGTCGCGTTCGCCTATTTCCTCCACTCGATGGGCGAACTCTGCCTGTCGCCGGTCGGCCTGTCGATGATCACGAAACTCTCGATCGCAAAACTCGTCGGCATGATGATGGGCGTGTGGTTCCTGTCATCCGCGATGGCGCAGTATGTCGGCGGCATCGTCGCGCAATTCGCCTCAACCGAGACCGTCGGCGGCGAAGTGCTGAATGCGCAGGTCTCGCTTGAAACCTATCTCGGCGTCTTCCAGACGATCGGCATCGCGGGGATTGCGTCCGGCGTCGTCCTTCTCGTCCTCTGGCCGATCCTCAAGAAGGGCATGCACGGCGTTAAATAGCGCCCGGCGGCGTTTGAAAACCGGAAGCCCGGCGGGTAAAACCGTCGGGCTTTTTCCATTAGGGACGCGGATGGCCGACCGTCTCAACAAGATCGTCACGCGCGGCGGCGACAAGGGCGAAACCTCGCTCGGCGACGGCGCGCGTGTTTTGAAATCCGATCCGCGGATTGCGCTCCTCGGCGATGTCGACGAACTGAACTCGTGGATCGGCGTCGTTCTCGCGCATGATCCGGGCGCTGACGTTCGCGCAACTCTCGAGCTTGCGCAGCACGACCTCTTCGATCTCGGCGGCGCGCTATGCTTTCCCGGAGCGCCTGTCCTCGGCGAGCGCCACGTCGCGCGGATCGATGCGGCGGCGGCGGCGCTCAACGCCGGCCTGCCGCCCCTGAAGGAATTCATCCTGCCGGGCGGCGCGCCGCTATTGGGCTTCCTGCATGTCGCACGTTCCGTCTGCCGCCGCGCCGAGCGAACCGCCGTTTCCTTTTTCGCGCGCAATGCCGCTGGCGATCACGCCATCGCTTATCTCAACCGGCTTTCGGATTTCCTGTTCATTGCTGCGCGCTTTGAGGCGAAGCGAATGAGCGTCAAGGAAACGCTTTGGGAGAGATCAAAAAGCATAAACCCATAACCGCTCATCCAAGGTCGCTGACCGAAACGCCGAAGACGCGTTCGATCAGACCCGATGTCATCACCTCTTCGGGCGCGCCGTCCGCTTCGATCCGCC
>JBMOOR010000130.1:0-17048 GCA_049324555.1 Pseudomonadota bacterium | reverse complement strand
TAATAGGGATTGACCGTCAGCTCCGGCGAGCCGGGACCGAACAATTCGCCGTTCGGACCGCGCAGCGAGATCGCCATCGACCAGTCGGCCATCCGCTGATTGCGTCCGGACACGAAGGCGACGAGCGATTTTGCGTGCTTTTCAACGAAGATCGGGAACGGCATCACTCGCGGCGGGATCGCCGCGGCGTAGGTCTTGTTTTCCTGAACGCCGCCGCCGCCGCGCAGCGACAGGCGGAAATTGACGCGCGGCAGCGCCATCGCCGCGCCGCGATGGCGGCCGGCCATTTCCGCGTAAATGGCGGTCAAGTCGTTCATCGTCGCTGCGGGAAAGAGCTCGCCGCTGGTCGCCGCGGCGACGCCGCTCAAGGTGTCGGGACTGACGTCGGAGCCCGCCGGAATGACGTGCACCCTGACGCCGATGTCGCGCAGGTCGTTCGCCTTCGTCACCGGATCCGCGCCGGAGGTGTTTTCGCCGTCGGTCATCAGATAGGCGGTGCGCGACCGGCCGAACGTCGCGACACGGATGAATTCAGCTTCCGAGGAGTCGAGCGCGTCGCCGATGCCGGTTGCGCCGCCCGGCGCCATGCCGTCGACGATCGCCTTGTAGGCGGCGATATTGCCGGCGTTCAGCGTGCCGATCATGCGGTCAAGCGTCGGCGTCGTCGCGAACGTCATCACGCCGACATCGACGTTGCGGTCGCGCTGCAGATCGAGATAAGCGTTGGCGGCGGCCTTGACGAAGGTCATCCGCGCATTGCCGCAGCTCGCCTCATCGACGGTTCCGTCGCCGTCGTCATCGACGCCGTTGCCGCAGACGTCCTGATCGGCGGGGTTCGACGACCACGACATCGAGCCTGACTTGTCGAGGATCAGGAGGACCTGATCGGAGCCGACGACGTCTTCCTGATACTGGACGGCGCGCAAACACGTCGCGGGCGCCGCCGCGACGGGCAGTCCCGCCGGCTGCGTCACGAACGGATAATTCTCGTCGAGCGTTTCCCAGTCGGATTGGTCGGCGTGAATTTCCGATTGCTGCGTCTGTTCGTAGCGGTTCGTCCCCGAGTTCCACGCGCGCATGCAATAGGCGTTGTCAGGGCACATCGTCGCCGGCGCCGCAACCGCGGGGCAGTTGTTGCCGTCGCCCTGCAGGGGGTCGTTGTTGGTCGCGACGGAAAGCTCCGACATCAGCACGAGTTGGCAAGTTCCGCCCGCGCCGCACTGCGCGGTCGTGTTGCATCCGGCGGCCGGCGTCGGGCCGCCGACGCATTGCGCGCTCCCGGATTGCTGCATGATCGAGTGGTTCTGCTCATCGACGGTCCCGGCGTCAAAGCCGGGTCCGATGCCGCAAGGGCCGCCCCAGCGATTTTGCTCGTCATATTCATCGCCAAGGCCCCAGGCATGATGCCCCCACTCATGGAGATAAACGTCCGACACCGTCATCGCGCCGGAGAACATGTCGACATGGCTGCCGAGATTGCCGAGATTGGCGCCGCTGAAGAAGAACGAAAGGCCCGATCGGCCAGGCAACGCGTGCAGCCAGAAGTCGCCCTTGTCCTCGTTCGTCTGGCCTTGCGACAGCGTCACCTTCTTGACCCGCCACTGGCCTTCGCTCGCGTCGCACATGCCGTAGGCCATCATGTCAATCGCGGCTTTGACGTCGGCGATCTGCTGCGTCGTCGGCGGGAAGCGGAAGTGAACGTTGAAATACGCATCGCCGTTTGTCGCATCGACGCGGCCTTCGCCCGCCTTAGCCGGTGGAAGCGCCGTCGCCACGATGAGCCCAACCGCCGCCATTGCGGCGCCGCGCGGCAAACCGAATTTTTTCATGATGACTCCCCGTAAATACGACGTTGAAAAACTCAAACGCGCACTCACGCCTTGAGGCTACGTCCGTGACGGCGCCGCCGCAACAGAATTGACGCGGCTTCACAAAATATTCGCGATCGCCGCACCGCCCGCCGCCATGCTGCGCCGCAGCGCAATTACATCTTTGCGGCAGCCGCGACGCGCCATAATTTGTCCGCTCCGGGACCATCAGGGAGGGAACAGATGCCCAAGCTCAATCCGGTAGGAATCATCGTCGCGTCGCTTGCGTTCTACGTTGTCGGCTTCCTCTGGTACGGCGTTATCTTCTCGGACGCGTGGATGGCGGCGCAGGGCCTTACGGCCGAAGACGCCAAAGGCGAAAGCCCGATCTGGATGGGCCTCGGCTTCGTCATCACTGTGATGCAGGTCGTCGGGCTCGCGCTCGTCCTCAAATGGAAGGGCGATGCAGGTCCCGTCGCGTCAGCGACGACGGCGGCGCTCCTGTGGGCGCTCCTCGCCCTGCCGATGACGCTTTACAACTACATCTATCTTCCCGGGCATGACGCGACGCTCACCATGATCGATGCAAGCCACCTCCTCGCCGGCTGGGCCGTCTCGGCGGTCATCCTGTCGCTGTTCAAATAGGACGCAGGCTGATTACCGGCCAGCCTCGACATCGGCGCCGAAAGGATTGTCTTTGCGCTGGCCGGGTTGAATGTACCAGAAGAGCAGCACAAGAATGCCGATGATGGTGAAGACGAGCAGCGTCCACCATCCTGATCGCCCGACATCGTGAAGGCGGCGCACGCCGATCGCGATGCCGGGGATGAGCGTTGCGAGGCTGAGAAGGATGCCGACCGGGCCGTTGCCGTTCGCCGCCTCGACGAAATCGTTGAACAGAACGATATCGACGACCGCCGCCGCGATCGAAATGAGCACAAGAGCGAGCGTGGCCCACCAATAAGCGCCGCGCGATGAACGACCGTTGAATTGAAAGTAGTTCTTGAAGAAAAGCGGCAGCGCCTGGCCGAAGCTGACCATTCGACCCGCTGGAACCGCGTTTGCTGCGTCTGTCATCAGTCGCTCCCTGTTTCCGGCCCGATCCCGGGCCGGGATTGCGGATAGCATGATTTCCGCGGAGACAACCCGGAATAGAGCGGACGGCATCTTGAAGGGGCGCCCGCTTTATCAGTAGACCGTTGCGATCCGAAGGGACCGGCGGGGCGAACTTTTGAAGATATTCGGCAAGACTGTGCGGGCGATTGACGCGAAACAGGCGGGCGCCTTTTCCCTGCGCGCCCTGCTTTGGTTCGCCGCCCTTGTCGCGCTTTCGCCCTTCATCGGCGCGATCGCTTACCGCTTCGCGCCGCCGCCCGGCACCTGGACGATGCTGCAGCGGAAACTGTCGGGCGACGTCATCATCCATCCCTGGGCGCCGCTTGAGGAGATCTCGCCCCATCTCGTCCGCGCCGTCATCGCAGCGGAAGATTCGCGCTTCTGTTTGCACCGGGGCATCGACGTCGAAGCCGTGCAGGAGGCGTTCGAGGAGAACAAGGAAAACGGCCGGAAGAAGAACGGGCGCCGCCGCGGCGGGTCGACGATCTCGCAGCAGACGGCGAAGAACGTCTTTCTCTGGCAGGGCGGCGGCTGGGTCCGGAAGAGCTTTGAGACCTATTTCACGCTCGTCTCGGCGCAGATCTGGGGCAAGCGCCGCACGATGGAGCTTTATTTGAACGTCGCCGAATGGGGGAACGGCTATTTCGGCGCCGAGGCCGCCGCGCAGGGGCGCTTTGGGAAGAACGCCGCCGACCTTACGAAACAGGAAGCCGCGCTCCTTGCCGCGGTGCTGCCGAGTCCCAACAAATGGCGCGCGGTCAATCCGGGCCCATACGTGCGCGCCCGCGCGTGGACAATCCGTAAGCGGATGGATGTCGTCCGCAATGAAGGGCTCGACCAATGCGTGCTTGGAACGCGCCGCTAAAGGGGCCGGTTTCCCCGCCGCCGTCCGCCTGCTATTCTCCCCGCGATGAGAGGGAGGCCGCCGATGGGCGTCATGGTCATCGCCTGCTATCGCCCGAAGCCCGGCAAGGAGCCTGAGGTTCTCGCGCTGACGAAAACGCACCTGCCGATCCTCGTGAAGGAAGGCCTCGCCGAGGAGGGGCCAAGGGTCTGCGGGCGCGCCAAAGACGGAACGATTGTCGAGGTTTTCGTCTGGAAGTCGCCGGCGGCGATCGAGGCTGCGCACAAAAACCCCGCCGTCGGCGCGCTCTGGAGCCAATTTGGCGAAATCGCCGATTACGTGATGACGAAGGACCTCGCCGAGGCGGGCATGCTGTTCGCCGAGTTCGAATGGCTGCCGGTCGATGCAAGGCCCCGCATCGTCCAGAAGGCGCCCATTCCCGCCGATGTCGAGGAAGGCAAGACCTATTTCTGGTGCGCCTGCGGACAGTCGAAATCGCAGCCCTTCTGCGACGGCTCGCACAAGGGCGGGCCCTTCTCGCCGGTGAAATGGACAGCGGATGAGACAAAGCGCGTCTTCTTCTGCGCCTGCAAAAATACGAAGAGCCAGCCGCTCTGCGACGGCACGCACAAGACGCTCTGATGCAGAAAACCTCCGCCCGTCACACCGAAATCCTCGACGGCTACAAGCGCGGGGATTCGCGCTTCAACAAATGGTGCGAGGAAAAGCTCGGAACCTTCCGCCTCACCCATTGGGAGTGGGGAAAGCTGTCCATGGTCTGGGAGATCGACGACCGGTTCGTGATGCCGGACGGGGTGATGTTCGGCGGCCATGTCGCCTCCGTCGCCGATCACGTCGCGGGCCTCGCCGCGATGACCGTCCTCGAAGCGAACGAAGACCGCTTCCGCACCTCGCGGCTTGAGACGAATTTCTTCCGGCCCGTGATGAAGCCGAAGGCGACGATCGAAGCGCGCATCGTCAACGCCTCGAAAAGCCTCATTCATGTCGAGGCTGATTTCTTCAACGCCGAGGGCAAGCTCGCTGTGCGAGTTGCGGCGGCGCAGGTGAAACGGACAGCTTAGGAATTGGGTTTTAGGTTTTAGGTTTTAGGTGTTAGGTGTTAGGTGGTAGGGAAGGCGCCTTAAACCCTAACACCTAACACCTAAAACCTAATCCCTCCCCCAATGCCCGAACTCCTCCTTGAACTCTTTTCCGAAGAAATCCCCGCCCGCATGCAGGGCAAGGCCGCCAAGGACCTTGAGCGCATGGTGAACGACCGCCTTCTCGCGGCGGGCTTCATGCCGGAAGGGGTGAAGGCGTTCGCGGGGCCGCGCCGGCTCGCGCTCATTGCGACGGGGCTTCCCGTTCGCCAGCCCGACCGCAAGGAAGAGAAGAAGGGCCCGCGCGTCGGCGCGCCCGAAAAGGCGATCGACGGGTTCCTGAAATCGGCGGGGCTTTCATCGCTCGATCAATGCGAGATCGTCGATGACAAGAAGGGGCAATATTACGTCGCGCGCATTCTTGAAAAGGGGCGCGAGACGAGCGCGGTTCTCGCCGAGACGGTCCCCGCAATCATCCGTGAATTCCCCTGGCCGAAATCGATGCGCTGGGGCGCGTCAAAAGAAAACGGCGGCGATCTGCGCTGGGTCAGGCCGCTCAAATCGATTCTTTGCTGCTTTGCGGACGAAATCGTTCCCTTCGAGATCGACGGCGTCAGATCGGGCGACGCGACGATGGGGCATCGCCGTCATCCCGGCGGGCCGATCCATGCGCGCAATTTCGACAGATACGTTCCCGCACTGACCAATGCGAAGGTCATGCTCGACGGCGAGGCGCGCGCGGCGATGATCGCGGCTGACGCCAGAACCCTTTGCGAGGCGCAGGGGCTCGAACTCGTCGAAGACAAGGGGCTTCTTGCGGAAGTTTCGGGGCTCGCCGAATGGCCGGTCGTGATGATGGGCTCGTTCGACGGGAAATTTCTCGCGCTCCCCGACGAGGTCTTGACCGCCTCGATGCGCGGCCACCAGAAATATTTCTCGGTGAAGGACCCGAAAACGGGCCGCCTCGCCAACAAGTTCGTCTACGTCGCCAATATCGACGCGCCTGACGCGGGCAAGGCGATGCGCGCCGGTTACGAGCGCGTGCTGACGGCGCGGCTCTCCGACGCCTGGTATCTCTATCATCAGGATCTGAAAACGCCGCTTGAAGAGCGCGTAAGGGACCTTGATCGCGTCACCTTCTTCGAAGGGCTTGGCTCGATCGGCGACAAGGCGCGGCGCATCGCGGCGCTCGCGAAAGAAATCGCCCCGGCCGTCGGCGCCGATCGTCAGCTCGCTGAAAAAGCCGCGCTGCTCGCCAAAGCCGATCTGACGACCGGCATGGTCTACGAATTCCCGGAGCTGCAAGGGCTGATGGGGCGTTATTATTATCTGGCGCAGTCGTCTTCCCCCCTCTCCCGCCGTGCGGGAGAGGGGGACAGAGCCATCGCTGGCGCGATTCGCGATCACTACAAGCCGGCCGGCGCAAACGATGACGTTCCGTCCGCGCCCGTCTCCGTCGCGGTCGCGATCGCCGACAAGATGGACACGCTCGTCGCCTTCTTCAGCATCGGCAAGCGGCCGACGGGATCGAGCGATCCCTTCGCGCTTCGCCGCGCCGCGCTCGGCGTCATTGAAATCGCTGTCCGGAACTCGGCGCGCATCCGTCTCCGCGACATCATCCGCACCGCGTTCGGCGGGATGAACGGGCTTCATCCTTTTTCGGAAGCGAACTGGGAGGGCGAACAGCCCTGGGGTCCGCGCTCGATCCTCGTCTCGTTCTTTCATGAACGGCTCAAGGTCTATCTCAAGGAAAAAGGGCGCCGCTACGATCAGATCGACGCCGTGCTTGCGACCGCGGGCGGCGCGCTTGAAGACGATCTCGTCCTCATCATCAGGAAGCTCGACGCGCTCGAAGCGTTCCTGAAAACCGACGACGGCGCCAATCTCGCGGCGGGCTACAAGCGCGCGGCGAATATTGTGAAGGCCGAGGAGAAGAAGGATGTAGGGCGGATGAAATCCGCCGGCGCCGGCGAAGCGGCGGATTTCATCCGCCCTGCGCTCAACGAAAAACTTCTGACACAGGCGGAGGAAAAAGCGCTTTTCGCCGCCCTGAAATCCGCCGAGGAAAAAGCCGCGAAAGCCGTCGCCGCCGAAAAATTCGAGGGCGCGATGGCGGCGCTTGCCTCCTTGCGGGTGCCGATCGACGCCTTCTTCGACAAGGTGACGGTGAACGCCGACAAGTGGGAGCTGCGCGCCAATCGCCTCGCGCTCCTTAAGCGCTTCATCGCCGCGACGGCGAACGTCGCGGATTTGGGAAAGCTTGAAGGGTAGGCGCTTCTTCTTCTTCCTCCCTTGAAAAGGAAGGGGATTTCACCGCGCGGCGCCTGTCGACTTTCCCTTCGCCATGACGGGGATTTCATGGCGGCGCGCTTGCATCCCGCATCAAACGCCGCAAACTCGCAGGCTTTCAGATTGAGAGCCTTTCATGCGCATCATCGCCGTCCTCGCCGCGTTCCTCGCACTCGTTTCCTGCGCGAAGGAAGCGCCCCCATGCTGCACGGCGACGATCATCGCCGAGGCGCCGGAAGGAACGCCCGCGCTCTATCTCGCCGGCAATCTTGAAACTCTCGGCCTCTGGAAGGCGGACGGCATGCTGATGCTCGGGGAAGGGCGGACGCGCGTCGCGCGCGTCTTCGCGCCGAAAGGGACCGAGCTTGAATACAAGTTCACGCTCGGCAGCTGGGACCGCGAGGCGGTCGGCCCGTCGGGCGCGCCGATGCAGAATTTCCGCCTGCGGATTGATGAGGACGTCGAGATCCGCCACGAGATCGTCAATTTCAAGAAGGACCCCGCCGAATATATCGCCGACTGGCAGGGATCGGGCGTTCTTGGAACGCTTGTCTACTGGACGGATGTCGCGTCGCAATTCCTCGCCGAAAAGCGCCATGTCGAGATCTGGCTGCCGCCCGGCTACGATGAAAACCCCGACCGGCGCTACAAGGTCCTTTACATGTCGGACGGACAGAACCTCTTCGACCCGAGGATCGCCAACACCGGGACCGACTGGGGCGTCGATGAGGCGGTGATGAGCCTCGTTGAGGATGGCGCGATCGAACCCTTGATCGTCGTCGGCGTCTGGTCGAGCGAAGAGCGCGGTCCGGAATATTCGCCCTGGGGTCGCGCTCCCGATTACGCGCGCTTCCTGATCGAGGAGCTGGCGCCGCGGGTCAACGCGGAATTCCGCACCCTGACGGGTCCGAAAAACACCGCGCATATGGGCTCGTCGATGGGCGGACTTCTCTCATTTTATCTGGCGACGCATCACCCGAAGGCCTTCGGCGCTTGCGGCTGCGTGTCGACGCATTTCCCGCTTTCAGAAGCCGTCGTCGCTCAATATTTCGCTGGCGCGGATACGCCCGCCGATCCCGATCCGACGCCCTACATCGTCCGCGACATCGAGAAGGGATTGAAGGTTCCTTCGGGCGTCAGGCTCTGGTTCGACTATGGCGCGCAAGGGCTCGACGCCGACTATGGCCCGACGCATGACGCCGTTCGCGACTGGCTAACGGGACAAAAGCTCATCGAAGGGCGCGATTACGTCATCCGCCGCTATGAAGGCGCCGACCATAACGAAGCGTCGTGGCGCGCAAGGCTGAAAGACCCGCTCATCTTCCTGTACGGAAAGACGGACGCCGGTTGACGGCGCGGGCGCCGCGCTGCAACTCTTCGCGCTTCCTTTCTCCCCGGTTCCCCTGATGAAAACGCCGCGCCTTATTGCAGCCCTTTGTCTCGGCGCGGCGCTCGCCTCACCCGCCGCCGCCGAGGACCGCCCGATCGTCCTCGCGCCCGCGATCAATTCGCCGGGCGCTGAGGCGTTTGAAATCCGCGAACTCGAAAAGGCGCTCGACGCCGCCTATGCGAGCGGCGATTTCGTCGGGCTTGCGGTCGCCGTCGTCAAAGGCGGCGAGACGCGGTTCTTGAAGACTTACGGCGTTGCGGAACTCGGCGGCGCCGTAATCACGCCGCGGACCGTCTTCCGCATCGGTTCGCTGTCGAAGGGGTTCGCCGCCTCGCTCGCCGGGATCGCGATGAACGAGGGGCTGCTTTCGCCGACGGATCCGGCGACGCGCTACGCGCCGGGGCTGAAACTTGCGGGCGGCGCCGAACAATCGCTCGAACTCGGCCATCTCCTCAGCCATCAGACGGGCCTGCCGCCGAACGCCTACGACAATCTCCTCGAGGCGAACGTTCCGGTTGCGGAGATTTATCCGAAATACAAGGGCGTCAAGCCGATCTGCCCGGTCGGCAAGTGCTATTCCTACCAGAACATCGCCTTCGATATCGCCGGCTCGGCGATTTCATCTGTCTACGGAGAACCCTATGCCGATGCGGCGGAAAAGCGTCTTTTCGGGCCGCTTGGAATGGCGTCCGCGTCGATCGGCGAAGCGGGCCTCGTCGAAACGGGCGACTGGGCGCGTCCGCATGTGCGCGCCCGGATCAAGGGAAAGGATAAGGCGTTCGGGCCTTGGCGGGAGGCGAGCGTCAAGCCCGCCTATTACCGCGTTCCTGCGGCGGGCGGCGTCAACGCCTCCATCCTCGACATGACTCTTTGGCTGAAGGCGCAGATGGGCCGCGCGCCGGACGTTCTTTCGCCCGACGTTCTCGATCTCATTCACACGCCGCGCATCATTTCGCCGGCCGAAACCGCTCGGGTGAGATCGGTTTCCCCGCGCTTTCACGCCGCGCAGTACGCCTTCGGCTGGCGGCTCTACAATTACGGCGGCGCGCAAGTGATCGCCCATGCCGGCACCGTCGAAGGCTACGCCGCGCAGATCGCGTGGCTTCCCGACGAGGACGCCGGCATCGTCATCCTCTCCAATGCGCGCTCGCGGCGGATGTGGCGGATCCTGCCGACATTTCTCGATCTCGAACTCGGGCTTTCGCGCGAGGACTGGCTTGAACTGACGCCTGGGGAAGCGGCGGCGCCGTGACGCGGCGCGCAGGCGATAGCGCATAATGCGAAAAAGCGGTCGCCGGTTTTTCGCAAAATCATGCGGCTGAGCAAAAGACTGGCGCAAATTGCTGTTCAGGTTTTTTCCGATTTGCGCTAGAGCGCGTTCCCCGAAATGCGAGTCGGGGAACGCGCTCTAGGTTTTTGATTTGTCGCGCGTTTTTTCCGAAAACCGCGCGCACTTTTCGGAAACGCGCTCTAGCCGTCAGCGTTTGGGTGCGGAGAGCGCCCCATGCGCGCTGACAAAGAATGGGACGGCGTAGGTCAGCGCGAGCTTCAGGTAGTCGACGGCGCCGCCGCCGAAAATCGCGTCGCCCTGATTGATGAGATTGAGCATCGTCCCGACGACGAGCGCGACGACGCCCGCGCGGGCGGTGATGCTGAGAAGGCGCCGGCGCTCGTTCATGGGCTGAAACCGCAGAAGGGGAAGGGCTGCGGCGGCAATCAGCAAAAACCGCGTTCGCGGTCAATCCGGCGAACGCCGCGTCAGCCCCACGTCCGGATGAAATCGGCCATGTTGGGGAGAACGTCCACTGTCCCGTGCAAGAGGACGACGAGGAGAAGGCTCTTCGTGCGCGCATAAAGAAAGCCGAAGAAGAGCGAGAGCGGCGCGAGCGTTGCGATCGTATAGGCGATGACCTGGACCGGATCGGTCGACCAGCCGTCGACGTCCGGCCCGCCGCGGAGGAAAAGGCCCGGCGCGTGCGCGAGGCCGAAAATGACAGAGGTGACGGCGATCCCCGTCCACGCCGATTTGAAGAAGGCGGAAAGCCGCGTCTGCAGGACCGCGCGATAGAGGAATTCCTCGTTGAGGCCGGCCTCGATCGCGATCCAGACGAAACTTAAAGGCGCCGCCCAGGCGAGAAGCGAGATCGGCGCGTTCGTTTCGCCGATCTGCCTGAGGCTCGGGCTGACGACCGAGAGCAACGCGAGGATGATTGCGCCGATGACGATCAGCGTGCGCCGGAAGTGCTTCGGACTGACCTGCGATTTAAGGAGCGGCGCGAGGCGCCCGCCGATGATGACGAGAAGGATCGCCGGCAGGACGACATGGGCGAGGAGCTTTGCTCCCATCACCGCGAGCTCCTGCACGCGCCCTTCCGGAATCTGTTCGCGGAGCGCGCCCATGCCGAAGCCGAGGAAGAGGACGGCGTAGAGCGCGAGATAAAGAAGGAGCGCGCCGCTTTCCTTCGCCGGGTTCTGAACCTTTATCGCCTCCGTCTGCGCGCCGCGCGTCGTCAGCCAGCCGATTGCGGAAAGGCCGACGCCGAAAATGGCGAGCGAGATCAAGGGAAACGTCCAGTCGGCGCCGGTCGCGCCGAGATAGGCGGTCGACCCGCCCCAGAGCGCGAGAAAGAGAAGAACGCCGAAGAAATCGGCGGGCCCGAATGTTTTCATTGCCGCTAGTCCTCCGGAGACGGAGCATCGCGTCTCGCCGCCTCGGGTGTCAACGGGGAAGCGACGGGCCGGCGCAACGGCGAGGCGGGCCGCCTATTCCGCCGCGACGGCGACCGGCTTGCGTTCAGGGACCGGCGCGCGCATCGCGCCTTTGGAGAACTTCATGACGCCGTCGTCGATTTTGCCGTAGCGCATGACGAAAAAGTCGAGGAGGAAGTTCTGCGCATGCCGCCAGGGCTGCCGGCCCTGTTTCGGCAGGCGGTCCGCCGCACGCGTGAGATAACCGGAAGAAAAATCGGCGAAAGGCTCCCTCGGCATCGCGGGATCGTTATTGACTGGCGTTGCGATTTTATAGCCGTTCGCGTCCATGTAATTCAAAAGTCGCGTCGCATAATCGCTGATGAGATCGGCGCGCAGCGTCCATGAGGCGTTGAGATACCCGAACACGGAGACAAGGTTCGGAAGCCCCGAAAATCCGAAGCCGCGATAGGTCAAGGTGTCGGCGATGTCGACGCGCTTGCCGTCGACCGCGACTTTGGCGCCGCCGAGAAGCTCGATGTGAAGGCCGGTCGCGGTGATGATGATGTCGGCGGGAATTTCCTTGCCGTTCTTGAGGCGAACGCCGGTTTCGGTGAACGTCTCGATCTCGCCCGTTTCGACCGAGGCATTGCCGGCGCTGATCGCGTTGAAGAGATCATCGTCCGGAACGAGGCAGAGCCGTTGCTCCCAGGGATTGTAGCGCGGGTGGAAATCCTTCTCGACGTCATAGCCCGCGGGCAAAAGCTCGCGCGCCTGTTTGAGGAGCTTTTCACCCGTCGCCTTCGGCCGCGCCCGCGCCATGCGGTAGATGATGAGCTGCATGACGATGCGATGGAGCCGCATGAGGCGATAGACGGCCATTGCGGGAAGGAAGGAGCCGAGGAACTTCGCCATCGCGCTCGTTCCCGGCATCGAGAACATCCACGTCGGCGAACGCTGCAGCATGACGACGTGTGCGGCCTTGTCCGTCATCGAGGGGATGAGCGTCACCGCCGTTGCGCCAGAGCCGATGACGACGACGCGCTTTCCCTCATAGTCAAGGTCTTCCGGCCAGATCTGGGGATGGATGATCCGCCCACGGAAAGTCTTCTCGCCGGGGAATTCCGGCCGATGGCCCGCCGTATAACGGTAGTAGCCCGAGCACATCCACAAGAAATCCGTCGTGAGGCGGACCGGCGCGCCGTCCTTCATCGCCGTCACCGTCCAGCGCGCGTTCGAGGAATCCCATGAAATGTCGGTGACGCGCGTGTTGAAGCGGATCTTCCTGTCGATCCCTTCCTCGCGCGCCGTCTCATTGACGTAGGCGCGAATCGACGGGCCGTCGGCGATCGCCTTCGCCGCGCGCCACGGGCGGAAGCGGTAGCCGAGCGTGAACATGTCGGAATCGGAGCGCACGCCCGGATAGCGGAAGAGGTCCCACGTCCCGCCGATCGCGCTTCGCGCTTCAAGGATCGCGTAAGTCTTCGACGGGCATTTCGCCTGGAGATAATGCGCTGCGCCGACGCCGGAGAGCCCAGCCCCGACAATGATGACGTTGAAATGTTCCATAGCGGTCTCCGCTGGCCCGGCGATCATAAGGCAGATTGAGGGTAAACTGTATAGTTTACTCCAGCGCAGGGCAAGGCAAGAAGACAGGCGGCGAGTGGCGAGCGGGGAAGGCGTCATCCCGGAAAACCGCTGAAAGCGGTTATCCGGGATCCTCGTGCGGCGAAGGAGCTTCATGTCTCGCGGAATCCCGACTCTCCGCCCGGTCGCGGCAGCGGCCGGGATGATGCTTTTCCCTTTTTCCTATTCCCTCCGTTTGCCGCCTAGCCGTTCGACTTCGACAGGGTGCGTGTCAGAACGTAACCTAGGGCGTTGTTCCGCCAGCCGGAGACCTTCTTCGATACGAGGCGCTTGCTGACGTAATGAAAGACCGGCGCCACCGGCAGGTCCGTCAGCATCAAGGCTTCCGCCTCCTGCAGTTGCTCCATGCGCAGCCTATGGTCGGCTAGAGAGTATGATCCTCTCACCAGATCATCATATCTCCGGTTCTCGTATCGCGAGTCATTTTGCTGCGCGTCGACCATTAGATTTTCCAGGAAGGTCGTAGGATCGACATAATCGCCTATCCAGGATGCGCGATTGACTTGGAAGTCGCCGCTTCTTCTGCGCTCGAGCACGGTCTTGTAGTCCAGTTCGAGCAGCGTCGCCTCGACATGGATTTGCTTCCACATGTTTCTCACGGCCCCGGAGAATTTTTTGTGGCGCGAAGACGTATTGAACAGGATGTTGAGGCGTAACGGGGCGGCTTCCGAATAGCCGAGTTCGCGCATGATGCTGGCGGCTTCTGCGAGCCGTTGCTCCTGCGTCAGGTTTCGAAAGTCCGCCGACTGATTGACGTAGCCGGGAACGCCGGGCGGAACCAGTCCGTAGGCGGGGGCTTCTCCGCCCCTGGCGACATGCTCGACCAGATAATCCCGGTCCATGGCCAGAGCAAGCGCCCGACGAACTTTCGGATTGTCAAACGGCGCCTTCTTCGTATTGAACTGAAAATAATAGGTGCCGAAGTAGGGGCCAGTTCTATATTCATCCCTGAAGTCCCTCAGCAATTCTTCGTGCCTGTCGTCCGGCGCCGTGTAGGTCATATCCAGCTCGCCAGCCTTGAATTTTTCGAACTCCTTCGACGAATCCTCGATCGGATAAAAGACCACCCTGTCGATTTTGACGGCGGCCGAGTCCCAATACTGCTCATTCTTCACGAACGTCATCCGAACATTCGGCGACCATTCGATCAGCCGATAGGCGCCGTTGCCGACGAAATTCTCGGGTCTTGTCCATTGATCGCCATACCTCTCCACACTCGCCCGATGCACCGCGAACGTTACCGGAGTACGGAGCATGATCAGGAAGTAGGGCGTCGGATTTTCGAGTTCGACCTGCAATGTTTTGCCGTCGATGGCCCTGACGCCAAGCGTGGCCGGATCGTTAGTCTTGCCGGTCCGGAAGTTGTTCGCTCCTCTGATCCTGTCGAGGAAAAAGGCGAAGGGAGACTTGGTTTTCGGATCGAGCGCCCGGATCCACGAATAGACGTAATCCTCGGCGGTTATCGGGTCGCCGTTCGACCATTTGGCGTTGGCGCGCAGATGGAAGACGTAAGTTTTCCCGTCAGCGCTGATCTCCCAGCGTTCGGCGACGCGCCCTGTGACATCTCCGTCGGGTCCGACGTCGGTGAGCCCCTCAAAGGCGTCGAGAACGACGTGCAGGCCGGCGATGGTTTCCTGTTTCGCGGGGTCGAGCGATTCGATTTCGGACCCGTTGCCGCGATGAAGCGTCGTTTCGGCCTCGGCCGCGCCGCTCAGTCCCCCGACATGCAGGGCCAACAATACGAAGGCGAGGTGCAGAATTCGGTGAGACATATTTTCTCCTGAGATGTTGTCGCTGGCCGCTCTGAAAGCGTTTTGGCGCGGCTCGCTCACCGAATTTCGTGGGCCGCGCGTTCGAGCGCTTCCATGGCGATGAGGTAAGGGTAGGGCCCGTGGCTGATCCTTGCGACGCCCGCGGCGGCGAGATCGAAAATCGACGGCGAATCGGAAAGACGCATGATGTTGAGCGGTAAAGGCGAGGCTGCGGCGAGCCGCCGGATCAGGGCGAGATCGGCGACGCCCGGCGTGAAGAGCCCGTCCGCGCCCGCGTCGGCGTAAGCCCTTGCGCGCACGATCGCATCCTCGACCATTTTTTCGTCATGCTTGTCCGCCGGCGAGGCGAAGAAAACGTCCGTACGCGCATTGATGAAAAAGCCGGGAAACGCCGTGTCCGCCGCGCGCCGGGCCGCGCGAATGCGCGACGCCGCCTCTTCGATGCTGCGAAGGCCGCCGTCGGCGGGACAGCTGTCCTCGAGGTTGCAGCCGATCGCGCCAGCCTCGATCGCGAGCGCAATGGTCTCGCCGACGCCCGCAGCGTCCGCCGAAAACCCGCTTTCGAGATCGGCCGTCAACGGCAGGTCCGTTGTGCGCGCAATGCGCTCGATCGCCTCAAGATGGCGCGCGCGTTCGATCTTTTCGCCGTCCGCATGGCCGTTGGCGGCGGCGATCGACCAGCTGCCGGTCGCGAGCGCCTCGGCCCCGGCTTTGATCACCGCCTTGGCGCTGCCCGCGTCCCAGACATTGAACAGGACGAGCGGCGCGCCGGCCTTGTGGAGCGAGCGGAACTTCGCGGCTCTCTCTTCTTTATGCATTGGTCTTCTCCCTTTCGAGCAATGGTTCTGAAACTTTGTTGAAGCGGACGCTGAACGATTCTCCTTCGAGCGATGACAGGAATGTCCGGGCGTCGAAGATCGCGCCGAGAGCAAAGACGCCGGCCGCGCCCTTCGCTTCGCCGCGAACGAGCCGCTCGGCCGCTTCAACGACGATCGGCGCGCTGACGTGATAAATGTCGACGCCCGAGGCAGTCGCCCGCAGACTTCGCGGCCCTTCGCGCGCGACGACGTCCATGATGAAGCGCTGGGACGAGCGGCCAAGCGCGTCGGCCGGCTGCGGCGCCGGCGTTGCAGGATCGCGAATATCGCGGATCGGCTCGATGTTGATCCAGGCGTCGATCGCATCGACCGGCAGATGGCTCGCGAGCGTGATCGTCTCGCTGAAGGGCAGCATCAGGACGTCGCGCGCGCCGAGCGGGGCGGGAAATTTCCAGCGTCCCGCCGGCGCCGGCGATGCGATCGCCGTCAGCCGTCCCTCGCTCTGCACAAGCCGTGTCGCCGTATTGCGCTTGCCGGTGACGCGCGTTCCCTCGGTCGGGCGCCAGGAATCAAGGCCCACGGCGACGCTGATCCCGTCAAGGCGCTCAAAGCCGTCCGCAGCGGCGCTTGCGAGGAGGTCGGCGAGCCCGCCGAAAAAGGCGGCCGCCGGCAGGACCGGAACGCCCGCCTCGCGCGCCGCCGCATTGCGGGTTTCGAACACCGTACGGACGATCGCCTGCTCGGCCGAAATGTCGAGATAGGGAATCTTCGCGCGAAGCGCCGCGTCAATGACCGGGAGAGCGGTGTCGAGAAAGGGACCCGCGCAATTGATGACCGCGTCCGCGCCCGCGAACGCCGCGTCGAGAGATGCGGCGTCGTCGATGCGCGCAAGACGCGTCTCTCCGCCATGAAGCGCCGCTCCGAGGGATGCGAGTTTCCGCGCGTTGCGGCCGATCCGGATCGCGCGCATCCCCCGGCGCTCGATCTCTCCGACGACGAAGCGGCCGGTGTGTCCGGTCGCGCCTAAAATGGCGATCGCGCCATGTTTTGCCGGCATTGCGGGGGCCTCTATTTTTTCTTGCGATACAGACCTGTCTGTTCTATGAAACAGATCTGTAGCGCTGTCAACGACTCGCAGGTAAGATCGCGCAAGCGTGATGGAGAGAGCGAGGCGGACTTGGTTCGGAAAGCAGTCACAAAGGCGCGGAAGCCCGAAGTCCCAAAACCTGCAGGCCCAAAGCCCGCGGGAGACGTGCGCGAACGGATCCTCAAGACCGCGAGCGAGCTTTTTTACCGGGAAGGCACGCGCGCGATCGGCGTCGATCTCATCGTTGCGCGGTCGGGCGTCGCCAAGACGAGCCTTTACCGCCATTTTCCGACCAAGGACGATCTCATCGAGGCGTTCTTGCGGCTTGAGGACGAGGACTTCTGGCGGCATTGGGACGAAACCTCCGCCGCGCACAAGGATGCGCCCGAGGAAGAGCTCGCCGCGCAGCTTCAATGGATCGGCGACCGGATCAGGCGCGTCGGCTATCGCGGCTGTCCGCAGGTCAACATCGTCGCCGAATACGCCGAC
>JBMOOR010000129.1:0-17072 GCA_049324555.1 Pseudomonadota bacterium | reverse complement strand
CCATCGCGGCGAGCGTGAAGCGGAGCGCATCGGCGCCGTATTTGTCGATCAGCGTCAGGGGATCGATGACGTTCCCCTTCGACTTCGACATTTTTTGCCCCTTCTCGTCGAGGACGAGGGCGTGGATGTAAACGTCCCTGAACGGAACGTCCGTCATGAAGTGGCAGCCCATCATCATCATGCGGGCGACCCAGAAGAAGATGATGTCGTGCGCCGTGACAAGGACGCTGGTCGGGTAGTGCTTCTTCAGTTCCGGCGTCTCGCCCGGCCACCCCAAAGTCGAGAACGGCCAGAGCGCGGAAGAAAACCACGTGTCGAGCACGTCTTCGTCGCGAACGAGCAAGGGCCCTTCGCCGCCCTCGTGCCGGCGCATGTTGTTGATGTCTTCGAGCGAATAGCCTTCCGCGACGTAGCGCGCGATCGCCTCTTTCGTCGCTTCTTCTTCGGTCTCGGCGACATAGACATGGCCGTCGGGCCCATACCAGGCCGGTATCTGATGGCCCCACCAGAGCTGGCGCGACACGCACCAAGGCTCGATATTGCGCATCCACTGGAAGTAGGTCTTCGACCAGGTCTCGGGGATGAATTTCGTCTTCCCGTCAAGCACGGCGTCGATCGCCTTTTTCGCAAGCTTTTCCGCGTCGACATACCATTGATCGGTCAGCATCGGCTCGATGACGACGCCGGAGCGGTCGCCGAAGGGCTGCATGATCTTCTTGTCTTCGACCTTGATGAGAAGGCCGCGCGCGTCGATGTCGGCGACGACCTGCTTTCGCGCTTCATAGCGATCGAGGCCGCGATATTTTTCGGGAATGTAATCGGCGTCGAGCATTCGCGCGCGCTCGTCCATCAGGACGTAAAGCTTGATGTCGTTGCGAAGGGCGACCTTGTAGTCGTTGAAGTCATGCGCGCCGGTGATCTTCACCGCGCCGGAGCCGAAATCGGGATCGGGATATTCGTCCGTGATGATCGGGATATAGCGGTCCGCGAGCGGCAGGAGGCAGCGCTTGCCGACGATCGGCGCATAGCGCTTGTCGGACGGGTGCACCGCGACGGCGCCGTCGCCGAGCATCGTTTCGGGACGCGTCGTCGCGATCGAGATATAGTCCCGCGTTTCCCATTCGGTCGGATCACCGTTCTCGTCGAAGGCGATCGGAAATCTGTACGTCTCGCCGTTTTCGAGCGGATATTTGAAATGCCAGAAATGGCCCGAGACTTCCGTATTCTCGACTTCGAGATCGGAAATCGCGGTCAGGAGTTTCGGGTCCCAGTTGACGAGCCGCTTGTCGCGATAGATGAGGCCCTCGCGATAAAGCTGCACGAAAACCTTCTTCACCGCCTCGGAGAGGCCCTCATCCATCGTGAAGCGTTCGCGGCCCCAGTCGCAGGTCGCGCCAAGCCTTTTCAGTTGCGCAATGATCGCGCCGCCGGATTCGGCTTTCCATTTCCAGACTTTTTCGAGGAATTTCTCGCGGCCGATTTCCGTGCGCTTGGGCTCCTGGCGCTCCATCATCTGGCGTTCGACGACCATCTGCGTCGCAATGCCGGCGTGATCGGTGCCCGGCTGCCAGAGCACCGAGCGCCCGCGCATGCGCTCAAAGCGGCAAAGAACGTCCTGCAGCGTATTGTTGAGCGCATGGCCCATATGGAGAGAGCCCGTGACGTTCGGCGGAGGGATGACGATCGTGAACGGCTCGCCCGCGCCCGAGGGCTTGAAGGCGCCGGACTTCTCCCACGCCTCATAAAGGCGAGGCTCGGCGGATTTCGGGTCAAAGGCTTTATCGAGCATGGTCCGTTCGGCTCTCTCGTCCTGGATCGGCGCTTTTATCGTGAACTTGCCGCGGCGCAAAAGAATCCTCGGCTGGCGACAAAAATGCGGGCAACAAAAAAGCCGGCGTTTCGCGCCGGCTTCTGGAAAGTCCCTGAAGGGAAGTTCTATCGCCGGCGGCGGGCGACGCGCTGGACTTCTTCTTCCACTTTCTCCTCGACGATCTGGGCGAGGTTCGCGTCAAGCCAGTCCTTGATCATCGGGCGGAGCATCTCGACAACAAGGTCTTCAAGCGTTCGGCCCTGGCCGTCCGAGACCTGCACTGTCTGGGAAAGGCTCAAGAACGCCTTCGACGCGGCCGCCGCGGTTGTCGCCTCCACAATGCCGTCGTCCTCGTCCGCAATGGCCTCCGCCACATTTTTTCTAATCATTTCAACATCTTCCGTTGCAAACTTCTGTTCAGGTTCGATCGGAGCCGGCGCCGGTTGCGGCGGGCGGACAATGGCGGCGGGGCGAGGCGCAGGGGGGACGGCGCGGGCGGGTTCTGCGGCGGGCTTTGCCTGCGGCTCGTCCTCGTCTTCGGAGATGATGCGCCGGATCGAGGCGAGGATTTCCTCCATGCTCGGTTCTGGCTGTGCGTTGCTCATGGACGTGATGCCCTGTGGTTTGCGACCGCCCGGATCGGGATTCGGCGTTCCTTTTCTGCCGCTTCGCGAAAAGGTGCAACCCTGTGGTTGACCGGCGGTTAACGAACTTCGCCCTCGACGCCGTCCGGTCCCAAAACGCCCATCGAGGCGAGGAGGAGGAACGTCGCCGTGCGGGCGTCGCGTTCGGCGTTGGCGAGCGAGACCTGGGCGTTCAGATATTCCTGTTCAGCGTCGAGAACGTCGAGCGTCGTCCTGACGCCGAGCTGGGCTTCGCGGCGAACGCCGTTCAAGGCGAGCGCGTTAGCCTCGACCTGCGACGTCGCCGAGACGATGTTGGCCCTAGCGGCGGAAAGCTGCTCCCAGGCGCTTGTCACGGCGGCGGTCGCGCGGCGCTCGGATTCTTCAATCCGCCGACGGTCGGCGTCATTCAGGGCCTTTGCTTCGCGCGCGCGGCTGAGATTAAGGCCGCCGAGGAAAAGCGGCATCGTCACGCGCGCGCCATAGGCGAATTGTTCGTCCTTGATGACGAAGGAAGAAGGCTCCTCCGCATACTGATAACTCGCAGTGAGCGAGACGGTCGGCGCAAAGGCGCCCCTCGCCACCGCGATGTCGCGGCGCGAGGCTTCTTCAGCCAGCTTGGCGCGGACGACCGCCGGCGCTCCTTGCGCCGCGATTGTCTTGGCTTCATCGAGCGAGGCTGGAACAGGCGGCAGCGCGGGATCCTTTTCAAGGCTCGCCGGCGCGTCCCCGATGATTTCAGCGAACGTCGCGCGGCTGACGGCGAGGCGCGCCTGCGCCGTCGTCAGTTGCGCGCGAGATTGCGCAAGGCGCGCATCGGCCTGCGCAACATCGGTCTTCGTCACCTCCCCGACTTCAAATCGAAGTTCAGCTTCGCGCTTCTGACGCAGGAGGACATCGACGTTGTTCTTCGTCGCATCGTAGACGGCCATGTCGCGCACGACGTCGAAATAGGCCTGCGCGGCGCGCTGAAGAACGTCCTGCTCGACGAGCGCAAGCTGCGCGTCGCCGGCCTTGACGCGCGATTTCGCGGCGCGGATCGCGTTGAAATTGCGAAGACCCGTGAAGATAGGCTGCTCGCCGGTGACGCCGGCAGTCTTCGATTCGAGATCGAAATTCCGTTCCTGCACGATGGTCTGGCCGAACGCGGTCGAGTTGATCGTCTGCGTTTCATCGATCTTCGAATAGCCGGCGCTGCCTTGCACCTGCGGCAGGGCGTTCGCCCAGGCCTGCGCCTTCAATTCCTTGGTTGCTCGCTGACGCGCTCGTTCGGCGCCGATCGTCGGATTGGTTTCGTAGGCGATCGACAGCGCCTCTTCGAGCGTTTGCGCCGATCCGGCTGCGGGGGCGGCGATTGCGGCCGTCACCGCGCTCAGGAAAATAAATCCACGACGCATCACTCGCCCTTCCGGTCCAAGGCCAAGACCAATATTGGGATCGCCGCTGCAGCGCGGCAAGGCGCCGACCTCCTAAAACACAAAGGCTTTCGGCCGCGTAAAGCCCGGCAGAACGGCCCTTGCCGCGGCGTCGAAGATGTCATGCGACGCTATGGCCGGGCCCGACCGGCGCCAGACGACGCCTTTCGGCGCGCCGTTTCGCCGGAAGATGGCGCCGAGGCGCCCGCCGTCCTTCAGCTGCTTGAGGAGCGCCGCCGGCTCCGTTTCGATCGCCGATGCGATGACGATCACATCGAACGGGCCCTGCTTGGCGGCGCCGAGAGCCGGATCGGCGGCGATGACAGCCGCATTGATAACACCCGCCGCCGCCCAGTTTTCCTGCGCCCTCGCGGCGAGGTCGGCGTCGTTTTCGACCGCAACGACCATTTCGCCGAGCTGCGAAAGGATCGCTGTCGAATAGCCGAACCCGCAGCCGACATCGAGAACGAGATCCTTCGCGTCGATATCGAGCGCATCGAGGAGCTTGGCGAAATCCCGCGCCGTGATCAGCGACCGGCCCGGCGCATAGGAAATTTCCCGGTCGAAATAGGCCTGCGATTTAAGTTCGGCCGGCAGGAACCGTTCGCGCTCGACCGTCTCGAAGGCGCGCTGGATGCGCGGATCCGTCACGTCGTTGGTTCTGACCTGGCTGTCGACCATGCGCTTGCGCGCGTCTTGAAAGTCCATGACCGCGTCCGCTCTTTCGTACCGTTGAGCCTCAAGGCCGCGGAATTACAGGCAGCCGGCCCGCCCCGCAACTCTCCGAGAACCCTTTTGACCGCGGCATTGCGCCGGGCTAAGAGGGCGCCTCCCGCAAGGGGCGTCGATGAGGCCACGTGGCGGAGTGGTGACGCAGCGGCCTGCAAAGCCGTGCACGCCGGTTCGATTCCGGCCGTGGCCTCCAGTCCTTCCTTCCCGCCGGACAATTCCTTAAATCGATACGCGAAAACCCGCAATTTTCGTGGCTTTTCGCCCACACCCACGCGGATTTCGCACCGACCGAAGCCAGGCGGGGAGCGTAAAAGGATTAACCGCGCCGATATAAGAGCGTTGCAGCTTCGACGGGCCCGCCACCGGCTTGTCGCAGGCGCGCCACACTCTGCCGCTAGAGCCTTGAGATTGATCGCGGAAACGCTTCTCTCGGATGAACAGCGCAAAAAGGCGCAACGATCGTTGGAGGACTTGATGTTCAGAGGAAGCGTTTCGCTGCTCGCCATTCTCGCCGTCGGATGCGCAAGCGTCGATGAAGAACTCCTCAGCACGCAGCTCCCCGAACCGCCGGCGAAATGGACGGCCGCGGACGATGTCGCCGATCCGCCCGTCGGCGACTGGCTGGCGCCGTTCGGCGATGACGCGCTTTACGGCCTCGTCAACGAGGCGATGATCCACAACAATACGCTGCTCATCGCCGCCGCCAATCTTGAATCGGCGCGCGCCGGCGCGAAAATCACCCGCGCAAATCTGTTTCCGCAGTTGAATGCGCAAGGCGGCGCCAGCCGCAACGCGATCGTGTCGGATCCCTCGCTCGCCGCGCAGGCGGGCGGCGCCTCCGTCTCCGGCGGCACGAGCGCGAAGGAACTTGAACAGCAATTCGGCGTCGACGCCGACGGGGACGGGAAGCTCGACGGGCTCGACCTTTTCGTCGGTGCGGCCGGCGGCACGCCGGGTCAGGACGGGATTGCCGAAAGCCCCCTGCCCAATCGTCGCGTTTACATCAACAACTATTCGCTCGGCGCGCAGATCAGCTGGGAAATCGATCTCTGGGGCCGACTGACCGATGAAACGCGCGCCGCCTACAAGGATGCGAAGGCGAGCCTTGCCGACTTCGAAGGCACGCGCCTGTCGATCGCCGGCGCCGTCACGCAGGCGTGGTTCAGCCTAATTGAGGCGCGCCAGCAGCGCGAACTCGCCGAACGCGACGTAGCGGCCCGCGAAAGCAATCTCCGCGTCACCGAGCGCCGTTATGAGCGCGGCGTCGCGTCGAGCCTTGACGTCAGACTGTCGCGATCGGCGCTCGGGAGCAGCCAGGCGAACCTCGCTTTCCGTCAGCGGACGGAAAAGGAATCGGCGCGCCGCCTCGAAGTCCTTTTAGGGCGCTATCCGGCGGCGGAACTTGCAGCCGCCGAGGCGCTCCCGGAACTCGCTCCGCTCGCCGGCGCCGGCGCGCCGGGCGACATCCTCGCACGCCGTCCCGACCTCGTCGCAGCCGAAGCGCGTATGGAGGCGAACGGGCTTCGCGCCCGCGCCGCGCGCAAGGCGTTGCTGCCGCGGCTGACGCTCACTTCGCAGATCGGAACGAGTGGACCCGACCTTTCCGATCTCATCGATCCCGAACGCCTCGCCGGCAACATCGCTGCAGGTCTCTTCCAGCCGATCTTTCAGGGCGGTCGCGTTCGCGCCAACGCCAAGCGCCAGCGCGCCGTTGCGGAAGCCTCGCTCCTCACCTACGCACAGACCGCCTTGCAGGCCTATGAAGAAGCGGAAAACGCATTGGACGCCGAGACCTATCTCGCAGCGAGCGAGGCGGCGCTCAAATTCGCCTATGAGGAGGCTGCGGCGGCGGAAGAACTGACAGAACGCCGCTATTCGAGCGGCACCGCGACGATTTTTGACCTCCTCAACGCGCAAACCCGTCGAATTTCCGCTGAGAGCTCCTACATCCTGGCGCAGCGCCAGCGCGTGTCGAACCGCGTCGCGCTCTATCTCGCGATCGGCGGCGACTTCATTACGGATGCGCCCGCTCTCGCGGTGACGGATGCGCCGGCGCTTGCGGCGGCGGAAACGCCAAAGACCGAGTGATCCCCGGGGGGAAGTGAGAGCGTCATGTTTCGCAAATTGTTCACCATCATCGGAACGATCGGCATCTTTGTCGGCGGCGTCGCGCTCATCGCGGCGATGGGCGCGATGCGCCCCAAGATCAAACCGAAGGAAATCGAGGTTGCGCCGCCCGCCGTTTTCTATTCGGTTGCAGATCCGAAGCCGGTGACGCTCGATGTCTACGCTCAAGGAGAAGTTCGTCCGCGCACCGACATCAATCTCACCGCTGAAGTCGCCGGCCGCATCGTCAAGACATCGGACGCCTTCGTTGTCGGCGGCGCCTTCAACGACGGCGATCTTCTCGTCAAGATCGAAGACGCCGACTATCGCGCGGCCCTCGCGGGAGCCGAGGCTCGCGTCAAACAAGCGGAAGAACTGCTGCGCCGTGAGGAAGCTGAATCCGACCTCGCGCTCAAGGACTATGAAGCCCTCGGCCGCAAGGAAGACCCGAGCGAACTGACGCTGCGCATGCCTCAGCTTGCGCAGACGCGCGCAGCGTTCGCAGCCGCCAAAGCCGATCGCACCGCGGCGGCGCTCGATCTCGAACGGACCGAAATCCGCGCGCCGTTCAAGGGGCGCGTGCGCGAGCGTTCGGCCGGCGTCGGGCAATTCATTTCGCCCGGCGCGCCGATCGGGCGCATCTTTGCAACCGATGTCGCCGAGATCCGCCTGCCGATGACCGACAGCGACCTCGCCAAGCTCGGCCTCTCGATCGCCTTCTTTGAAACGCCGGAAGCGCCGGGGCCGGAAGCAACACTGTCGGCGACCGTCGCCGGACAATTTTACGAATGGAAAGCGCGGATTGCGAGAACGGACGGCGCCATCGATCCCGCGACGCGGCAAGTCTCCGCAATCGCAGTTGTCGACGACCCTTATGGCGTGGGCGCCAACGGCGGTTCGCCGCTCGCCATGGGTCTTTTCGTCGATGCTGTGATCAAGGGCAAGCCGATCGACAACGCCGTTGTGCTGCCGCGCTCGGCGCTCTACGGGCGCGACACCGTTTACGTCATCGGCGCCGGCGATTTGCTCGAAGCGCGCACCGTCAGCGTCGTCTCTGCGGACAAGGATACAATCACGATCGCGAGCGGCGTCGGCGACGGCGAGCGCATTGTCACCTCGCCGCTCCGCGGCGCGAAAGCGGGCGACAAGGTCTCCCCAACCGACGCAACCGAAATACCGGGCGCGAGCCGCAACAGCGAAAAAGAAAGCGCCGCGGTCGCCGAAGTCGTTCGCGAAGGGGCGCTTCAGTGAACGGCTCGATCGCCTGGTGGGCGAAAAACCCGATCGCCGCCAACCTCCTGATGATTGCGATCGTCGTCGCGGGGGTTTTCGCGTTCTTTCAGATCGAACGGGAGGTCTTTCCCTCGGCGGACTTCAACGGCGCCACCGTATCGGTCGCATGGCCGGGCGCTTCGCCGCAGGAAATCGAAGAACAGATTATCCTGCGCATCGAGGAGGCGGTCTCCGGGGTCGACGGCATCAAGCATATAGAATCGACCGCCGAAGAAAACCGCGCCGAAATCAATATCGAAGGCGTCGATGACGGCGATGCGACGCAGCTCCTCAACGACATCAAGAACCGCGTCGACGGCATCTCGACCTTGCCGAGAGACGCCTTTCCCCCTGTCGTCTCGCAATGGCGCAACCAGAACGGCGCCGTCTTCATGGCGCTTTACGGCGATCTGAGCGAGCGCGAGCTCACTCGCCTTGCCCGCGACCTCAAGGACGAACTCTCTCAACTCCCGAACGGCTCTCCGCTGGTTGATCTCTGGGGCGCGCGTCAGGAAGAAGTGTCGATCGAGGTCTCCGAAGAAGCGCTGAGGCGGTACGGCCTCACCTTCGACGATGTCGCGCGCGCGGTCCGCGGCTCCTCCCTCAATCTCGCGGCGGGCCAGGTCAGGACGGAAACCGGCAATATCCAGGTCGCGGCGCGCGCCCTTGCGGACACCGAGGAAGAATTCGGAGAAATCATCGTCCGCCAGCTCGCCGACGGCTCTGTCATCCGCGTGCGCGACGTCGGCGTCGTCGTCGACGGTTTTGAGGACAGCAAACAGAAGCGGCAGATGAACGGCAAGCCGTCCATCTCCATCGCCGTGCAGGCGCCGGAGACCTTGAACATTGTCAAACTGTCGAAGGCGGTCACGGACTGGGTCGACAAGAAGAACAAGGAGCTTGCCGGCAAGGCCGAGGTTTATATCTGGTTCAACACAGCCAGCATCTATTTCAGCCGCATGGACCTTGTCGGCGGAAACGCGGTGCAGGGACTGATCCTCGTCCTCATTGTCCTCATTCTCTTTCTCCGTCCGGCCGTCGCCTTCTGGGCGACCGCGGGCATCCCGGTTGCGCTCGCCGGCGCATTCATATTCATGCCTGCGTCGGGCGTCTCGCTGAATATCCTGTCGCTCTTCGGGTTCCTTTTGGTCGTCGGCATTGTCGTCGACGATGCGATCGTCGTCGGCGAGAGCATCCACTCGGAGGCCGAGGAAGGCCGCGGCGGGCTCGAAGGCGCGATACTTGGAACCCAGCTTGTCGCAAAGCCCGTCCTTTACGCGGTGCTGACGACAATTATCGCCTTTCTCCCCTGGCTTTTTGTCGGCGGCGGCGCGTCGCAGTTCACCAAGCATATTTCGTTTACGGTGATCTTCGCGCTGGCGTTCTCCTTGATCGAGGCGTTTTTCGTCCTGCCGTCCCACCTGTCTCACCTCAAGAAGGAGGACAAGTCCGGGCGCATCCATCGCCTGCAAAGCTTTTTCGCCGACGGATTGCTGAAATTTGCGAGCAGCACGGTGAAGCCGTTGATCAGCCT
Organism: Pseudomonadota bacterium; assembly: GCA_049324555.1. GTDB lineage: Bacteria > Pseudomonadota > Alphaproteobacteria > Caulobacterales > Parvularculaceae > Amphiplicatus. The sequence continues at coordinate 7,580 of JBMOOR010000129.1, read as the reverse complement.
TGCTCTGCGCCTGCGCTATTTCACCGTTGCGATCTTCATCGTCGCGTTCATGTTTTCCTTCGCCCTGCTCCAGCAAGGCTGGGTCGCATTCAAATTTGAACCGGAAGTGCAAGGGACGTTCGTTTCATTGAATGTCCGCCTGCCGGAAGGGGCGCCCTATTCGCGCAGCCTCGAAATTTTCGATGAGGTGACCAGAGCCGGCAATGAGCTCAAGAAAGAACTCGGTCAGATCGACGGCGTCGATTTCGTCGAGTCGCTTTATGTCAGCGCCGGCGAAGGCAATGTCGTCTCTTACATGACGATCATCGACGGCGAGAAGCGCAAGCAATCGACCAAGGAAATCGCCGAACTCTTCCGCGAACGTCTCGGCGATATTCCGGACGCTGAAGAAATCAATGTCGGCTACACGATCAATGACGGCGGGCCGGATTTCTCGTTCGGCATCGAGTCGAACGACCTCGACCAGCTCCGCCTGTCGACTGTCGACATTCAGAATTACCTTCGGAGCCTTCCGGGCCTTTATGACGTTCGCAACAGTCTCCAATCCGAGACCCCGGAACTGAGGATCTCGCTGAAGCCGGGCGCCGAGCGCTTCGGGCTGACGCTCGGCGAAGTCACCCGCCAGGTTCGTCAGGCGTTCTACGGCGAGGAGGCGCAGCGCCTTCCTCGCAATGGCGAAGATGTCCGCGTCATGATCCGATATCCGGAAAGCGCCCGCGAATCGCTTGCAACGATCGACTCCATGCGCGTGCGCACGGCCGACGGGCGCGAAGTGCCGCTGACCGCCGTCGCCGACGCGGAATTTGCGCCGAGCTACAAGCGGATCGACCGCCGCGATCGCAAGCGTTCGGCGCAGGTCACGGCGGAAATGCGCGAAGGCGTCGACCGCGCCGCTATCATGAAAGCGTTCCAGGAAGAATTCGTTCCGCAATGGCGCGAGCGCCATCCGGACGTCAATCTCGCGCAGCGCGGCGACACGGAAGCGCAAGCCGAATTCGTGCAGGAAATCCTCTTCCTGTTCATTGGAGCGCTCGTTGCAATGTATATGCTGATCGCCATCGCGTTCGGCTCCTATTTCCAGCCGCTCCTCATCATGTCGGCGATCCCGTTCGGCTTCATGGGCGCGATGTTCGGGCATTTCCTGCTTGGCCTCGATTTCGGGATATTCTCATTCTTCGGCGTCGGCACCGCGGCGGGCGTCGTCATCAACGACAACCTCGTCCTCATCGATTACGTCAATCGGCTGAGGTCGCAGGGCATGGGCGCGGTCGGGGCGCTCGTCAAATCGGCAACCGAGCGGTTCAGGCCGATCCTGCTCACGTCCGTCACAACCTTCTTCGGCCTTGCTCCGATGATGCTGTCGCGCTCGACCGACGCACAGTTCCTGATGCCGACCGTCGTCGCGCTCGCTTGGGGCGTTTTCTTCGCGCTCTTCGTGACGCTGTTCTTCGTGCCGGCGATGTATTGCGTCGGGGCCGATATCGCCCGCTTCTATCGCTGGGCGTGGACGGGCGAAAAGCAGCCGGAGGTCGGCCATGGCGCGTCTGCGTCCGGAGATTACGCCGGCGAGGAAGGCGGACGCGGCAGGCCGATTCCGGCTTTTCTCCATCAGGCCGAATAGGGAAGAAAGATCGAATTTATTTGTCGGCGTTAACCTTACGTTAAGGTCTGCGGCGCATCCTCACCCTTGTCTTCTCCCGAGAAGATACCCCACCATACCCCACGATAGTGAGTACCGGCCGCGTTCCCCCCAAGGCGCGGCCGTCTCGCTTTTAGGCCGTTGGCTTGCGCCTACGGGTTTGCGCCCGCCGGCCTGTCGCCCTTCAGCCTTTTTGGCCCCAAATTTCAGGTGGATTCGCCTCCGGGGCTTTGCTATAGGGCGAGCCCTTACGGCTATTCCCCGATAGCTCAGTTGGTAGAGCATTCGACTGTTAATCGAATGGTCGCTGGTTCGAGTCCAGCTCGGGGAGCCATTCTTTCCGATTCGATTTCGAGGCGCGGACGATCGCGAGCGGGTTTTCCCCGTGTTAACCAAGTCCTGCTAGTCGTTTCCCAGGGGGCTCATAATCCGGGAATCGAATTCAATGGCTCGAAAGATTGCTGCCGCCAATAACGCCGCATCGCGCTCGGGCGCGCATTTGATGGCGACGACGCTCGCCGTCGGAGTGGGCGTTGTGGCGATGATTTTCGCCGCCTTCACCTTCCGTTACGACCAGACGGCGCGGCGCCTTCGACAAACGGAAATCGAAAATTACATGGCGGCGGTCGGCCGGTCGACCGCATGGGGCGTCGACAAATGGCTCGCCGAACGAATCAACCTTGTTTCCGGTCTCGCGCAGGAATTGGCGGAAGGCGAAACCGATGAAGGCATCATCGAGCTTTTGAAGCAGAGCAGCTACCAGCGCACATTCCTCTGGACCTATTACGGCGAGACCGACAGCACCTATCATATCTGGCCGGAAGACGACGCTCTTCCTGCAGACTACGACCCGCGCACGCGGCCTTGGTATCTTGCAGCGCTCGCCAAAAACGGAGCGACTCTGACCGATCCTTATCGGGACATTTCGACCAATGTGGAGACGATAACCGCTGCAACGCCAGTCAAGAGGAACGGCAGGCTCGCCGGCGTCGTCGCCGCCGATTTCACTACGGAACAGCTCAGCCGAATCCTCTCCGAGACCGATCTCGGCGGTCTTGGCCATGTCTTCATGGTTTCGGCCGACGGCAAGATCCTTTCCCACCCCGATAGCGCGCAGATCGGCAAGGACCTCAACGGGCTCTTTGCCGGCGACCCGATCGCCATCGACGACGGAATTCACCACGCCCAATTGGGGGGCGCCGGCAAATTCGTGTCGTTTGCGCGCGCCTCGGAGATTCCGACAATCGACTGGCGCCTTGTGCTCGTCGTCGATGAAAAAGCTGCGTTCGAGGGCCTCGCCGAATTCCGCCGGTCGGCGGCGATCGCCGCGATCCTTGCGATGACATTGACCGTTTTGATCCTCGGCTTTGTCCTGCATCGCATGCTTGTCCGGCCCCTCCTTCTCGCCCGGCAGGCGGCGGATGCTGCGAGCGCTGCAAAATCTGAATTCCTCGCATCTATGAGTCATGAGATCAGGACGCCGATGAACGGCGTTCTCGGCATGGCGGAGGTTCTTCTCAACACCAACCTCGATCAGCGTCAGCGCGAGCTGACCTCGATCATTGTCGCGTCCGGCACCGCACTGATGACGGTGATCAACGATATTCTCGATTTCTCGAAGATGGAGGCCGGAAAGCTCAGCCTCAATCCGCGTCCGCTCAATCTGCGCCAGATGATCTACGAGGTGGCGACCCTGATGCAGGCGCGCGCGCTCGAAAAGGACCTTGAGCTGATTGTGCGCTATGCGCCGAACCTGCCGGAGGGCGTCGTCGCCGATGAAGCGCGCCTGCGCCAAATTCTTGGCAATCTGATCGGCAACGCCGTCAAATTCACCGAGCACGGCTACATCATGATCAACGTGACCGGCGAGCGCGATGGAGAGTTTGTCGATTTCGTCTTCAGCGTCGTCGACACCGGCATCGGCATCCGCGAGGACGACATCCCGCGCATGTTTGAGAAATTCGAACAGGCTGACGGCTCGAACACGCGCAGGTTCGGCGGAACGGGGCTTGGCCTCGCAATCTGCAAGAACATCGTCGAAATGATGGACGGAGAAATCGGCGCGGAAAGCGAAATCGGCAAGGGTTCCCGCTTCTGGTTCAAGATTCGCGTCGCCGCCGACGACAAGATCAAGGCGATGCCGGCGATCAGCGCTGCGACCTTCGAAGGCGCCAGAATGCTCGCCGTCGACGATAATGCGGTCAATCGGCGCGTCATCGGCGAACTGGCGGAAGCTTGGGGACTTTCTGCCACCGTTGTCGACGGCGGGACGACCGCATTGGCGGCGCTCGAGCAGTCGGTCGCAAAAGGCGAGCGCTTCCACGTCATCCTCATGGATTACCAGATGCCCGACCAAGACGGCGCGGCGCTGACCGCCCGCATTCAAAAGGACCCGCGCTTTGAAGCGATCCCGGTCGTCCTTCTCTCCTCGGTCGACAATCCGCACCCCGAAAAGGGCGGCGCGCCGGCGAAATTCGTGACGTCGCTTGCGAAGCCCGTCCGTCCCTCGCAATTGATGGACATTCTCGCGCGAATCCTGGTCGACGACGCCTCGCGGTCAATCGCCCGCGTTTCGGAGGCGCTCAAGTCGACCGATGCCGGGCCGATCGCCTCGCCCGACGGACGCCCGAAAATCCTGATCGCCGAGGACAATGTCGTCAATCAGCTCGTTGTGACAAACCTCATTTCGCCGAAGCACTACGAGGTCATCATCGCCGACAACGGACGCAAAGCTGTCGAGATGTATCTTGCCCACCGTCCGGCGGCGATCCTCATGGATCTGTCGATGCCGGAAATGGATGGCATCGAAGCGACGCGGCAAATCCGGAAAATCGAGGCTGATCGCGGATTTCAGCGGACGCCGATCATCGCCGCGACCGCTCACGTTCTGGAAGAGGATCGCGATCGCTGCAGGCTCGCCGGCATGAACGATTTCATTCCAAAACCGATCCGCAAACCGCAGCTCGACCAGACCATCGACAAATGGGTCGACGAGGCGATCGCCTGGGACGAAGCGGTGTCAGCCTGACGCCTGTGCTATGCGGGGCGCAAGTGGAAATCCCACATGCGCTCCGTCGCCTGCATCGGAAAAAGATCGCCGGTATTCCCCGCTGCCGAGCTACGAGGGCGTGCGCGCCCTTGCAGGATTTTGTCCGCACATCGCCGTTCATTCGGCGCTGAGGCGCCCCCACGATTCCAGCATCCATGCGGGTTGCAGAGGTTTTGTCCGTATTCTCCGCACAATCAGGATCGCCTGACCGGATCGCCTGACGGCCTCATCGCCCGATCGGCGCGCGGGCGCCTTCGGCGAGAAACGGAACTCGCCGTCGGATTGAAAATTCAGCGCGCAGCGCTGTTGCGCCGCAGGGCTGAACGGCCGGACTTGTCAATGCGCCGGCGAGCGGCTTGCGCCGCCCTCGGCCTGATCGAGATGGGGCGCGCCGCGTCGCGTTCAAGCGTCGGTTTCGCTGTATTTTCGTCTTCGTTTTCCCGCAATGGGCGAACGCGCATCGCGCCTGGCAGGCTTCTGAAACCCCTCCGTGAGCGGCGCATCCCTCGCAGCGCAATGTCTCGCATTGCGTCTCAAGGATGAAGGAGCGAAGGTCGCCGATAAATCGCCCGAATACTCTAGCTGCTGACGGCGGCGAGCTTCGATTGCGCTTGTGCAAACGCCGTCAGTTCGCCGCCCGCCAGAACGCCGTTTCGGTCAACGTCGCTAGCGAAAAACTGTTCAAGCTGCGCGCTGGCGAATTCGTCGGCAGCGAGGCGTAGATCATCTCCTGCAATCACCGAAAATTCCCGCAGCGAGCGGCTCACGATGCGGCCCTTGTCGGCCTCGCTCAGCGTGCGGCGCCCCGCATGCGGCAACGCAACCGTTTTGACGCCTCCAGCGACATCAACGGCGACGAAACCGTTGAGCCGGGCCAGCTCCGCCGTCACAATCGCGAGCACCGAATATTCGTCCTCATCGAGCGCGCCGTCATTGTTAAGATCGGCGCGATTGAAGAGATACGCCGCATGATCCGCCGCCGCTTGCGCCTCGATCCGGCTCGCCTGCGCGCCATAGGCCGGCGCCGGCTCGACGGACGCGCTGTTGACGAGGCTCGCTCCCGCCGCGAGCGTTGCGGCAAGGCCTGAAAATGCGAGCTTGTGGAATATCGCGGCGACCATGTAACTCTCTCCCGTTTCGGCTTCGGTAATGGGAGAATAGCCGCCCAAATAGGCCCATTAACGATGGAATCGCGGCCTTGTTCAGGCGATTGAGGCGAAAGTCCGGCGCCTTGTCATTCGGCGGGGGCGAGCGGTCGACCAGCGCCGATCTTCGCCCAGCGCTCCTTGAGTTTCGCCGATGTCAGTCGCGATCCGTCCGGCGACCATCCGGGAGGGCCGAATGTGTAACCGATCACCTCGCGGAGTGAGCGCGCCGACGCGAGATCTTTGAAAATTCCGATCCATTCGTTGAAGGCTATCACGAAGGGATTGAACGACCCGAGGTTCTTGACGATGCCATACTGGGGTCTCTCGGCGTCGTCCTCAGGAACAAATGTGCCGAACATTCTGTCCCAGATGATGAAGACGCCCGCATAATTCGCATCGAGATATTTCGGATTTGTCGCATGATGGACCCGGTGATGGCTGGGCGTGTTGAAGAGCGCCTCGAACGGCCCCATTCGGCCGATCATCTCGGTGTGAATCCAGAACTGATAAATGAGATTGAGCCCGGAAACGAACACCAGCATCGCGGGATGAAAGCCGACAAGCACCAGCGGCGTCTTGAAGAGAAGGCCAGCGATGATTTCCCCCGTCCACGTCTGACGCAGCGCCGTCGTCAGATTGTAGTGCTGCGACGAATGATGGACAACGTGACTCGCCCAGAACCAGCGCCGTTCGTGACTGATGCGGTGCAGCCAGTAATAACGCAGATCATCGAGCACGAAGCAAATCGCGACCGCCCACCACGCATTCGGAATATCGATGAGCCGATATTGATAGGCTGAGGTCCAGACAACGCCGAGAAACGCCGCCCCGCCGAGCAACGGCGCAATTTGACTTCCGAGCCCCATCAAGAGGCTCGCCGCTGCGTCCCGCGTTTCAAAGCGACCGCGGCCCGTCAGTCTCCATGCGACGAGTTCTAAAAGAACCAGGAGCACAAAGAACGGGACCGCGAGTGTGACGACGTCCGGAAACTCCATGGGCGGATTATAGTCGGCGCCCGGCCAGTCGCAAAACCCATTGCTCAGCTGAATGCTCGTCGGGGGCAGTGAGGCGAACCCTTGGGAGCGAAGGCTCGCTCACCCGGAAAATGACCGTCGCTCCCTCCCTTTCCAGGCCGATAGCGCCGTGCCGAAATCGCCTTGAGGCGAGCCTGTCGCCGACGGCGAAAACGAGCGCTGTCTCCGCGCTATCAGCCGACAGGGCGGCGGCCGACTTGCCGTCAGCCCCGATCAGCCATTCCCCGGCCCTGAAATCGGGCTCATCAAAGGCGAGGCGCTCCGCAGCGGCGCGATCTGTAACCGTCGCGCTCCGCATTGCGCCGAAGAGGAATGAAACGCCGACAAGGATGACAATCCCGGCGAATGAGATCGCAAGATCGATGAGAAGATTGCCGGTCACCGCGCGAACAGATTAGCCGACGATGTCGGACTCGGCGAAGAAATACGCAATTTCTTGCTTCGCTGTCTCAGAAGCGTCAGAACCGTGAACAGAGTTCTCGCCGATTGATTCCGCGAATTCCGCCCGGATCGTGCCCGGCGCCGCCTTCCTCGGATCGGTGGCGCCCATAATCTCGCGATTGCGCGCGATGGCGTTTTCGCCCTCAAGCACTTGCACGACGACCGGCCCCGAAATCATGAATTCGACGAGTTCCCCGAAAAACGGGCGATCCTTGTGAACGGCGTAAAACCCTTCCGCCTGCGCGCGGGTCATGCGGATGCGCTTTGAC
>JBMOOR010000128.1:0-17129 GCA_049324555.1 Pseudomonadota bacterium | reverse complement strand
GGGCAGGGTCGTTTCCCGAGGTTTCGCATGATGTCACGGCGCGCTGGATCGCCTCCTCGAAGCGCCGCCACTGGCTGTAGCCAAGAAGCGGCTGTATTTCGCGGGCGCTCCAGTAGTCTGCGCCGTGCGCGTTGACGCGCTTCAGCGCTTCAAAACCAGCCTTTCCAAGAGCAGGTTTTTGCGTATCGATCACCGCTTGGTGTTCCCTTTATGTTCACGACCTATCACCGCCGCGCATCCGCATCAAGTCCGCCGCTCTCTCGACTACTCGAAAAATCGGCGGCTACGGATCGGCGATTTGGACTCGACGACGAGCAATCGTGAATAGTCATCATGGAGCGCAATGCGCTCGCCTCTCCTCGATCTTCGCTTCGCGCCTGGAGGCGGCGCCGAAAGCGCCGCAATTGGTTATCGCCGGCGAAGCTGTTCGAGATCGTCCGTGGGCGGTTTATCGGGTTGAATGAAAAGGTGAAGGCGCAGATTGTCCGGTGGAGCGAGTGATCACTTGGTCATCTCGATCAGGAATCGTCTATCAATAACGTAAAGACCGCCATTCCCTCCCCTCACGATAACGCCATCAAGCGCCAGTTCCCAGCTTCCCATTTCCCCAACCAGCGAGAACACGGCACCTCCGCTTAACCCATCAACATGAAGCGTCTTCTCTTCGTACAAAAAACGAGTCAAATGTTGCGCTGACGACTGGTAATCCGGATCAAATTTGCAATCCCCCACGTAAGTCTTCAGCCTGATATGATTCGGGTCATAGTTCATAACTCCCTCTACGGTTGGATGGCCTATCATCATGCTCGCCTTGCGCAACCGATCTTTGAAATCCGTAAGCGGATAGAAAGCATACCCGTCGTCAACATCCTGATCTGAATCGTCAGCAACATGGAACAGGAGAAGATCATGGAACTCTTCGTCCGGATTGACTCGCTCGAAGGTGACTGCATCGGTCACTATGTTCTTAATGTAGCCGTTCTTTTGCGTCGAAAATCGGACGTGCCGCACCATCTCGCTTGTTATTGGCAGGTTTCGGGGGATCTGTAGACTATGTCTTGTCGCCACCACAAACCTCTTGCAGCCGGCTTTGATCAACGTGCAGGACCCGGATCGACCAATGATGCCCTCATCCTCTAGCGCAATCATCCTGACGGACACAGCAGCCGCTTCGCCGATAGAACCGGCCTTAACAAAGAGCTGACGCACCTTCACCGAATTTGCTGCTGGCAGTTCGCGAATGAACACGGTGAGCGCCTACTCGCTCGCCAACCCTTCCCAAAACTTCTTCGCGCGCTTGAAGAAGCCCATGGAGTTCGGATTGCAGTCGTCCCCGCCCGCCTCGCAAAACTCGCGCAGCAATTCCTTCTGTCTCGCGCTGAGATTGACCGGCGTTTCCACCGAAATCTCGACGAACATGTCGCCGCGGCCTTTCTGGTTCAATCGCGTCATGCCCTTGCCTTTGACGCGGAAGCGGCGGCCGGTCTGCGCGCCTTCCGGAACCGAGATCGAGACGCGCCCGCCCTCGATCGTCGGCGCGTCAAGATCGCCGCCCAAGGCCGCCGTCGTCATCGGAATCGGGAGCGCGCAATAAAGATCAGCGCCGTCGCGCTCGAAAAGATCGTGCTTTTTGACTTCGACGAAGATGTAAAGATCGCCTTCGGGGCCGCCGCGGGGCCCCGCCTCGCCTTCGCCCGCAAGACGGATGCGCGTGCCGCTTTCGATGCCCGCCGGCACGTCGACGACGAGCGTCCGCTCGCGCCTGACGCGCCCCTGGCCGCCGCAATCCGTACACGGATCGGCGATGACGCGCCCTTCCCCGCCGCAGGCGGGGCACGTGCGCTCAAGCGTGAAAAACCCCTGCTGCACGCGAACGCGACCCGCGCCGCGGCAGGTCCCGCATGTCGTCGGCGCGGTTCCCTTTTTCGCGCCGGAGCCTTCGCAAACCTCGCAAGCGACCGATCCCGGCACGGCGATCGAGGCTTTCTTTCCGGCGAAGGCTTCTTCAAGCGAAATTTCCAGCGCATATTTGAGATCGGCGCCGCGGCCGGGCCCCCGCGCGCGGCCGCCCCTTGCGCCCATGATATCGCTGAAGAGATCTTCAAAAACGTCGGAAAACGCCGAAGCGTCGAAGCCGCCCTGAAAGCCGTTGAAGCCGGCGCCGCCATGACCGTTCTTGAACGCCGCATGACCGTAGCGGTCGTAGGCCGCGCGTTTTTGCGGGTCTGAAAGCACTTCGTAGGCTTCGTTGACCTCCTTGAAGCGCTGCTCGGCGCTCGCGTCCCCCTGATTGCGATCGGGGTGATGCTGCATGGCGGCCTTGCGGAAAGCGGCCTTGATCGCCGCGTCGTCCGCGGTTTTCGATACGCCGAGTACTGAATAAAAGTCCTGCGCCATCTGCGCGATACCGCCCCTAGCAATTCGCCGCTCGGTCCATTGATCCTTCGTGACGCCGCCTCCGGCGGCTCCTCAGGATGAAGTGCTCTTCACCCTGAGGAGCGGCCCGAAGGGCCGCGTCATGAAGGGCGCGCCGCCCTACTCTTTCTTGTCGCCGTCGACTTCCTCAAAATCGGCGTCGACGACCTTGTCATCGCCAGCCGGGCCATCTTCGGCGGAGGCGCTGGCGCCTGCTTGCGCCCCCGCCTGAGCTTTATACATCGCTTCGCCGAGCTTCATCGACGCGGTCAGCATCGCCTGCGTGTCGGCGGCGATTTTCTCGGCGTCCGAATTCTCGTCGTCAAGCGTTGCGCGAAGCGTCGCGATGGCCGCTTCGATCGTTTTCTTCTCATCGGCTGAAATCTTGTCGCCGAATTCCTTCAGCGCATTTTCCGTCTGATGAACCGCGCTCTCGCCGCGATTCTTCGCCTCGACGCGGGCTCTGCGGGCCTTGTCCTCTTCCGCATGGCTTTCCGCGTCCTTGACCATCTTTTCGATGTCCTTGTCGGAGAGGCCGCCCGACGCCTGGATGCGGATCGATTGCTCTTTCGACGTCGCCTTGTCCTTCGCCGAAACGTGGACGATGCCGTTGGCGTCGATATCGAACGTCACCTCGATCTGCGGGATGCCGCGCGGCGCCGGCGGAATGCCGACGAGATCGAACTGGCCCAAAAGCTTGTTGTCCGCCGCCATTTCGCGTTCGCCCTGGAAGACGCGGATCGTCACCGCCGACTGATTGTCCTCGGCGGTCGAGAAGGTCTGCGACTTCTTGGTCGGGATCGTCGTGTTGCGCTCGATCAAACGCGTGAAGACGCCGCCAAGGGTTTCGATGCCGAGCGACAAGGGCGTCACGTCGAGAAGGAGGACGTCCTTGACGTCGCCCTGAAGGACGCCCGCCTGAATGGCGGCGCCGAGCGCGACAACTTCATCCGGGTTGACGCCCTTGTGCGGCTCCTTCCCGAAGAACTGTTTCACCGTTTCCTGGACTTTCGGCATGCGCGTCATGCCGCCGACAAGGATCACTTCCTCAATGTCGCCCGCGGTGAGCCCTGCGTCTTTGAGGGCCGCCTTGCACGGATCGACCGTCTTTTTGATGAGATCGTCGACAAGGCTTTCGAGCTTGGCGCGGGTGAGCTTCATCGTAAGATGCTTCGGCCCCGTCGCGTCGGCGGTGATGAAGGGAAGGTTCACTTCATACTGCGCCGTCGTCGAAAGTTCCTTCTTCGCCTTTTCGGCTTCTTCCTTGAGGCGCTGCAGGGCCAGTTTGTCCTTGCGCAGATCAATGCCCTGATCCTTCTTGAACTCGTCGGCAAGGTAGTCGACGATGCGCATGTCGAAGTCTTCCCCGCCAAGGAAAGTGTCGCCGTTCGTCGCCAGCACTTCGAAGACGCCGTCGCCGATCTCAAGAATCGAGATGTCGAACGTGCCGCCGCCAAGATCGTAGACGGCGATCTTCTTGCCCTCTTTCTTTTCAAGGCCGTAGGCGAGCGCGGCCGCCGTCGGCTCGTTGATGATCCTCAAGACTTCGAGCCCTGCGATCTTGCCGGCGTCTTTCGTCGCCTGGCGCTGGGCGTCGTTGAAATAGGCGGGAACCGTGATCACGGCCTGGTCCACCTTCTCGCCAAGATAGGCTTCAGCCGTTTCCTTCATCTTCTGGAGAATGAAAGCCGAAATCTGCGAGGGGGCGTATTTGTCGCCGCGGCTTTCGACCCATGCGTCGCCGTTCGGCGCCTTTGAGATCTTGTAAGGGACGAGGCCGATGTCCTTCGCCACCATCGGATCAGAGAACGGGCGGCCGATGAGGCGCTTGATCGCGAAAAAGGTGTTTTCGGGGTTCGTGACCGCCTGGCGCTTGGCCGGCTGGCCGACGATGCGCTCGCCGTCGCCGGTGAAAGCGACGACCGAAGGGGTCGTCCGCGCGCCTTCGACGTTTTCGATGACTTTCGGCTGTTTGCCTTCCATGACGGCGACGCAGGAGTTGGTCGTCCCGAGGTCGATGCCGATTACCTTGCCCATTCAAAGTCTCCTTGCAGCGGACGATCCGTTTATCCGGGCCTTCATGAAAGCAGGCGTTCTAGCCGCTTCGCCAAGCGCCCTTGATGGACCGTCCCTATTTCCCTTTGGTTACGAGGCGGAAATCGATCGTCCCCGCCCGGTTCGAGCGGGATATAGGCAGCCCCTCTCGGGCCCGCAACCCGGCGGAACGAGCCGATCCTCATCTTTCCGAAATCAACTGGCGCAGATCGGCTGGTCGCCCCACGCGCAAGGCCCAGCGGTGCGGTCCGGGAGTCGGCTCGTCGCGCCGCGGGTTTAACGCGAATTTCTGAACCGCGACCCGGGCAGGCACGACATTCTGGCGCGGCCTGCGGATTTGAACTTCGCAACGGCGCTTGCGGTAATTATGGTGCGAACGTCCAATCCGCCGCGCCGGCGGCGCCGACGGAAATGTCGGCCGCAAGCGCATGATATCCCGCCGTCCGAGGAGTAAAACGAGAATGGCTAAATCGTCGAAGAAGGCCGAGAAAAAAGCCGCGTCCAAGAAGAAGGCCGCGAAGAAAGCCTCGCCGCCAATGCCGACCAAGCGGGCAAAACTCGCGAAGAACGAATACGCGCCGCTTGCGCCGTATCTGAAGATCAACGGCGCGAAGGATGCGATCGAGTTTTATAAAAAGGCCTTCGGCGCCAAGGTTCGCATGGTGATGGAAGCCGACGACAAGACGCGTCTCATGCATGCCGACCTCATCGTCAACGGCGGCGAGATCATGCTTTCGGATCCGTTCCCGGAATTCGGGACCGCCGTCACGACGACGCCCGCCGACGCGAAGACGACGACCGTCTCGATCCATTTGCAGGTCAACGACGCCGACGATTGGTGGGCGCGCGCGACCGGGGCTGGCTGCATTGTCGTGATGCCGCTCGCCGACCAGTTCTGGGGCGACCGCTTCGGCATGGTGAAAGATCCGTTCGGCCATGTCTGGTCGATCGCATCGGCAATCAAGAAATCAAAGAAAAAGGGCTAAACCTGGCTCGCCGGCATCGCCATGATCTTCTGCCAGATCTTGCGTGAAAGCCCCGTCGTCAGCGTTTCAATGTCGCTTGCAGCCGCGGCCACTTCGCCGTCGCGGCAGCTTTGCGCGAGCAGCACGGCGAGCTTGGCGACAAGCGACATCATCTCGCTGCAGTAATCGAGATAGCGCTCGAGGAGCGGCCCTGAAACGACTTCTTTCGGCGAGTGCGCCGTTTCGGGCAGCATCGCCCCTTCGCGATAGGGATCTTTGGTCAGCTGGTGCATGTCGACGACATGCGCGATTGAGCGAAGCTCGTGGAGATAGTCGAGCGCCCGCGACCGCTTGTAGCGCGCCTCCATCCGCCCGAGCGCGATGACGCCGATGCCGACGAGGACAGCGATGTTCATCGCCGGTTCGAGGACCTGCACGAAGTTCGTCGCGCGCATGTCGAAGCCGTCATAATGGAGGCCCGCGGCGAGAAAAGCGGCGGCGCCGGCGCCGGCGATCCATACGGCGTAGACGCTCGCCCTGATCCACCGCTGCGGACGCGAAAGGCGCTCGGCTTCAAGGGCGCATCGCCGCGCGGTCGCCGAGAGTTCGCCGGCGACACGTCTTAGTCCTGACTCCGGGAACCGCTCGCCGATGCGCAGGGTGAGACGGTCGATCGTCTCAATGACGCAATCGGCGCGCAGCGTCCGGTAAGCCATATTCCTCTCCCTTGAGGCGGTGAGGCTTACGCCTCTCCGCCTAAAGGCGGCTTAACCAAAAAGCCGGCCGCATCAGGCGATAATCGCTGGCCGGGCGAGGTCAAACTCAAATCCGCGGCGATCAAGTTCGGCGCCGGCGAGCACCGGCAGGATGATCGCCACCGCCAGAACGAGGAGCACTCCGGCGAGGTCGACAATTTGCGTTTTCATGTCTGTTTTCCTTGCGCTTTCGCTGGTTCAATCTTACGTAACCCGCGACGTTGACATTGACGGTTACCATTTAGGATCTATAACGTAACTATCAAAGTGAGTTTTACTGGTTACAGGATGAGATTTTCTCCATATGATTGGAAGCCGAGCGACCTCGTCGCCGGCGACGTCGCGGTCGATTTCGTCAACACCGCGTCGAAGTGGCGTGAAGAGCCGGTCGATCGACTGGGCGGTCTTGCTGGATTTGCCGATTGGGCGCGCCTTGCGGGTCTCCTGACGGCTGAGGCGGCTAAGGCTCTCAAAGCAAGCGCCGCCGCAAGGCCTGACGAGGCGGCGGCGGTCTTCGAAGACGCGGCGGCTCTCCGACATGCGCTCTGGCGCATCTTCGACGCAGCCGCCCATGGCGGGCTCGCCCATGCGAAAGATCTTGGCGCGCTGAAAGGCTGGACGCGCCGCGCCGCACAGCATCTCGAACTTGAGCAGACCGGCGCGGGCTTTCGCGAGCGGTGGGGGCCTGAAGCGCCTGTTCTTGAAACGCCCCTTTATGAGATCGCGCTCGCTGCGGAAAAACTCCTCAAGGAAGGGCGGCTCGACCGCCTTCACGTCTGCAGCGGCGATGGCTGCGGCTGGCTCTTTCTCGACACGTCGAAGAACGGCGCGCGCCGCTGGTGCTCGATGTCGACCTGCGGCAACGACGCGAAGGTCAAGAAATTCCGTAGACGGAAGAGCGCCAAAGCGGCCCGATAAAGAAGGCGCTCGTCAGTCGAGATCCCTCACGAGGCGAAATCCGATGTCGCTGCTGCGCGCGCTTTCGGGCTCGCCGTCGCGGCCCGCGGCGCGAAGTTCAGTCTCGCCGTCATTCCATGCGCCGCCTTTGATGACGCGCGCGGAACAAAAACCGCCGACCGCGGTCGCCTCTGTCGGCTCGCCGGCGAGCATCGGCGTCCAGCAGTCCGCGGTCCATTCAGCGACATTGCCGTGCATGTCGTAAAGTCCGAATGCGTTCGGCGCATAGCTTCCGGTCAGCGCCGTCGCGCCGCGGCGCGCGCCATAGTTCGCCTTGTCGCCGGCAAGCATGGCGCCGAAGGCGTAGGCTGAGGACGAGCCCGCGCGCGCTGCGTATTCCCATTCCGTTTCCGTCGGCAGGCGATAGCGCCGCCCTGTCTTCCCCGACAGCCACTGCGCATAGGCGTCCGCATCGCTCCAGGAAACATTGATGACCGGCCGCTTGCCGCGCCCCCACCCATTGTCGGGACGCGGCGCGCATGCGCCGTCGGCGACGCAGACCGCCCATTCATCGAATGTCGTCTCGCGCACGGCGACAGCAAAACGCCTGCCGATCGCTGCGGGCGCCGCCGGAAGTTCGCCCGCGCCGCGACCTGGTTCATCCGTTGGCGAACCGAGCATGAAGGTCCCGGATTCGACCTCCGCCATGTCGGGACAATCTAGGCAGTCGCGGAAATAATTTCCGAAAGACGCAAATTCCGGCGCCGGATCGCCGGTCGACGTCCAGGCGAGCTCGGCGATCGGATCGGCGTCACCCTCCACCGCCTCCTCGGAATGTTCGATCTTTTCCTCAGTCGTCGCGGGCTTGATCCTCGGCTGAAGGCGGCTGTCGTCTTCTATCGGCGCTACAAGCAGGGTCGGCGCATCGCGAAGCGCTTCCGGAGACGCAGGCTCGCTGAAAGCGGTCGCGGCCGGCGCAGGCTCGGCCGTAACGGCAAGCATGTCCGGCTCTTCATCCGAAGGAGACGCCGGGACGCCAAGGACGAGCGTATCAGCAGGCTCTTCCGCAGGGGGCTCATCCGCCGGCGCGTTCTTATCCTCCGTAGGCAGAGCTTTTGGCGCGACAAAGGCGACAACGGGCTCCGCGCGGCTCGCCGCTTCGGGCGCCTGCGCGCGACCGATCAGGTACGCCGCGCCGACCACGGCTGCGACCGACGCCGCGCCAACGCCTGCGGCGGCCGCAATCGCCGCCATGGGAATTTTCGGGGTCGGGCGGCCGCGCGGCGCCGATGACCGCATGGCGGGCTCAGCGAAAAGGTCTTCAAGATCGGCGTCTGCCGAACCGCGCCTCGCCGACGTCGCATCCGGCCGGCGCATGGCGCTGCGGCGAGGATCGGGCGGCGGAGGGCCCTTCGCCGCAGGTTCGCCGACGCCCGGCGGCGCTTCGGTCCCCGTGAGGTCAACCCCCCGCCGGACCGCCAGGTCAATCTCGTCGAGCACAAAGCGCCAGCGCGGGTCGTCATCGCGGCCATTCCAGCCGGCGAGGTCCATCGGCCAGAGATGCTCAAAACTCGGCGGCGGCGGCGATTTCCCCAATGCGACGGGGATGAGGACGCGGCGGGCGAGCGCGGCGCGCGCAGCGGCGAGGATGGGCGTCGAGACAGCGGCGGCGGGAGACCATATGACGAGCGCGGCCGACGCCGGACTGTCGTCGGCGATGGCCTCGTACCCGCTCAACGCCAGCGCCGACGCTATTTTTTCGGCGAATCCAGCATTTTCGGGCGCGAAAAGAAGCCTAATCCTGCTCATTTATGAATATGGTTTCCGGAAAAAACGCCGCCCCCCGGCGACCGGCGTGATCCGCGTGTTGTTCGCCGATTGCGGGCGCACTCGCAAGGTGAATCCGGACTCGCGGACTTAACCTTTGGCATGTTTTTGTTCTTGCTCTGTTCTAGCATCTCGGGCATTGTCGCACAACACACGCTTGGGGGGCGCACCCTTGGTTGCTCAACTGACAACATTTGCTTTTCAGGGCGTCGAAGCGCGTCCGGTCTCGGTGCAAGTGCAGATCGCCGGCGGCGCCAATCGGTTCGCCGTCGTCGGTCTTCCCGACAAGGCGATTTCGGAAGCGAGGGACCGGGTGCAGTCGGCGCTCGCCGCCATCGGCCTTGGGCTGCCGCCGAAGCGCGTGACGGTCAATTTGGCGCCCGCCGACCTCCCCAAAGAGGGCGGGCATTTCGACCTTGCGATCGCGCTCGGCCTCCTCATCGAAATGGGAGCCGCACCGCGTGACGCAGCGGACGGATACGCGGTGATCGGCGAGCTGGGGCTCGACGGGTCGATCGCGCCGGTCGCCGGCGCTCTTCCCGCCGCCGTCGCCGCCAACGCCAAGGGGCTCGGCCTCATTTGTCCGGCCGCCTGCGGGCCGGAAGCGGCGTGGGCGAGCGCCGATATCCCGATCATCGCCGCCAAGAGCCTCATTCAGCTCGTCAATCATTTCAAAGGCGTTCAGGCGCTGTCGCCGCCGACCCCCGGCGCGATTGAAGCAGCGCCCATGGGCCCCGACCTTGCAGAAGTCAAAGGACAGGAGAGCGCCAAGCGCGCGCTCGAGGCCGCCGCGGCCGGCGGGCACAATCTTTTGATGATCGGGCCGCCGGGCGCCGGGAAATCGATGCTCGCCAAACGCCTGCCGGGGCTCCTGCCGCCGTTGACGCCTGAGGAGATGCTCGAGGTTTCGATGGTGCAGTCGATGGCGGGACTCCTCGAAGGCGGGAGGCTGACGCGCGCGCGCCCCTTTCGCGCGCCCCACCATTCAGCCTCGATGGCGGCGATGGTCGGCGGCGGCATGCGCGCCAGGCCAGGCGAGGCTTCACTCGCCCATCATGGCGTTCTTTTCCTCGACGAACTCCCCGAATTTGCGCCGCAAGTGCTCGACAGTCTGCGCCAGCCGATGGAGACCGGCGACGTTCTCATCGCGCGCGCCAATTACCATGTGAGGTATCCCGCACGCTTCCAGATGATCGCCGCGATGAACCCCTGTCGCTGCGGTCACGGCAAGGCGAGCGGGCGCGCCTGCGGACGCGGGCAGAATTGCGAGGCGTCCTATCAGGCGCGTGTGTCAGGCCCGATGCTCGACCGGATGGATATCGCGATCGAACTTGCCCCGGTGGCGCCCGCCGACCTCGCCGCGCCCGCCGTCGGTGAGCCGACGAGCATCGTCGCGGCCCGCATTGCAGCGGCGCGCGCGATCCAGATCGACCGCTCGGCGCGCGAAAACGGCGGACAATTTGTTAACGCCGCCCTTCCTGACGCCGCGCTTGAACGCGTCGCAGCGCCCGACGCCGACGGCGCTTCTTTGCTGACGCGCGCCGCCGAGGCGCTCGGCTTTTCCGCGCGCGGCTATCACCGGATCCTCCGCGTTGCGCGCACGCTTGCAGATCTTGAAGGCGTCGATGCTGTGCGCCGCCGCCATATCGCCGAAGCGGTCAGCTATCGCCGTCGCGACGGGTCGCCGGCGCTCGCTCCGCCCGCTGATGAAGGCGCCTTCGGACAGCCTGCTGGGACCGTTAACCAACCCGCCTAACCAAATTTTCAGTGAGACTTGTAAAGACTGCCCGTCGAGCTGTCGCGAAGGGTGCTGCGTTCGAATGTCTTCAAATCCGCAGGCGGGGCCCGGCGAACTCATCGTTCTGAGCGACAGCGGGGATGCGATCCGCTTCGTCAATCTGAATTTCGCGCAGTTCTTCGGCGCGCCGGCGTCTGAATGGCTGGGGCGGTCCTTTGCGCCGGGCGGGCCCTCCGGCGAGCCGGGAGAGGTCAGAAAATTCCGGACGAGCGCGCGCATCGCCGACGGCGAACACATCATCGAATGGCGGCTTGAAGTGCTGCCGGAGAGGGAAAAACTCTACGCTGGAAACGTCGTCGCCGATTTGCGGAAGAATAATGAACATGGCGAGAGCGCTTCCGACAATCGACTGCAGTTCATTGCGACAATCAGCCATGAGATGAGAACGCCGCTCAACGGCATTCTCGGCATGGCGGCGCTCCTTCTCGACAGCGATCTTGCGCCGAACCAGCGCGCCTATGTCGAGGCGGTGCGCGAATCGGGCGCGAGCCTTCTCACGCTCACCAACGACATTCTCGATTTCTCCAAGCTCGACGCCGGCAAGCTCGAGTTTGAGAAGGCGCCGTACGATCCTTATGCGCTTGCGCAAAGCGCGACCGAGATTTTGTCGCCGCGCGCCGCCGAGAAATCGATCGAGATCGCCAGCTTTGTCGATCCTTCTACCCCGCGCCGGCTGATCGGCGACGAAACGCGGGTTCGCCAGATTCTCCTCAACCTCGCGGGCAACGCCGTCAAATTCACCAAGACCGGCGGCGTTGCAATCGAGATGCATACGGAGGAAGCCGTCGACGGGCTCCGCTTTGTTTGCGCGGTGCGCGACACGGGCGTCGGCATCCCGCGCACGGCGCAAGGAGCCGTCTTCGAGAAATACATGCAGGCCGACAGCGACGCGGAACGCCGCGCGCAAGGAACAGGTCTTGGCCTCGCCATTTCCCGGCGGCTCGCACGCGCCATGGGGGGCGATATCTCGTTCAAGAGCCAGGAAGGCAAGGGCAGCGTCTTCACCTTCTGGGTGGCGGCGCGCGCCGCCGCCGAAAAGGCGCCCGCGCCGCGCGTCGAGGCGCCGCCGATCGTCGTTGCGACAAAATCCGCCATCTTGGGCCGCATTCTCCGCCTCCAGCTGCAGTCCTTCGGCGTCAACAATTTCCGCTTTGTCGAGGACGCCAAGGACGCCGCCTTCGCCCTTCGCGAAAGCCAGGGCGCGCTCCTTCTTTGCGATCATGCGCTTGTCGGCGCGGACGCCGCCGAAGCGCTTGAGGCGGCCTCGCGCGCGCTCGTCCTCCTTGCCCCGACCGAACGCGGCGCGATCGACACGCTGCGTCGGCGCGGCTTTGACGGCTATCTCATCAAGCCGGTGCGGCAGTCGACCCTGATGCGCGAGATCGCGAGCGGCCCCATGCGGGTCGATCTCTCGGTTCAGGGTTCGCCGGCGAAGGCCCAGGCGGCGGCGACAGACCGTGTGCTGAGGATTCTCCTCGCGGAGGACAACCAGATCAACGCGGTCCTTGCGACAACCCTGATGCGCCGCGCGGGCCACAAGGTCGACGTCGCGGCGAACGGCGAGGAGGCGGTGAGAGCGGCGGCGGCCGCGTGCTATGACATCGTCTTCATGGACATGCACATGCCGGTCGTCGACGGGCTCGAGGCGAGCCGGCGCATTCGCGCGCTCGGCGGGCGCGCAGGCGAGGTTCCGATCGTCGCGCTCACCGCGAACGCCATGACCGCGGACCGCCAGAAGTGCAAGGCGGCCGGCATGAACGATTTCCTCTCAAAGCCGTTCGAACCGCCTGAACTTCACTCCATGCTGGCGAAATGGGGCGCCGGCGCTCGACGCGGCCTCTTAAAGCGCGGCGGCGAGACGGCCTTCTTCTCACCGCGAACACCATTATGGTCGGCCGCGAAACAAATCAGACAAGAACCAATGGCAACAGATTCGACGTCCGCCGTCTCTGCTGAAACCAAGCGCTCGATGCTCGATGCGCTGAAGGCGTATCTGACGCCGCGCGGCGTCCTGATGCTGGTGTTTGGCTTTTCCTCCGGCCTGCCGTTTTATCTGATTTTCCAGACCCTTTCGATCTGGCTGCGCGAGGAAGGCGTGAGCCGCAGCGAGATAGGCCTTTTCGCCTGGGTTGGTTTCGCCTTCACGCTGAAATTTCTCTGGGCGCCGATCCTCGATCGCGCGCCGATCCCGCTTCTCGAAAAACGCGTTGGGCGCCGAAGAGCATGGATGGCGGTCGCGCAGATCGGCGTCGCCTTGACGCTCATCGCCATGTCGTTCGCCGACCCCGGCGCCAACTTGTTTTACGTCGCCGCAGTCGCGGTCTTGATCGCGTTCGCGGCGGCGACGCAGGACATCGCGGTGGACGCATGGCGCATTGAGGCCGCGCCGACGGCCGAGCAGGGAATGATGGCTGCGATGTACCAATACGGCTACCGGGTCGGCATTTTGACTTCGGGAACGCTCGCCCTGATCATTGCTGACCATGCGAGTTGGCCGTTCGCTTATCAGTCGATGGCGGCGCTGATGATGCTGGGCTTTGTCGTCGCCGTTTTCGGTCCAATGGTCGAGGCCGGCCATTACGAGCCGCCGAAGCGTCTTCCGCCCCTGATGGCGCTGCGCGAATCCGTCGTCGGGCCGTTTGCGGATTTTCTTCGCCGATATGGCGTGGCCGCAATCGTCATCCTCGCCTTCATCGCCGTCTACCGGATTCCTGATTTTGTCATGGGTTTCATGACTGGACCGCTTTACGTCGATCTTGGCTACGACAAGACCGAGATCGGCGTTATTCGCGGCGGCGCGGGAATGTTTGCGACGATGTTCGGGGTATTCATTGGCGGACTCCTGCTCCTTCGGTTGAAGTTCTTCGCCGCTCTCGCCATCGGCGTCGTCACGCAGGCGCTGACAAACCTGCTCTACTCCTGGCTTTCGCTGATGCCGGCCGATAATCTCTATCTGACGACAGCCGTCGTCATCGACAACATCGCCTATGGTTATGCGGGCACCGTGCTTATCGCCTATATGTCGAGCCTCACGAACACCGCATTCACCGCAACGCAGTACGCCCTCTTCAGCTCGTTCTACGCGCTCCCCGGCAAATTTGTCGGCGGATTTTCAGGGTTCATCGTCGACGGCGTCGGTTACGCGTGGTTCTTCGCCTACACGGCGCTTATCGGCCTGCCTGCGCTTGGCCTTCTCTATTTCCTGCATCAATCGGAAAAACGCCTGAAGGGGACGGCGCCCGCCGTTTAAGGCGCGTTCGGCTTGCCGAAGGCGAGGCAGCGATCGAGATCGGGTTTTTCGGCCCCCGAGACGAGCGCGCCGGCGTCGAGCTTTCCTGCGCGCGCAACGCCCGTACCATCCGGATACAGAATAACGATGAGCGCGCATTCCGCGAAAGTGTAGCGGCGGAATTCGCCTGCGCCTTCGACACGCTTCAAATCCGGACGCCCAAGGAGCGCGTCAAGTTCCGGCCCCGCCCTGCCGGCGATGTCGGCGGCGATAAAGGCCGGCTTGCCAGGCGCCTCCTCGCGATGGGTTATCGCCCCCGCCGGGTCTTTCGTCCCGGCGACCGAGGCGCAAGCGGCGGCGAGAAGCGATAGAAAAAGTCCGCTGAGACGTCGCGCCAGGCTCATGTCGCTCCCTTTTTCCACGCCGCTTGCGGCTTGACCCTTGCGCGGCGACGTCTGAAAAGGCTTCTCGCCGTTTCACCGCGCCCGGCCGTCTTAAAGCGACGCCCGGCGCGCCGCAATCTCAAGAAGGATTTCGCATGCGCCCGCCCGCTCTCGACGTCATCGGTGTCGGCAACGCCATTGTCGACGTTCTCGCCCAGGCGGATGACGCTTTTCTCGCCGCTCATTCGATCCCGAAGGGCGGCATGATCCTCATCGAGGAAGCGCGTGCGCTTGAAATCTATGACGCGATGGCGCCGGGCGTTGAAGTGTCGGGCGGATCGGCCGCAAACTCGATCGCCTGCGTCGCCTCGCTCGGCGGCAAGGCCGGCTTCGTCGGCAAGGTCGCGAAGGACAATCTTGGCGAGATTTTCCGCCACGATCTCACCGCGCTCGGCGTCGTTTTCGGGACCGCCCCGCTCGAAAACGGGCCCGGCACGGCGCGCTGCCTCATCAATGTGACGCCGGACGCGCAGCGCTCGATGACGACCTATCTCGGCTCGGCGGGGTTCGTCTCGCCCGCCGACATCGATGAGGAGGTCGTCAAAAGCGCAGCGATTACGTTTTTCGAGGGCTATCTCTTCGAGCAGCCGATTGCGCGCGAGGCCTTCGTCAAGGCCTGCCGCATCGCCAAGAGCGCCGGGCGCAAGGCGGCGCTGACCCTTTCCGATGCGAGCTGCGTCGATCGTCAGCATGCGGCGCTGATCGATTTTTCGAAGGCCCATGTCGACGTTCTCCTCGCCAATGAGCGCGAGGCCGAAACCCTCTTTGAGACGAATGACATGCGCGAAATCGTCCGGAAAGCGCGTACGCTTTGCCCCTTGACCGCCGTCACCATGTCCGAGAAGGGATCGCTTCTCATCCCCCGCGACGGAGATGTCGTCGAGATCGCGCCGGCGGCGCCGGAAAGGCTTGTTGATTCGACGGGCGCAGGGGACGCCTACGCGGCGGGGCTTCTTTACGGGCTGTCGCGGAACTTGAGCCTTGAAAAGTGCGGCGCGCTCGGGTCCTTCGCCGCCGCCGAGGTCATCAGCCATTTCGGCGCGCGGCCCCAGCAAAATCTCCGAACGCTCGCGGTCAAGGCCGGCATTCTCTCATGATGCGCATCCTCGCCGGGCTCGGCGCGCTTCTTCTTTTCGTTTCCGGCGCGTGGTTCAATCGCGAAGGACTGACGCTCGCCTATTTCGCCGCAAAGACCGAAAAGCGGACGCTCGCGGAACAAAAGGCGCTGATTGCGCCCTTTACGCATGTCTTCATGCCGGCGACGGGCAAGCCGCCCTATCCCGCGGTCGTGCAGTTCCACGGTTGCGCCGGCTATCGGGCCGACTTCATGGAGCAATGGGCGAAAGTTGCGACGGACGCCGGCTATCTCGTCATCGCGGTCGACAGCAACGGCGCGCGCGGGATCGAACGGGAGGAGGCCCTATCTTCCGTATGCGAAGGAAAGGTCCTGATCGGCCAGGAGCGCGCCGGGGACATCGCCGCATCGCTTGCGCTCGCCGCCGAACGAAACGACGTCGACAGGGAGAAGATCATCGCCGCCGGATGGTCGCACGGCGCCTGGTCGCTGATGGATTACATGGCGCTCGAAACCGCCGGAAAACGCCCGCCGTCGCTCAAGGACTCGCCGGACGCGGTCGACCCCGCCGGCGTCATCCTCTTTTATCCCTATTGCGGCGAAGGATCCTGGTCGCGCCTCAATCGCTGGTCGACGAAGGCGCCCGTTCTCGCTTTCGTCGCCGGCAAGGACACGATCGTCGACGGCCCTCAATGCAGGGCGCAATTCGAGAAGATGAAACGGGAGGGAACGCCGGTCGACCTCGTCTATTATGAAAACGCCGATCACGTATTCGACGACGCCGCCCTCGCCGACGGCGAATTCAAGGCCTACTACAGCCCCGCCGACGCCGCGGACGCCGCCGCGCGCTATGCGCGCCTGCTCGATCAAGTCAGAAATCGTCCTTAGCGCAAAATGCGAAAATCCGGAATCGGCATTTTGCGCTGATCTTTTGATTTTTCGCGTGATTGTGCGAAAAACCGGTCCCCGCTTTTTCACATCACGCTTTAAGCGGATCAGCCGCCGCGACGCGCCAATAGGGCGCCGCCGAGGAAAAGACCCGCCAATTTTCTTCGATGTCGCGCGCGGCGGCGGCGGCCTCCGCCCCGCGATAGCCGGCGATGAACCCGGCGGCGCGCGCAGCATCGGCCCCGCGCCCTTCGCCTGATTCTTGCGCGATCTTCTGCGCGACAACGGCGTCGTTGATGACGCCCAACGCCTCCTGCAGCCCGCTCATGGCGGCGAAAAACGCCCTTCGCGCCTCGCCCGGATAGAAATCGCGGAAGAACTGCGCCGCGTAACGCAGGCGCTTCAGTTCGATCCTCAACATATGGAGAGAGGCGGGATAGGCGAATTCAACGGCCCTCGCGCAGTCGGCGAGCTTTTTCCAGCGGCGCTCCAGCATTTCATCTGCATACTGACGAGCTGGTTCGCCGAGACGTTTTCCAGCGCCCGTCCGCCATGGATCGAGATAGGCCGCGCGCGCAAGATCGAGGGAAAAAGCCGCGAAGGCCTTATCCGACATCGCGGCGGCGGCGACCGCCCACCGCTCGGCCCTCAGACTTTCAAGGCGCGCGTTGAGCGCAGGCTCCCCCGGCGCGAGCGGCAAGCTTTGCTCGATGAAGACATCGAGATCGCGCGCCTCGCCCGCGAGACGAGCGAGCGCCTTCGCTCTCGCCGCACGCAGGTTC
>JBMOOR010000127.1:0-17131 GCA_049324555.1 Pseudomonadota bacterium | reverse complement strand
CGCGCGACCTTGCGGAAGGCCGTCTCGTCGATCTCTTTCCCGATTACGAGGCGAGCGCGAGCGATTTCGACGCCGCCGCCTGGATCCTCTATCCGAGCCGGTCGTGGCTTCCCGCAAAGGTCCGCGCAACCATCGATTTCCTGAAAGAACGGCTTGGCGACTGACGTGATCGCCCTTGCCGAGCCCTTGTTATCGGATAACATGAGCGCACGGGGCGCCAGAGCCGAACGGCCGGCGGCGCGCATCCGGTTTTCGGACGCGCGATAGATGAGGCGGGGCGGAAATGGCGTTGCGGGCGTTATCGGTCGTCGGGGAGTCGCTCAATTTCAGCGCGCGCCGGTTCGAGACCGTCTTGAGGGTGTCGGCGCTGCCGCTCACGCTGCTGCTTGTTTTCAACATGGCGGCGGCGTTCGGTTATCTCTCCGTCGCCAATGGGAGGCTCATCACTTTTCACGACGTGGCGAACGCCGGCGCAAGCTGGGCGCAGGTGACGCAACTCGCCGGCAATGCGGCGACGAAGGGGCTTGCGGGATCATCCATTCCGATCTGGACGATTTATGCAGCCTCGCTCGCCGTCAATCTCATCCTCGTATCATCCGTCATGGCGCCCTTGATCCGTTATGCGGGACTAGGCGAGAAACCCGCGCCCGGCGTCGTCAGGGCGCCGTTCGGGCCGGATCAGGTGCGCTTCATCGTCGCGAGCGTCTTCAGCCTCGTTCTTTCCGCGCTCGTCGTCTATGCGCCCATCGGATTTGCGACCTTCGTCATCATCGGCCTCATCTCGACGGCGGTCTCGACGCCCTTCGCGCATTTTCCCGATGAGAACAGTCTGCACACGATCGATATCATCTCGGGGCGCGACGCGCTCGCGATGCGCGGCGGACTATGGGTCTATGAATACGGCTATTGGAGCGCCGCCGCGCTTGTGATCGCCATCCTGTTTGCAATCGTCCTTGTCCTTCATTTCCGCCCGCGCGCCGAAGACCGGACGGCGGGGATCGGCCTTCTCGGGCGAGCGCTCGGCGTCGTCGCGGGGCTCCTCTTCTTCTTTGGCGTCGTCGCCTTTCTCGCTGTGCAGATCGCCGCCGCCACGAGCGCCGCGCTTGGGCGCGAGACGCTGTCGATGATCCTTTTCGCGGCGGCCGCGCTCGCTGCGGCGGCGTTCCTCAATCTGCGCCTTTATTCTTATGTCGGCGTCGCCGTTTGCCGGAAGTCGCTCGCCTTCGGCGGGACGTTTCGCGTGACGCGCCGCTTCGACGTGCTGCGGCTCGGCCTCGCTTTCGTCCTGCTCGGGCTCATCCTCTTCCTGATGCAGGTCCTCCTGCTCTGGCTCGGCGGCGGGGGCGCTTACGCCGTGCTCGTCTATCTCGCGGCGGCGGTCGAAAGCTATGTGCGGCTCATCACCGACGGCGAGGGCGGGAAGTGGGTCTATCCGTTCTTCGGCTGGCTGTGGGCGTCGTCCGGCATCGCGTTCACCCTGTTGTGGACTGCTTTCACCTATGGCGTCAGCGCGGGGCTCTGGGGCCGGCTCTATCGCGAGAGCGAGAGATAGCGGTCAGCGGGGAAGTTGCGAGCGTGATGATCGACTGATCGCCAACCACTGACCGCAAATCGCTCCCTCATCACCTCGCGCCCGGAAGGATCATCGCGGTCGCTCCGCCTGCGACCGCAAAAAGCAAGGTCGTCATCAGGACCGGACCGGCGCTGAACGTCAGGGCGCCGCCTTCGATCGACAGCTCGGCGAGGAAGGGCGCGGTCTCGGCGACCGCCTTCGTCAAGGCGCCGAATTGCGATGCGGCAAGGCCCGCGCCGACGGCGCCTGCGCCGGCGACCGCGACGAGGCGCAGCCGTTCAACGCGCTTCAACGCAGCGAGCGTTCGTTCCGCGAAATCGTCCGCCTTCAGACGGTCGACGAGCATTGAAAAATCCTTCGCCAGAAAATTCTCGATGTTCATGCCCTTCTCCTCATGCGCAAGCGGCGGGCGACGCCGCTTTTGTCCCGTCAATTTCATCCGACATCGCAGCGCGCAGCTTCTCGCGCGCGCGGGCGACAAGCGTTTTCACGGCGCCGAGCGGGACCGCCATCGCGCTCGCCGCCTCCGCATGGGAAAGTCCCGCTGCGTCGCAAAGAAGCGCCGCCGCACGCTCCTTAGCCGAGAGGCCGCCAAGCGCCTTTTGCAGATCAAGGGAGAATTCCGCCGGCGCGGCGTTCGTCTCGCTTTCAAGGCCGGCGGCGAGCCGTCCCTCACGGGCCGTCTTGCGGCGCGCCATCGCCGCCTCGCGGAGCGCGATCGAAAAAAGCCAGCTTCTGAACGAGGAGCCGCCGCGAAAGCCGTCAAGGGCGCGATAGGCCTTGATGAGCGCCTCCTGCGCGAGATCGTCAGCAAGCGGAGGATCGCCGGTCAGACGGATGAGGAAGGCGCGCAAAGGGGCCTGATGGCGCCTGACGAGCGCCTCGAAGGCGGCGCTGTCGCGCGCCGCCTTCGCAAGCGTGACAAGATCGACGTCGTTAAGCTCCATCGGAGCCTCTCGTGTCTTCCCGGCGATCCTAAACCACCGGCTCGCGCGGGGCAAAGAAGTGGAACGCGATGTAGGAAAGCCCGATGAAACCGGGGAAGGAGGCGACGCCCATCAGGGGACGGATCGCCTCTTCATCGTCGACCGTGAAGCCGAGGACGACGAACGCCGCGGCGGTCGCAATAAGGATGATGCCTTTCCTGAGATCGGCGTTCGGGCCGACCTTGTCGCGGATGATCGCCTCGACGAGCGCGGCGTCGACCGTTCCGGTTTTTTCGATCGCGACCTTGATCGCGTCGTAGACGATCCGCCGTTTGCGGTAGCTGAAGAAAAAGGCGGCGACGAGGATGATCGCGAGGGCCGAAAATACGACGAAGGGGACAAACACGGCTTCCATGGCTGTTTTTCCTTTTTTGAGCGCGCGGGAAGGGCTCGCCCCTTCGCGCTTTGTCGCCTCTTAGATGCGGGAGAGGGCCCGTTTGGATGTCCGCGGGGCGGATTATCGGCGGAAGGAGCGTCTTTCACGGCGGGACGAGCGTGCCGCCGGCGGCGCCCAATTCTAGAAATGAGGCGGGCAGGGAAGGCGGCGGCTGGAAATGCGGGAAATCACGTTAAAGTTTGCTGCGGCTGCGTTCTTCGCTTTGCTCGCGGGTTGCGCTTCGACCCCGCCGGCAGGCGCCGACCCTGTCTTCGCCGTAGTCGGCGCTGCTGTCGTCGATCCGGCGGTCGACGGTCCGCCGGTCAAACGCGACGTTCTGATAGAGGGCGACCGCATCGCCATCGTCGGTCGCAACGTCAAAATTCCACGCGGCGCGCGCCGCATTGATGCGACGGGTAAATATCTGACGCCGGGACTTTGGGATTCGCACGCGCACTTTAACGCGCTGACCGATGTCGGTTCCGCGCCTGAAATCTACGTCGGATACGGCGTCTTGCATGCGCGAGACATGGGCGGCGATTTTTCAACGCTGCAAGCATTGCGTGCGGCCATAGAGAGGGGCGAACGGATCGGCCCTACGCTCTTCATCGCGGGGCCGACGCTTAACGGGCAGCAGGCGGCGCCATTCCATCGCGTCACCGGCAATGAGGCGGAAGCACGCGCCGCTGTGCGTGAGCTTTCGGCTGCGGGCGTAGACTTCATCAAGACCCATCGCCGCACGTCGCGCGAGGCCTTTTTCGCGATGATTGACGAAGCGCGCAAGCATAGTCTCGGCGTCTATGGTCACGTGCCGCTCGGCGTCGGCTGGATTGAGGCGTCGGGCGCTGGGATGCGCTCCTTCGAACATATTTTCACCGTCCTCGAAAACGAACTCGCCGATCCGGCCGATCCCGCAAAATCGATAGAAGAAGCGCTCGCGCGCATCGATGGCGAGCGCGGCGACGCGATCTTTCAGGCGATGGCGACGAAGGATGTCTATCTTTGTCCGACGCTGGTCGCTTTCGAGCGGTCAATCCCGTTCCCGCCGGAGCTTTCTGACGCCAAGCGCGAAGGCTTCACGCATCTGCTTGATTATGTCGGACGCGCACGCAAATTTAGCGTTCCAATCCTCGCCGGTTCCGATGCGGCCGAGGCCCCTGGACAGTCTCTTATCAGGGAATTGGAGCTTCTCGTCGATGCGGGGCTGACCTCGCGCGAAGCTTTGGCGAGCGCGACGACGGCGCCGGCCCAACTTCTCGGTAGGCCGGATCTCGCCAGCATCGTGAAGGGATCGCAGGCGACTTTCCTTATTCTCGACGCCGATCCGACGCGCGATGTTACAGCCTTGCGCGGCGTCAACGCCGTCGTTTTGCGCGGACGCGTCCTTCGTCGCGACGAGCTCGCGCGCTTTCGCGAACTGACAGCGCCTGTGGAGACGCCTCAGTGAACGAAGCGATCTAGTCCCGTTCGGACTTCAAAACGCCTTGCAAGATGACGTCGCCGTTCTGACGAATTTCGATCATGTCGCCGGCGGCGAGCGCGGGCGCAGGATCGCCGCGCCGGGAATCGAACGTCTTGGCGGCCTTGCCGTCCTTCACCGCGAGGGGCGCGACGTTCTCTCCGCGCGCGATGACGACGGCGCGGAGCCCTGCAACCCCCCGGAGATCGACGTCATATGTGACGTGGCCCGACGACCAGGCGACATAGCGGAAGAGGCCGGATCCCGTATAGCCGGCGACACCCTTCAGCCTCGCCTCAAGGGTCAACACCCGCAACGGCAGGATACGGCTCAGCGTGTTCAGCAAGTAGACCCCCGGAAAAACCGTCGGACGACCTAGCAAGAGCGGCGCCCGTTAACCCTTGCTAGTCGTGGAACGGTCCTTCGGGTTCCGGGTAGTTGAGCCGCTTCATGAGATAGGCGTCCGCGGCCGCGACCATCGGTTCCATGTGCGATTCGAAGAAATGATCGGCGCCCGGAACGACCTGGAATTCGATTTTCCGCCCTTTTTGCGTGCGCGTGCGGTCAACCATCGTCTTCGTGTCGTCGGCGGGACAGACGCGGTCCATCTCGCCGTGAATGACGACGCCGGAAGATGGGCAAGGCGCGAGGAAGGTGAAGTCGAAGAGATTGGCGGACGCCGACACCGAGATGAAGCCGACGACCTCAGGCCTGCGCATCAGGAGCTGCATGCCGATCCAGGACCCGAAGGAAACGCCGCCGACCCATGCGAAAGGCGCGTTCGGGTTCAATTGCTGCAGGAAGTCGAGCGCCGTCGCCGCATCGGCAAGCTCGCCCTGGCCCTGATCATAGGTTCCAACCGACCTGCCGACGCCGCGGAAATTGAACCGCAGCACCGAAAAACCGCGGCGCAGGAACATATTGTAGAGCTCGTAAACGGCGCGATTGTTCATCGACCCGCCGAAGAGCGGGTGAGGGTGAAGGACGAGCGCAAGCGGCGGGTTCTCGCCTCGGCCGCGCTGGTAGCGGCCCTCAAGACGGCCTTCCGGCCCTGCAAAGATGACTTCCGGCATCCGATTCCTCTGTTTGGGCGCCGGCGCTGCCGCCGGGCCCGATTGCGAAGCCGGCCCCGCTACGCCCGCTCCTTGGGAGGGGCGAATTTCGCCGGCGGTTTCAACAATTAAATAGTTGACTGTTTTAGTCGGGTTTCTTATGTGACGCCCATGAACAGCGTTGCGGGCGCGCCTTTACCACGAAATGGAGAGGGCGGCGGAAATCATCAAGACGCTGTGACATTGCTGCAACGAATTTAGGCTCTGCGGAGTCCGCCGATGAAACTCACGACCAAAGGGCGTTACGCCGTGCAGGCGATGGCGGACATCGCCGCCGCCAGCGGATCGGGGCTCGTCTCCCTTCCCGACATCGCTGAGCGGCAGGGAATCTCCATCGGTTATCTCGAACAGCTCTTCGCCAAGCTGCGACGCGCGGGGCTCGTCGACAGCGTGCGCGGCGTTGCGGGCGGCTATCGCCTGGCGCGGCCCGCCGGGGCGATCCATGTGTCCGAAGTCGTCGATGCGGTGGACGAAGAAATCCAGACGACCGCCTGCGCCGGCAAGGCGGGCGGCTGTCAGGGTTCGGGCTCACGCTGCCTCACCCACGATCTCTGGGACGAACTTGGGCGCCAGATCGAACTCTTTCTTACCGCTGTGACGCTTGAAGACGTCATCGAAAAGCGCGTCGTCGGCATGGCGGCGGTGAATGCGCCCGCAAAGGGCGATGACAGGGAATTGAAACTGGGGGCGGCCGAATGAACGAAACGAAGACGCGGCATTATCTCGACTACAATGCGACGACGCCGGTCAGGCCGGAAGTGATCGAGGCCGTCTGCGCCGCGATGTCGACGATCGGCAATTCATCGTCCGTGCACGCCGAAG
The DNA here is from genome assembly GCA_049324555.1 of Pseudomonadota bacterium. Taxonomy (GTDB): domain Bacteria; phylum Pseudomonadota; class Alphaproteobacteria; order Caulobacterales; family Parvularculaceae; genus Amphiplicatus. The sequence goes on along the minus strand of JBMOOR010000127.1, from coordinate 10,803 downwards.
GGCGGGCTGCGCGCGCAATCGTCGAAGAAGGGCGCGAGAAGCTGCGCGCGCTCGTCAACGCGCCCGTCAACGGCGTCATCCTGACCGGCGGCGGGACGGAAGCGATCCACTACGCGCTCAACGGAACGGTGAAAACCGGCGCCGTCAGCCGCATTTTCGTCAGCGCCATCGAACACGCGGCGGTTCCGGCGAACGCCGCTGAAACGGGCGTTCCGGTCGAGACGATCCCGGCGGCGAAATCGGGCGTCGCCGACCTGCAATGGCTGAAGGACCGCCTCAAGAGTTACGACGTCAAACGCGCCGGCGGGTTCCTCGTCTGTCTCATGCTCGCGAACAACGAAACCGGCGTCATTCAGCCGGTTCGGGACGCCGCCGACATCGTCCATGATGCGGGCGGGCTTCTCTTCGTCGACGCTGCGCAAGCGGTCGGCAAGGTTCCGGTGAATTTCGTGATGTCGGGCGCCGATCTCATGGCCGTGACCGCGCACAAATTCGGCGGACCGATCGGCGTCGGCGCGTTGATCGCCGGGCCGAACCTGCCCTTGCATCCGGTGATGCGCGGCGGCGGGCATGAGAGCAATCGCCGCGCCGGCACGCACAATGTTCCGGCGATCGCGGGGCTCGGGGTCGCTTGCGATCTCGCGCCATCGACGATCGCGAAGGCGCCGGTCATCGCCGCGATGCGCGACAGGATGCAGAGCGCCGCAGAGGATGCGGGCGCCGTCATCTGGGGCAAGGGTGAGGCGCGGCTTCCGGGCACGCTGTCATTGTCGGCGCCCGGATTTTCCTCCGCGACGCAATTGATGACGATGGACCTCGCGGGCATCGCGATCTCGTCGGGCTCGGCGTGTTCCTCCGGAAAGACGAAACCGTCTCACGTTCTTTCCGCCATGGGCGCGGATGACGAGTTGGCGAAATGCGGCATTCGCGTGTCCATGGGATGGAACTCGACCGAAGAAGATGTCGACGCATTCCGCCGCGAATGGCCGGAAGCCTACAAGCGCGTGAAAGCGAGGGCGGCATAATGACCGTCTACGCCATCGTTCAACTGAAGATCCACGACCGGCCGACTTATGAGCGTTACATGTCGCGCTTTATGGGCGTCTTTGAAAAGTTCAACGGCGAGGTTCTTGTCGCCGACGACAATCCGAAAGTCCTTGAAGGAAAATGGGACGCGAACCGCGTCGTCCTGATGTCCTTCCCGGACAAGAAATCGTTCTTCGCCTGGGCGGGATCGCCCGCCTATCAGGAGATTGCGAAAGACCGCATCGCGGCGACGGAAGGCGTCGTTTTGCTGGCGGAGGGATTGGGATGAATCCCGCGCCGAAAACGCCGATCTGGAAACGCGCGGCGATCCGCGGCGCGGGCGCCGCCGCGATTCTCTTTGCGGCGCTTGAAGGCCTCATTCTTGCGGGCAAGACCGCGAAGATCGATGCCGGCGAAGCGCTCGTCATCGCGGCGACATCGGGCGTTGTCTATGCGGGCCTCTGGTCTGTTTTCGCGGCTGTAGTCGCGAAAATGATCGCCAATGTCGAAACGCGCGCGCGTGAGGAAAAGGAATGAGCGAAGCCAAGGAGCGCATCGACAAGTCGACGATCGACGTCGCCAAGGCGCTCGAAACCTATAAATACGGCTTCACGACGAATGTTGAATCGGAGAAGGCCCCGAAGGGCCTTTCCGAAGAAACGATCCGCTTCATATCGGCGAAGAAGGAAGAGCCGGAATGGATGCTCCGATGGCGGCTTGAAGCCTTCGCGCGCTGGCTGAAGATGGCGGAGCCGACATGGGCGATGGTCCGTTATCCGGCGATCGACTACCAGGACGCCTATTACTACGCGGCGCCGAAGGCGGGCGCGAAGTACAAATCGCTCGACGATGTGCCGAAGGAGATTCTCGCCGATTTCGAGAAGCTCGGCATTTCGCTGAAGGAAACCGAAATTCTCCTCGGCGTCGAAGGCGCGCCGAAGGTCGCGGTCGACGCCGTGTTCGACAGCGTATCCGTCGCGACGACGTTCCGCGCGGAGCTTCAAAAAGCCGGCGTCATCTTCATGTCGATTTCTGAGGCGATCCGTGAACATCCCGAGCTTGTGCGGAAATATCTCGGCACGGTGGTGCCGGTCTCCGACAATTTCTTCGCGACGCTGAACGCGGCGGTCTTCTCGGACGGCACATTCGTTTATGTGCCGCCGGGCGTTCGCTGCCCGATGGAATTGTCGACCTATTTCCGCATCAACGAAGCGAACACCGGCCAGTTCGAGCGGACGCTTATCATCGCGGCGTCCGGCTCCTATGTTTCCTATCTCGAAGGCTGCACCGCGCCGATGCGCGATGAAAACCAGCTTCACGCCGCCGTCGTCGAACTTGTCGCCGAGGACGATGCCGAGATCAAATATTCGACCGTGCAGAACTGGTATCCGGGCGATAAGGACGGCAAGGGCGGCATCTACAATTTCGTGACGAAGCGCGCCGACTGCCGCGGGAAAAATTCGAAAGTTTCATGGACGCAGGTCGAAACCGGCTCGGCGATCACCTGGAAATATCCGTCCTGCGTCTTGAAGGGCGACAATTCCTCCGGCGAATTTTATTCGATCGCGATCACCAACAATCATCAGCAGGCCGACACTGGAACGAAGATGATTCACTTGGGGCGCAACACCAAATCGCGCATCATCGCCAAGGGCATCTCGGCGGGGAAATCGAACTCGACCTATCGCGGGTTGGTCAGCATTCACCGTAACGCATCGGGCGCGAGGAATTTCACGCAATGCGATTCGCTGCTCATCGGCGAGCAGTGCGGCGCGCATACGATCCCCTATATCGAGAGCAAAAACCCGTCGGCGATATTGGAGCACGAGGCGACGACCTCGCGATTGTCGGAAGACCAACTCTTCTACTGTCAGCAGCGCGGGCTGTCGGAAGAGGAATCCGTCGCGCTCCTCGTCAACGGCTTCTGCAAGGACGTCTTGCAGGAGCTGCCGATGGAGTTCGCGGTCGAAGCGCAGAAGCTCGTGAGCGTGAGTCTGGAGGGGAGTGTCGGGTGATGAAGGCGTTCGACGACATCATCGTGAAAGACGCCAACGGTCACGTCGTTCGTGAATATGACGATGTTGAATTGTTGCGTTCAACCGTATTTTCGCGTCACGACGGTGACAAAATTCTTACGCACGTTGTTCCAAAAGGTGGTGCGGCTACCGTCATTTTAATTTTTGAGCAAACGAGCCAAAGCGGCTCAGTGTCGGTTCTGGAACTCGAAGCAAACGATGGCGTTTTTTTCCATTTTGAACTGCCCGAAAACATCGCCTTTGCGAAAGCGCGCGAAGAAAAGCTTTCACAGGGGAGTGCTGAATGATGGCGTGCATATCAAACCAAACCCCGCTCATCCCGGCGAAAGCCGGGATCCAGTCTTTCTTTTCTTCGGGAAAGTCACAGATTGGCTCTGACCCCGCGTGGATCCCGGCTTTCGCCGGGATGAGCGGGGAGAGAATCGGCGTCGCAATTTTGGCGGCGATCGCGCTCGCCGCCTGCTCCGCCGAACAGACGCCGCGCGTTTACGACCGCGACCCGTCGCTGCCGGCTGACCTGCCTTTCTCTTCCGCCGTCGTTGTCGGCGACACAATCTATCTTTCGGGAGAAATCGGCCGGGCGGAAGGGAGCGTGATGCTTGTCGAAGGCGGCGTCGGGTCTGAAACGCGGCAGATTTTCGAGAATTACAAGCGGACGCTCGCGCGGCTCGATGCTGACCTCTCCGACATCGTCAAATGCACGGTCTTTCTCGACGACATGTCGAAATTCGCGGAGATGAACGCTGCCTATGTCGAATTCTTCCCGGAAGAAAAGCCGGCGCGCTCGACCTTCGGCGTTGAGGGACTGGCGCTTGGCGCGTCGCTTGAGATTGAATGCCTGGCGGTGAAGAGATGATCAGGGAAACAAAGCTCAATGCGCGCGCGCTCCACCCTCTCCCGCTTGCGGGGTCGGACCATGCGTCCGACGGCAGGGTGAGGGGGCGTCAACGAGCGCCGATCTCTCCTTTGACTCCCCCTCACCCCCGACCCCTCTCCCGCTTGCGGGAAAGGGGGGTTCTCATCGCGGCGCTATTACTCTTCATTCAACCCGCCTTCGCGCAGGAAGCAGAGACATTCGATCCTTCGCTTTCACTTTCCGCCGGCGCGCTCGTCATGCCGAAGGCGGCGCTCCCCGACCCGCTGGAAGCCGGATGGAAGGGCGAGAAAATCTGCGAGGCGCTGCAGGAGACAAAATCGTTCCGCGCCCTGAAATGCACGTTCGCGCCGGGCATGGGACACGAGCGTCACTTTCATGCGCCGCATTTCGGCTACATCCTCGAAGGCGGCAAGATGCGCATCACCGACAAGAACGGGACGCGCGAGCAGGAAACGCCCGCTGGCGGTTCGTGGAAAAGCGACGGGATCGACTGGCACGAGGCGTTGAACATCGGCGACACGACGGCCGTCTACATCATCGTCGAGCCGAAGGAGGCGAAGTGAAATCGCTAATCATCGCCGCCATGTTTGTCGTGCTTGCCGGCTGTGCGGGGGAAGGAGCGCTGATGGCTGAACATCCCGATTTTGACGCAGCGCTTGACCGCCATCTTGCGGCGATCGCCGATCGCGATCTCGACGCCTTCAAGGCGTCGGTGACGGATAACCCAACGCTCTACACCATCGTGCAGAACGGCTGCGCCTTCACGACGCCGGCGGAAACGGTCGCGCTCCATGAAGACTGGTTCAAACGCGACGGCTGGTCGTGGAAAGGCGAGGTTATCCACAAGATCGTCGGCGAGGATATCGGCGTCGCCGTCATCAAATACGACTATCAGGACAGCCCCGGCGCGAAGCCATTTTCGACGTGGCTGACTTTCGTCTTCAAAATCGAGGACGGCGAATGGCGCCTTGTCCATGACCAGAACACGATGATCAGTGAAGAAACGAAGGGTTCGATGTGACGCTCGTCGCCGCAACTTGTGTGTCATTCCGGGGCGACGCGAGGCGTCGAACCCGGAGTCTATTCTTCATCGCACCATGGAACAAAAATGGATTCCGGGTTCGCAGCCTGCGGCTGCGCCCCGGAATGACGGGTTCCACAAACCTTGGACCCTTGTTTGATGCTTAACATCTCCAACCTTCACGTTTCCGTCGGCGGCCATGAGATCATCCGTGGGCTGACGCTCGCCGTCCCCGCAGGCGAAGCGCACGCGATCATGGGGCCGAACGGGTCGGGCAAATCGACGCTCTCCTTCGCGCTTGCGGGCCGCGAGACTTACGCCGTGACGGCGGGAGCGGCGACGCTCGGCGGCGAATCGATTCTCGGCCTTGATCCGAGCGCGCGCGCGGCCAAAGGCCTCTTCCTTTCCTTCCAGCATCCGATGGAGATCCCGGGCGTTGCGACGATGAATTTCATCCGCACGGCCATGAATGCGCAGAGAAAGGCGCGGGGAGAGGACGAAATTTCCGCCGCCGATTTCCTAAAGCTCATTCGCGCCAAGGCGAAGATTGTCGGGCTTTCCGACGAAAAGCTGAAGCGTCCCTTCAATGTCGGATTTTCCGGCGGCGAGAAGAAGCGCATGGAAATGCTGCAGATGGCGCTTTTCGAGCCGAAATTCGCGATTATGGACGAGACGGATTCAGGGCTCGACATCGACGCGCTCAAAATGGTCGGCGATGTCGTGAACTCGCTGCGTTCGCCGTCCCGCGGCTTTCTCATCATCACGCATTATCAGCGCCTCCTCGATTATATTCGACCGGACGCCGTTCACGTCCTTGCGAAAGGTCGCATCGTCAAGTCTGGCGGAGCCGAGCTTGCGCTCGAACTTGAAAAGTCCGGCTATGACCAATTCACCGAGGCGGCGTGATGGGCGGTTGTGATACGGCGCTTGCAATCTCACCCTCTCCCGCTTGCGGGAGAGGGCAGGGTGAGGGGCCTTCAACACAAACGAAGCTCGCCGTGACGTCCCCTCACCCCCGGCCCGTCGGAAGCATGGTCCGACCCCGCAGGCGGGAGAGGGGGGAAGGCGCCTCATGACGCGCCCTGCGTTGACAAGGATGGAAAGCGCACTTCAGGTGCAAGCCGCCGGTTTGTCGCCCGCGCGTGCGAAGGCGTTTGAAGCGTTCGCGATGGTCGGGATGCCGCACCAGCGAATGGAAGCGTGGAAGTGGACGGATCTTCGCGCCGCCTTGCGCGACGAGCTTCCTTCGTCCGCAGGCAATGACGTCATCACACCGTCGATCTTCGCCAATGTCGGCCCCTTCGAGATTACGGTGATGAACGGCGCCGCCGAATGGCGCGCGGCGCCCGCAGGCATTGCGATTAAAAAGGCTGACACGCCATTGTCCGCGCTCGCCGCCGATCATCCGCTCGCCAATCTTTGCGCAGCCTTCGCGCGCGAGACGCTCGCGATCGACATCGTGGGCGCCGTGACGCAGCCGATACTCATTCGCCGCATCGCGGGCGCGGGTTCCGTTCATGCGCGCGCGAGAATTTCCCTCGCTGCGGGCGCCGACGCGACAGTCATCGAGAGCTTTGACGGCGCGGGCGATTGTTTCTCGAACAGCGTCACGGAATTTTCGCTGGGCGACGGCGCGAAGCTTCATCGCATCGTCCTGCAGAATGCGGGCGAGGCGGGCGTTGAAACGGCGCTCGCGACAGCGACCCTCGCGAAGGGGGCCGTGTTCGATCAGACGGCGCTTATCTTCGGCGGCAAGGCGGTGCGGATTGAAACGCGCATCACCCACGCAGGCGAAGGCGCGCGCGCGATGCTGAAGAGCGCGAGCGCGCTTTGCGCCTCACGCCACGCCGATGTGACGAGCCTTGTGCGGCATGAGGCGCGCGGTTGCGAAACGCGCCAGACGCACAAGGCCGCATTGCGCGACAAGTCGCACGGCGTCTTTCAGGGGAAATTCCACGTCGCCCGCGGCGCGCAGCGAACTGACGCTGAAATGCGCGCCGGCGCGCTTCTTCTTTCCGAGCTGGCCGAGGCGGATTCAAAGCCGGAGCTCGAAATCTACGCCGATGATGTCAAATGCTCGCACGGATCGACAGCGGGCGCGCTCGATGAAAATGCGATCTTCTACATGCGCCAGCGCGGCCTTTCTGAAAGCGCCGCGCGCGCATTCCTGATCGAGGCGTTCCTCGGCGAGGTTTTCGACGGCGCTCCGCATGCGAACCTCGAACACGTCATGCGCGCGCGCCTTTCGCGCTGGTTGGAGGCGTCATGACCGCGCCCTGTCTCGACATAGCAGCGCTCCGCGCCGAATTCCCGATCCTGAAACGCGAGGCTTACGGCAAGCCGCTCGTCTATCTCGACAACGCGGCGTCCGCGCAAAAGCCGCGCGCCGTCATCAATGCGATGAAAAACGCGATGGAGGGAAGCTACGCCAACGTCCATCGCGGGCTGCATCTTCTCGCGAATGAGACGACGACGGCGTTTGAAAATTCGCGCCGGAGCGCAGCGAAGTTTTTGAACGCCGCCTCGCCGGAGGAAATCATTTTTACTGCGGGCGGCACCGACGCGATCAATCTCGTCGCGAACAGCCTCGGGCAGGGAATGGCGGAGGGCGATGAGATCATCCTCTCCGTCATGGAGCATCATTCGAACATCGTTCCCTGGCACTTCCTGCGCGAGCGCAAAGGCGTCGTCCTTAGATGGCTCGACGTTTCTGACAACGGCGCGATCAATCCCTCCGCATTCGAAGCTCTAATCACAAAGCGGACGCGGCTCGCGGCGCTGTCGCACATGTCGAATGTGCTCGGAGCCGGAACGTCCGCGAAGGAACTGACGGCGATCGCGCATCGCGCCGGCGTCAAAATTCTTTTCGACGGCTGTCAGGGCGCCGTGCACGGGAAGGTCGATGTTCAAGATATCGGCTGCGATTTCTACGCGATGACGGGCCACAAGCTCTACGGGCCGACCGGCGTCGGCGTCCTTTACGGCCGGCGCGAAGCGCTGAAGGAGATGCCGCCCTTCCGCGGCGGCGGCGAGATGATCGAAGTCGTGCGCGAGGATTACGTCACCTATAACGACCCGCCGCACCGCTTCGAGGCGGGAACGCCGCCGATTTTGGAAGCGATCGGATTGGGAGCCGCGCTTGAATGGCTGATGGCGAAGGGCATGGGCGCGATCGCCGCGCATGAAGCCGCGCTCGCCGAGCATGCGATGGCGGAAATGCGGAAGCTCAATTTTGTGCGCCTTTACGGCGACGCAAAAGGAAAGGCGCCGATCATCGCGTTCAATGTCGACGGCGCGCATCCTCACGACGCCTCAACGATTCTTGATCGGGCGGGAATAGCGGTCAGGGCTGGCCATCATTGCGCGCAGCCGCTGATGAAACGGCTTGGCGTTACGGCGACGGCGCGCGCTTCCTTCGCCGTCTACAACACGCATGAGGATGTCGAGGCGCTGCTCAGCGGCCTTCATAAAACGCACGAGCTTCTTAAATAGGAAACGGCCATGCATGACGTGATCGATTTGAAAGCCGAGGAGGAGCGCCCGCAAGCGGCGGTTGCGGCCGGCGGGGCCATTCCTCAGGAGGAAATGACGCGCATCACCGCCGACGTGATCAGAGCGCTGAAGACGGTTTACGATCCGGAAATCCCGGTCGACATTTTCGAGCTCGGGCTTATCTACAAGGTCGATCTCAACGACGATCGGCTGTTGACGGTCGAGATGACCTTGACCGCGCCCGGCTGTCCTGTCGCCGGCGAAATGCCCGGTTGGGTCGAAGGCGCCTTGAGCGGCATCGAGGGCGTTGAGGATGTTAAGGTCGACATGGTGTTCGAGCCGCCCTGGACGCCGGAGCGGATGTCGGATGAGGCGAAGCTTGAGTTGGGGTATTTGTGAAAGGGAGTGCGTAGTGCGTAGTATGTTAGGTCCCGCGCACTACGCACAACGTACTACGCACCGGAAAGAACCATGGCCCGCAGACCAAGACCGAAAGTCGTGACGCTCACCGACCGCGCCCCGCGCGCGAACGCGCGCGCTCTTACGTTTTGCGGCGGCGCAGTTACACAGTCGAACGGAGGCTATTATGGTTCGTAGGCCTCGACCCAAGGTGGTGACGCTGACTGACGCCGCCGCGGGGCGCATGCAGGAGATCATGTCGAACGCCGACGAGAAAATCATCGGCGTCAGGATCGGCGTCAAAAACGGCGGCTGCGCCGGCATGGAATATGAGATGAGCTATGCGAGCGAGGCGAAGCCCTATGAAGAAATCGTCGAGGAGAACGGGATCAAGGTCCTGATCGACCCGAAGGCGATCCTTTTCCTCATCGGCACGGAGATAGACTTCGTGACGGAAAAGCTGTCGCAGCGCTTCGTCTTCAAGAACCCCAACCAGACCGACGCCTGCGGCTGCGGTGAGAGCGTCACGATCGTTCCGGCGAAGGAAGAGGCGTGACCTGCGTGTTGCGCTTCGCCTGATCCGCGCGCTATAGGCGGGCGGAGAAGGAATCCCCAAATGGCGATGAAAAAGAAGAAGGGTCTGCCTTCGGCTTATGCCGAGGCGACCAAGGACCAGCGTTTTGCCGGAACTTTCGAAGTCTTCGTGCCAGTCGAGGGCCGCGTGAAGCCGCGCCGTGTGCCGCTGCAATTCGAAAGCAAGCATGCTGCCGAAAGTTGGATCCACAGTCCCGAAGGAGAGACCAGGATCGCAGAGATTTTGCGCGAGGATCAGAGGTAGCGGGTGCGGCGGGATGACAACGACGCCCGCCGGGATTATTGTCCGGCCATGGCCATCTCCGCATCCTTCATCGAACACTCGAAGGAGCTTTTTGCGTCCTTTGGCGACATCCGCGTCCGCAAGATGTTCGGCGGCGCCGGCGTTTACTGCGATGAACTTTTCTTCGCGCTCCTTGACGACGATACGATTTTTCTGAAGGCCGATGAGAAGACGCGCAAGGAATTCGAAGAGCGCGGGCTTGCGCCCTTCTGTTATGAAATGAAGGACGGATCGGTCGCGACGATGAACGGCTATTTTGCGGCGCCCGAGGAAATCTTCGACGACGAGGATGAATTGCGCCATTGGGCGACATTGGCGCTCGACGCCGCCTCGCGCGCTGCGAAGTTCAAGAAGAAGCCGGCGAAGAAGAAGGCGGCGAGGAAGATTGGGCGCTAATTGAAATAGCTGTCACTCCGGGGCCGCCGAAGGCGGAACCCGGAGTCCATTTACCGACACCTGAATCTGACTAAATATGGATTCCGGGTTCGCGACTTCGTCGCGCCCCGCAATGACAGGCTTGGGTTAGCCGGCCCCAAAGCTCTGCACGAGGCTTCCCGCGACGAGCCGCCAGCCGTCGATGAGGACGAAAAATATCAGCTTGAACGGCAGCGAGATCACGATCGGCGGCAGCATCAGCATCCCCATCGCCATCAGGATCGAGGAGATCACCATGTCGATGATGAGGAAGGGGATGAAGATCATGAAACCGATTTCGAAGGCGCGGCGAAGCTCTGAGATCATGAAAGCGGGCGTCACGATGTGAAGAGGCGCGGCCTCCGGCGTTTCAGGCTTCACTTTCGCAAGGTCGAAGAAGAGCGCGAGGTCTTTCTCGCGCGTCTGCGTCAGCATGAATTCCTTGAGGGGCGCGGCGGCGGCGGGAAGCGCCTGCTCGATGGGCATTTCCTCCTTCATCAACGGTGCGATGCCGGCGGAATAGGCCTCGGAAAATGTCGGCGCCATGACGAAAGCGGTCAGGAACAGCGCGAGCGAGACGATCACCGGATTGGGCGGGCTTTGCGGCACGCCGATCGCCGTGCGCAGGAGCGAGAGCACGACGACGATCCGGATGAACGAG
>JBMOOR010000126.1:2904-17271 GCA_049324555.1 Pseudomonadota bacterium | reverse complement strand
GTTCATAAGCGCTGCTGTCGGAAGCCTCGCCCCAATCGATTTCATCTATGACGGAATCTGACGCAATCTCAGCCTTCGCCGGCGCCGGCGACCGTCTCGCCCATATCGGCTTTGTCGTGCGCGACATCGAGAAGGAAATGAAGCGCTGGATGTCCGCAGGTGCGCAACTGTTCATCAAACCCGAAATCGACGAGATCCAGAGGGTCGCCTGCGCGCTTGTCGGATTTCCATCCGTCTTGCCGTTCGAACTCATCGCACCGGTAAGCGAGGACTCGCCGGTTCAGGCCCGCCTGAAGAAAGGCGGCGGCCTTGATCACGTTTGCCTGTTCGTTGATGAGATCAACGCAGCGTTCGCAGATCATCAGGCGCGAGGGGCGATCCCTCTTGTCGCGCCGGTCTACGGAGTGGTGTTCGACCGGATGATCGCCTTCGTGCAGATGCGCACCGGCCTCGTCGTCGAACTGATGAAGGCGGCGCCCGAAGGCCGCAAGGCTGCCGATCCGCTTGATCGCTATTTCCGCGCTGTGTCGGGCGAATAGGCCTATTTGCGCCGCGCAACGAACGCGCAGGAAATCGTCAGCTTCTTCTTGCGCGCCATGTCGAGTGTCTGGTTCGTCGCCGGGAAAAGTCCCTGATCCTCGATAGCAAAGCCCGCATCTTCGACAAATTCAACGAGGTCTTCCGGAGTGTCCAGATTGAAGAGGTGGTCGGGCGCCGGACTGTTGATCGGCATGTTGAGGAACAACCTGCCGCCCGGCGCCAGCACGCTATGGATGACATCGAGAGCGGCGCGAGGCTCTTCCATATGCTCAAGGACTTCCGAAAAAACGACACTGTCGAATGCGCCGCTCGGCCCTTTGAACAGGTCCTGCAATTCGAGCGCGGGCAAGTTCGACAAGCCGAGCGTCTTCAAAGCGGCTCTGGTTGAATCAATCGACGACTCCGAAATATCCCAGCCGGTGACCTTGCCGGCTTTCGGGTCGGCGGCGGCGAAATAGATGAAGAGCCCGTGGCCTGGTCCGATTTCAAGATGCGAATAGCCGGGCTTGTTCGTCGCGAGGAAAGCGCGCCGGTAATAGTCGATGACGTCGAAATGGTTCTTCCACCAGAGCTGCGTCATCAGCAGCCCGTTCATGTAGCGCGTCATGTATTCGCGATTGGAATAGACGAGCCGATAGGCCTCTTCGAAAGTCGAAAGGCGGTATTTGTGATGCCGCCGGAAATAGAGCTCCTCGTTCAGCTGTTCGGCGCAAAGCCAGACATAATCGTCAAGGAACGTCCGCTCGTCATGCGCAATGAGCTTGGCGATATGTCCGGCAAGCTCCTCTTGTCGCATCATTTCGTTGGGCGAACTCTCCTCAAACCGCTTGGCGAAGAATTTCTCCTGATCCGGCGCCGCGGCGACCTGGCTGGCGACCAGTCGCATCAGAGTCGGGCATTTCGCATCAATCATTTCGCCGTCAGCCTTTCCGGGACATCTTCTTCGCCGCCATGGTCTATTAGCCGGGCTCAACGCCGCGTGAAAGCGCCATCGCACACCCGTTCCGCTTAAGGAAACTGCTCCGGCAATCTTCGTCGCCTCCTCCGGGTTTGTCGGCGCGTCTCGATCGCCTGCGCGCCCGTCAGAGCCGATCGGGTCCGACGCGGACGACCGCCTTTCCGAAGTTTTCGCCTTGGAAGAGGCCGATGAAGGCGTTCGGGGCCTCGTCAAGGCCGGAATAAACCGACTCGCGGAACTTGATCTTGCCCGCCGCAAGCAAGGGCGCCACCTCGGCGGCGAATTGCGGGGCAAGATGCAGATAGATCGAGACGATGAAGCCCTGCATCTTTGCGCTGCGCGCGATGAGAAAAGCAAGGTTAGGCGGGCCCGGCTCCGGCTCGGCTTTGTTGTAGACTGAGATCATGCCGCAAAGGGCGATGCGCGCACCGAATGCGATGGTGTTGAGCGCCGCCTCAAGATGCATCCCGCCGACATTTTCGAAATAGCAATTGATCCCATCGGGAGCCGCCCCGCTCAGCGCTTTCGTCAGCGCTGCTGCGTCCTTGTAGTCATGGTAGTTGAGGGCGACATCAGCGCCGCCCTCCTTGCGGAGCCATTCGCACTTTTCTTTCGATCCCGCCGACGCGATGACGCGTGCGCCCTTCAACTTGGCGAGTTGGCAGACGAGCGATCCGACCGCGCCGGCGGCGCCTGAAACGAACACCGTGTCGCCGGGATTTGGCTGCAGGATCTGCGTGAGGCCGGCCCACGCGGTGAGGCCCGGCATGCCGAGAACGCCAAGATAGGCGGATAGCGGCGCAAGTCTCGGATCGACTCTGGTGAGGCCGTCGCCATTCGAATTCCAGTACTCTTTCCAGCCGCCCTGAAAGGCGACGACGTAGTCGCCGACAGAATACGACGGATTCTTCGAGTCGATGACTTCGCTGACGGCGCCGCCTTCGAGCGGCTCAGTCAAGGTGAAAGCGGGGATGTAGCTCTTGATGTCCGGCCGCATTCTCCCGCGCATATAGGGATCGACAGACATCCAGACTGTTCGAAGCTGCACCTCGCCGGCCTCGGGCGCGCGCGTTTCAATCGTCCGCGTCTCAAAGTGCTGCAAGGACGGAAGGCCCGCAGGGTAGGATTTCAGATAAATCGCCTTGCCTGTCCGCACGCCCATGCCCGATCTCCCGATTGCTGTTTCTCGCGCGCAATTTACCGGGAGCGAGCGCATCAGCAAGGCTTCGCCGCACGAGCGCCTTAATTGCCGCCGATTTCGCCCAATTATCGCCGCGACCCGGCTTGATAAGGGCTCCGTGAAAGGACGGCGAGCGGGTCCGCCAGTGGCGTTTTCGGGAAAATCCGGTCCCCGCATTGCAGGAGGGTTTGACATGAAAATGATGCTGGTTGGTTTGGGCGCGCTCGGCCTTGCGGCGACTGGATGCCAGTCGACAGGCGAAGGCGCGCTTTACGGCGCGGCGCTCGGCGCCGCTGGCGGCGCCGTCGCAGGCGAAATCTTTGCGGGCTCGCCCGGAAAAGGCGCGGCCTACGGCGCGCTCATCGGCGCGGCGCTCGGCGCTTATGAGGGCTGCTCTCGCGCCGGCACGTGTTGGGGACGCGCGCGCGATCACGGCCGCCGCGGCTATGATCGGTACTCGGATCGCTACTACTACGAAGACCCATGCTACGGCGACAGCTATTGGGACGACGGATCGTTCCGCCGCTACGGACAGCGCGGTTATCGCGGAAGCTGCGATTAACTCGCCTTGAATTGCGTTGTGACGAGAGCCCGCGCTGGAAACAGCGCGGGTTTTCTATTTGATGGCTTCCCCGCCTGGCGCCTTCTTGCGGCCCTTGCCCATCTGGCTGAGGGCGATCAGCGTCATCGTCGGCACAAATCCGTCCACCTGATCGGTCACGTCGATCGCTTCCCACAGAGCGAGAAGTCCGACCGGCCCCCAGAGCACGAACGCGATCCCGGCGAAAATGATGTCGATCAGCGTTCCGGCGCCGAGGATTCTCCCGAGCGTGAAATCGAGAATGTCGAGGAGAACGGCGATCGCGAGTTTGGCGACATCCGATTTCATGTCCGGGCCCCTCTTAATGAACGTTTCGAATGAACTCGGCGACGTCCTTGATCGTTCGTCCGCTCTCCGGCATCAGCGGTTTGAAGAGCGGCCAGACATGAATTAACCCGTCTTCGATCTTCAAGTCGATCTCGACGCCGGCGCCCCGCGCCTTTTCCGCAACTCGCACCGAATCGTCGCGCAGGAGTTCGTCCTTGCTCGCAAAAACGAGCATGCGCGGCAGACCGTCAAAGCGCCCGTAAAGCGGCGAGACCCGCGGATCATCGAGGGCGAGCGCTCCCGCGTATTTCGCGCCGCCGCGCCGGATTGAATCGGCGGTGAACATGGCGTCGCTCTCGGCGTTTTCAGCAATTGACCCGCCGCGAGCGGCAAGATCGGCCCACGGCGAAAACAGAAATGCGCCGCCTGGCATCGCGGCGCCCTTGTCGCAAAGCGCCTGCAGGAGTGCGAGCGTCAGACCGCCGCCGGCCGAATCCCCGCCGACATAGATTTCCTCAGGCCGCGTCCCGCTTGCGACGAGCCAATTCCACGCAGCAAGCGCATCCTCAATCGCCGCCGGGCACGGATGCTCCGGGGCGAGACGATACGCGGCGGAAAACACGGGCGCTTTCGCCGCAATAGCGAGTGCATAAGTGATCGGCCGGTGCGTTCGGGGCGAACCGAACACATAGCCGCCGCCATGCAGATAGAGAATGGTTCTCCCCGGCTCAATCTTGAGCGGCCGCAGCCACTCGCCCCTGACGGGCGCCGTTATCTCTTCGCGATCAATCCCTTTTGGAAGAAAGGGCAGGACACGCGATTCAACGGTTTCCCTCAGTTTGGCGCTGTCGATATCCGGCAGGGGAATCTTGCGGAAAGTCGAGCGAATATAGCGGTTGACGAGACGGGCGCGCAGGCTTGGCATTGGCGGCTCCGGGCGGCGGCGCTGACGACGCATAAAGACTATGGCGATTAGGCGTTTGACGCCAGCGAGTTTGGCAGCCCGCCGCCCGCTCAACGCTCATAGCGGCGAAGGGTCTGGTCGATCCGCCCAAAGATCGACCGACCCCTCGCGTCGAGCATTTCGATCTCGACGCGGTCGCCGAATTTCATGAATGGCGTTTTCGGAGCGCCCGACGCGATCGTCTCGATCATACGGATCTCGGCGATGCAGGAATATCCGGCGCCCCCATCATCGACCGGTTTTCCGGGCCCGCCGTTGAGCTTATTGGACACCGTGCCCGACCCTATGATCGAGCCGGCGCTAAGCGGGCGCGTTTTCGCCGCGTGGGCGATGAGTTCTCCAAAATGAAACGTCATGTCGACGCCGGCGTTCGCGCGACCGAAAGGCTTGCCGTTGAGCGCGACGAGAAGCGGCAGACAAAGCTTGCCGTTGCGCCAGTCGGGTCCGAACGCATCCGGCGTCACCGCACACGGACTGAATGCGGAAGATGGTTTCGACTGGAAGAACCCGAAACCTTTCGCAAGCTCGTTCGGAATGAGCCCGCGCAGCGACACGTCGTTGACGAGCATGACAAGGCGGATGAAATCGAGCGCCTCCGCCGGGCCGACGCCCATAGGCGTGTCGTCGACGATGACGGCGACTTCCGCTTCCATATCGACGCCCCACCCGGCGTCCTCGGCGAGCGCGATATCGTCGCGCGGGCCCAAGAAGGAATCGGAGCCTCCCTGATACATCAGAGGATCGGTCCAGAAACTTTCCGGCATTTCGGCGCCGCGCGCTTTCCTGACGAGTTCGACGTGATTAACGTAGGCCGAGCCGTCCGCCCACTGATAGGCGCGCGGCAAGGGCGACGCGCAGTCGCGCTCGTGGAAGCGCTCGACCGGCGCCGCGCCGACCTCAAGGCTCTGCGCGAGTTCGCGCAAATGCGGCTCAGCGTGGTCCCATTCGTCAAGAGCGGCCTGCAAGGTCGGCGCGATGCGCGTCGCATCGGTGCAACGCGTCAGGTCTTGTGAGACGATGACGAGTTTTCCGTCGCGGCCATGTTTCAGCGAGGCGAGTTTCATTCAGCGGTTCCTTTGGAAGGCGATGCGCCCTTCGCCGTCATTCCGGGGCCATGTGAAGCATGGAACCCGGAATCTACGGCGCCGTCCATAGATAAAGGATGGATTCCGGGTTCGTCGCTTCGCGACGCCCCGGAATGACGGTCGGTCCACATCACTCGGCGGCGTCTCGCGATTTCCAGCTGTCGACATAGCCGGCGAACTCGACCGAGGACGCGCCCTCCCCGATGTCGAGAGGATCGCGCGTGTCGACCATGACGGCGTATTCGTCGGTCGCCGGTTTCTTCTGCACAAGCATGTTCTTCAGCGCCTTCGGGTGGGGGCCATGCGTGAAACCCGAGGGGTGGAACGTCATCATGCCGGCGTCGATATTGTCCCGGCTGAAGAAGTCGCCGGCGTGATAGAAAAGCACTTCATCGTAATCGTCATTGTTGTGAAAGAACGGCACTTTAAGAGCGCCGGGATCCGTCTCGAACGGCCGCGGCGCGAAAGTGCAGACGACGAAGCGGTCTGCCAGAAATGTCGTGTGCGCTGACGGCGGCACATGATAGCGGTGGCTCATCAGCGGACGGATGTGTTTGACGTTGATGCGGACGGGCGACAGTTCACCGTGCCAGCCGACGACATCGAGCGGATTGTAAGGGTATGTTGCAACGGACACCTGCCCGCGCTTCTTGATTTCGACGCGCGTCTCGCGGTCGTCAGCCTGATGGGCCTTGAACGCTGCGTCGATTTTCGGCGCGTCGAACAGCGCCGGATCGAATACGGCGTGATTGCCCATCATTCCCTTGTCGGGGAGCGTGTAATGCGAGTTCGTCGCTTCGATCATCAGAATGCTGAGCGGCGATCTCGGCGCAAGGCGCCACATCGTGCCGCGCGGCAAGACGATGTAGTCGCCCGCCTCGAATGCGAGGCGGCCGTAGTCGCAGAAGAGATCGCCCTCGCCCGTATGGACAAAAAGAATTTGGTCGCCGTCGCCGTTCCGCGCGAGCGCCGTCATCGGCTTTTCGATCTTCCAGAAACGGATTTCCGTTGAGTGATTGTAGAGGATTTTGGGGGCGGCCCACGGGCTTGCGGGCGAGTTCGTCAGCGCCGCAAGATTGAAGGCGCGCGGGCGCAAGGGGCCCTCGAACTTCGACCAGCCGGTCGGCGGGCGCTTGTGATGGAGGAACGCGGCGGGACCGAAGAACCCCTCTTTCGAGATTTCCCGCTCATAGGTTCCGGCGGGCATGTCCGCATGGGCCTGGCGGGAGGCTTCGCCCTCGACGCGGGAGGCTGTGATCCACTTGCGCATGAGCTGCTCCTTCCAATTAGTAACATCTGTTACCATTCAAGCGAACCGCCTTCAACCGTGCGAGAGGGGCGAGGGACGATCCTTGCCCTCGCCGGGTGAAGCAGCCATATCGCGACGAACCGAAAGGGACCTCATGCGAACGAAACTGCTCATCCTCGGATCGGGCCCGGCAGGGCTCACGGCCGGCATCTACGCCGCGCGCGCCGGCTTGAAACCCGTCATCATCCACGGGCTGCAGCCGGGCGGGCAGATGACGATCACGACCGACGTTGAGAACTACCCGGGGTTTCCTGACGTCATCCAAGGTCCGTGGCTGATGGAGCAGATGCAGAAACAGGCCGAGCATGTCGGCGCCGAATTCATCAGCGATCTCATCGTCGACGTCGATCTGTCAAAACGTCCGTTCGCGCTCAAAGGAGATTCCGGCGAAATCTACGAAACTGACGCGCTCATCATATCGACCGGCGCGCAGGCGAAATGGCTCGGGCTTCCCTCGGAGAAAAAGTTTCAGGGGTTTGGCGTTTCGGCTTGCGCGACCTGCGACGGGTTCTTCTATCGCGGCAAGGACGTCGTCGTCATCGGCGGAGGCAACACGGCGGTCGAAGAGGCGCTCTATCTTTCGGGCCTCGCGAAATCGGTGACGATCGTCCACCGCCGCGATCATTTCCGCGCGGAGAAGATTCTGCAGGACCGGCTCTTCGCCAAGCCGAATGTCGAAGTCGTCTGGGACCATCAGGTCGATGAAATTCTAGGGACCGAAAATCCGCCGGGCGTCACCGGCGTTCGTCTCAAACACGCGAAGACCGGCGCGACGAAAGAATTGAAAACCGACGGCGTCTTCATAGCCATCGGCCACAAGCCGGCGACGGAACTCTTCGCCGGCAAGCTGCCGATGAAAGACAACGGCTATCTGATCGTGAAACCCGGTTCGGTCGAGACCGATATTCCGGGCGTCTACGCCGCCGGCGACGTCACCGACGATATCTACCGTCAGGCGGTCACCGCCGCCGGCATGGGCTGCATGGCGGCGCTTGAGGCCGAGCGCTTCCTTGCGGGGCGCGAATTCGGCGCGAGCCATTAGGAGGCGAACATGTCGAACCGCGAAATTGCAATTCTCGCCGGCGGCTGCTTCTGGGGCATGGAAGATTTGATCCGCAAACTCCCCGGCGTCCTTGAAACGCATGTCGGCTATACGGGCGGCGCGCTCGACAGCCCGGACTACAAGCAGGTGAAGACGGGAAAGACCGGCCACGCCGAATCGATCCGCATCGCCTATGACCCTGCGAAAACCTCTTATCGCAAGCTTCTGGAATTCTTCTTCCAGATTCACGACCCGACGACGAAAGACCGCCAGGGCAACGACATTGGCTCACAATATCGCTCCGTGATTTTTTATCTGAATGCGGATCAAAAAGCCGAGGCGGAAAATATCATCAGGGAAATCGACGCTTCAGATCGCTGGCCGGGCAAGGTGGTGACTCAAGTCGCTCCCGCCGGAAAGTGGTGGGACGCGGAAGAATATCATCAGGACTATCTCGAAAAATATCCGGAAGGATATACGTGCCATTTCGTCAGGCCGGAGTGGAAGGTGAAGTCGTAGCTACGGGAATCGGGAATCGGGAATTTGATGCGCATTCATTTGCATTGGAAGCCTCTTGGTGAGCTTCATTGCTTCGCTTCCAGTGCAGACTTCACCCGATTCCCGATTCCCGCCTCTCCTCCCGCAAACATCCCTTCCTTCTTCGCGTAAATTTCCTCAGCGCTATAGCGTTCAACGATCGTCCGGCGCGCGGCGGTGCGGATCGCTGAATATTTCTCCGGGGTTTCCAGCGTGCGGCTGATCGCCCGCGCGATCGCCTGCACATTATAGAAGTCGACGAGCAAGCCGTTCCTTCCGTCCTCGATCAGCTCCTTCACGGGATCTGTGTCGGAGCCGAGAACGAGGCAGCCGGCGCTCATCGCCTCCATCATCGACCAGGAGAGCACGAAGGGCACGGTCAAATAGACGTGTACGGACGATGCCTGCAAAACCTTCAGATACCGGTCGCGTGGAATGAGCCCGGTGAAGTGGAGGCGCTCTTCATCGAAACTGTGCTCGGCGAGCATCCGCTTCTTCCAGCTGTCGCCCTCGGGAAGCTTTTTGCCGTATGCGACCCGGTCTTCGCCGACGACGACGACATGCGCGTTCGGCCGGCGGCGCAGGACTTCCGCCGCCGCCGCCATGAATTGCGGAAATCCGCGATAGGGCTCCATCCCGCGCGCGACATAGGTGACAATCTCGTCCGCATGCGACAGATCGAGGTTCGGCAGCACGAGTTTTGCGCCCGGCTTCGGCGCGTAGGTTTCGATATCGACGCCGTCATGCAACACTTTCAGCTTGTCGGCGAGAATGTGCGGAAACTGGCTCTTCTGGTATTCGGTCGGAATGAGGCCGAAATCGCAAGCGGCGAGATCGAGAAGGATCGGCGCGTTCCGCCCGCGCGTCCTTAAAAGCTCGTCTTCCGAGCGCGGCGCCTCGCCCTTCATGAAGGCGACATCGGGGCCGACCGGCTGATAATACCATTCGAAATAGCCGAGATAGCGCGCGTCGGGCCAGACATCTTTCAGATACATGCCGGGTCCCCAGCCCGAATGCGCCATCATGACATCGGGCGTGAACCCCTTGGCCTTGAGGGCGAGACAGGCTCGCGCCGCCGCCTGTCCGTTGATCGCCGCCTTCTCAAAGGTCGCTGCGTATGGGTGGACGCCTTTCGTGATGTCGCGGTGCGGCTTGTAGTTGAAGGTCTTGATCAGCGGCGATTTGGCGCCGGCGCGCTGCGTGCCGAAGGCGACTTCCCACCCCCTCTTCGCGAGGTATTCCCCGATCGGGCCGAACTGCGCCGGAAAATTGTCGTGCAGGAAGAGGATTCGCATCGCGCCCGTCACTCTTCCCTCAAGGCGCGCGAAAAGGCGTCCGTCAGGGGCTTTAAGAGATAGCTGATCGCAGGCCTTGCGCCCGTCCGGATGAAGCTTTCCGTCGGCATGCCGGGCAGGAGCGGTTGGCCCCTCAGGAGCGGCGTCAATTCATCCGCTGGCGGAAGATCGATGAGGACGAGGAAATAGGCCGCGCCGGTTTCCTTGTCGATGATGTTGTCGGCGGAGACCTGACGAACGGAGCCGATCGCTTCGGGCGTGACGCGCGCGTTGAGCGCCGAAAAGCGGATCACCGCCTCCTGTCCCGGCTTCACCTTGTCGACATCGCGCGGAGCGATCCTCGCGGCGACGACGAGACTGTCGCCCTTCGGCACGATATCCATGACGGGCGAGCCCGGGCCGATGACGCCGCCGACCGTATGCACGGATAGGCCGAGCACGACGCCGTCCTCCGGCGCGCGGATCTGCGACCGGCGGAGCGCGTCGCGCGCGGCGGTCAGCCTTTCGGTCAGCGCCGCGATCTCGACTTCGAGGTCTTGCGATTCCTCGATCGCGTCTTCGCGCGATTTTTGTTTCAGCCGCTCGATTTCGAGCCGCGCTTCGGAAATGACGCTTTCAGACTCCGCGCTCGCCGCGGTGAGCTGGCCTTGTTGGCCGGCGATCGATTCCTTGGCGCGTTCAAGCTCGCGCACGCGCGTCATCGGCGCAAAACCCTCGGCGTTCAGCCGTTTGACGCCATCGAGCTCCTCGCCGATGAGGCGCGATTGTTCGCGTAACGATCTGAGCTGGGTCCGATAGCCCCCGATCCGTTTCTCCTGCTGCACGACGCGTTCTTCAAGGAGCGCAACCTGCGTTTTCTTCGTCGCTTCGCGGGCCGCGAGCAGGCGGCGCTGTCCTGCGAGATTGGCGCTGTAG
The DNA here is from genome assembly GCA_049324555.1 of Pseudomonadota bacterium. Classification (GTDB taxonomy): domain Bacteria; phylum Pseudomonadota; class Alphaproteobacteria; order Caulobacterales; family Parvularculaceae; genus Amphiplicatus. The sequence continues at coordinate 6,578 of JBMOOR010000126.1, read as the reverse complement.
TCGAGAGCGTCGGGCGCAAGACGGAAGGCGAGCGAATCTTCGGGTATCTCGGAAAGCCCGTCGCGTTCGGCGAGAAGGCGCGCCTCGCGCGCGATCCCCTCGGCGAGCTGCGCGGTCAACAGATCGACATTGGCGCCCGTCACCGTATCGTCGAGTTCGATGAGAAGATCGCCCGCCTTGACCGGCTGGCCTTCTTTCACATGGATCCTGGCGATAACGCCGCCTTCGAGGTGCTGGATCGTCTTGCGGTTCGTTTCAACCGAAAGCTGGCCGGGCGCGATCACCGCGCTGTTGATCGGCGCGACGATCGACCAGAGGACGAGCCCGCCGAAGACGAGGCCCGCGACGATCCAGCCAAGCCGCATGAAGCGGCCGGCGTCGTCGATCCGATCCTCTTGCGCGTCAGGCGTTTGAACGGCTGGGAACGACATTGGATTCCGTTTCTGCGGGTTTGCGGGGTGCGCCGATCGCGGAGACGCCGGGCGCGATCTTGGCGAGAACTTCATCGCGCAGACCATAGGCGCGCGGCTCGCCATCCGCGAGCATCAAGAGGCGATCGACATGCGCGATAGCGCTCGGCCGGTGCGCGACGACGACAACCGCCGCGCCGCGCGCCTTGGCGGCGAGGATCGCATTCGAGAGGGCGACGTCGCCTTCCGCGTCGAGATTGGCGTTCGGCTCGTCGAGGACGATAAGCGCCGGATCGCGGAAGAGAGCGCGGGCAAGGCCGATGCGCTGGCGCTGACCGACCGAAAGGCGTTGGCCGCGATCCCCGACTTCGGTTTCAAAGCCGTCCGGAAGCGAGAGGACGAGCTGCATCGCGCCCGCCGCCTGCGCCGCGGCGATGATTTCAGCATCGCTCGCGCTCGCATCGAAACGCGCGATGTTCCTGGCGATCGTTCCCGCGAAGAGCTCCGTCTCCTGCGGAAGGTAGCCGACATGCCGGCCGACCTCGTCGCGATCCCAGGCGAGAAGATCGGCGCCGTCGAGCCGCACTTCGCCGGAGACGACGCGCTCGACGCCGACCATGGCGCGGGCGAGCGTTGATTTTCCGGCGCCCGACGGCCCGACGATGCCGAGCGCCTCGCCCGGTTTGACCTCGAGATTGACGCCCTTGACGATCGGTTTTTTGGCGAGCGCCGGCTGCACGAAGACCCGGTCCAGCTTCAAATGCCCTTTCGGCGCCGGCAGCGCGATCTTTTCGCTCTGCTTCGGGGCTGTGGCGAGAAACTTCTCGAGCCGTTTCCAGGCGGTGATCGCCGCGCCGATGAGCCGCCATTGGCCGATCGACTGTTCGACCGGCGCCAGCGCGCGGCCCGTTATGATCGAGGCCGCGATCATGACGCCGGGCGTCGTCGCCTGCCCGACGACAAGGAGCGCGCCGACGCCGAGAATGAGCGACTGCAGCAGCATGCGTCCCGCCTTGGTCGCCGCGCCGAAGCTGTTGATGACATCGCCGGCGTCCGCATTCGACATCTGCGACTTCGCTGCGTGGCCGCGCCAGACTTCCTTCAAGGCGCCGCGCATGCCCATCGCGTCCGTCGCCGCCGCATTACGGAGGATCGCGGCCATCGCGGCGTCGCCGGATGTTCCTGCGTCGAGCGCGGTCGCGAGCGCCTTCCTCGACGCGCGTTCATTGAAGATGGCGAGGGCGACGAGCGCGCCGGCGCCGATGAGCGCAGTCAGACCGAGCGCCCAGTGAAGCAGGAAGACAAGAAGGAGATAGAGCGGCGCGAACGGCGCGTCGAAGAAAGCGATCACCGCCGACGATCCGACGGCCTGGCGGATTGTGCGGAGGTCTTTGAGCGGCGCGTCGCCCGACTGGCCGCCTGAATATTTGGCGCCTTCGACCGCTGCATTGAACGCGGCGTCGGAAAGGCGCGCGTCAAAGCGCGCCGCCGAGCGGGCGACGAGCGCTGTGCGAACGAAATCGAGAACGCCCATCGCTGCATAAAGTCCGACGATGAGAAGCGTCAGCACGGCGAGCGTCGGCATGCTCCTGCTCGCGAGCACGCGATCGTATAGCTGGAGCATGTAGATCGGGCCCGTCAGCATCAAGAGGTTGACGGCGGCGCTGAAGACGCCGGCGCGAACGACAAGCGGCCTTGCCGCCTCGATCGCCGCCCGCATGTCGGCCGTCAGTTTCACCTCGTTCTTCACTGGGGTTCCTTCACCAGGGTCCGACGCCTTGCGGCGATGCGGACAATCCGCAAGCCGCCATGAGACTTTCGGTTACCAGAACTATACTAATGCAATCTGAGCAAGCGGAGACGCCTGCGCTCAGCCGTTCCATTCCAGCTCTTTGAAAACACTCGTCTTTTGACGGCGCATCGCGCCACGGCGTTCCTTCGCAGAAAATCTCCGGCGACTTCTTCGGAGATTCCGACAGCCCATTGAAATTTCTCGTGATTTTCATTATCAGCTCACCACCGCCCGATCGGCGACGCGCCGCCAGTTTGCTCCATCCGAAAACGCGATCGTCGCCCCGCCCGCTTCGTCGGAGACATAGATGATCTGTCCCGCCGACGCCGCCGACGGAAGCGCGGCCTTTGCGAGACTCTTCACCCTGATGGGGCCGTCGACGTCGAGCTTGCAGGCAGGCGCTGCAACGCCGACGCCGACATCGCCCGCGGAGGTGATCCGCATGCGCTCCGACCGGCTGGAGGCCGCGCCGGTTAAGAACTCGATCCGCTGCGGCGCGATGCCGGCGGAAACGGCGCCGTCGACGCGCATTTCAATGCTGGCGGTCGCTCGCGCTGAGGAGCCGTCATAGGCGGCGCCGATCAAGCTGAAAGTGGAGTCGCCGGAAGCCGTCGCGGACGGGACGCCAAGCGTTCCGCGGGCGCGCGTTCCCTTGAACACCATGCGGTCGGACGAGGTCGCGCCGGCGACGACGCCCGCGAAGGAAGTCGGGCTGTTTTCCTTCGCGATGATAAAATCGTCGGAGGAGATGAGGCTCGCCGCAGTCGCCTCGCCCGAGACGTGGAGTTCAACCGCCGCCGCCGGCGCCGTCGTCTTCACGCCAATCCTGCCGTCCGGCTTCACCGTTAGCGCATCAAGCCAAGTCGCGCCGTCCGCGCTGACCTTCAGAGTGAAATCGTCGTCGCCCGTCAGACCGAATTCGGCGCGACCCGAAAAATTGTTCTGGAAGACCGCGCTCGCGGTCTTCGCTGTCGCACTCTTGTTGATGACAACGCGCGCATCGCCCGTTCCCGGCGTCGCATCGTCATGGCTGAAGAGCGCTGCGTCGGATTTGGCGGCGAATTTGTTCGACGCGTCTGCGGTCGTGTTGACGCCGAGCGAGAAAAACGAGGCCGTCCCGCCCGCAGCGCCTTCGCCGATCCAGAGCGCGCCGTCGAAGACGCGCGCCGCGCCGATGTCCTCGATCCAGACCCGCCAGCCCGCGCGCGGCGCGAGCTCCATCCATTGCGCATCCTGAAAAGCAGCGATCGAATTTGCGGTCATCGCGCTCCAGTTCGCACCGATCGCGCCTGCGGGGACAATGTAGGCGTCCCCTTCCGCGGGCGAAGCGGGTTCCGCAGGAACGCTCGCCGATTTGACGCCTGCCTGCACAAGCGCGTCGAGGCGGCGGAAGGATTCGTTCGCGGTCACGTGTTTTTGCGCCTGTTGGGGCATGATGTAGCTGAGGCCAAGGCGCGGCGATAAAGTCATGA
>JBMOOR010000126.1:0-2878 GCA_049324555.1 Pseudomonadota bacterium | reverse complement strand
CCCTTCCATCCGAACTTCGGGGCCGCTCCGAGGGCGCAAAGCCGATCGGAACGCATAGAGCGTAAGCCCACGCGCAAGGGGTGGGACGGATTTTTGTTTGCCTCTGGAATCAAAGAGTTAGCCTATTTTCCCGAAATTGGGGAAAGGGCGCGGCCCGACTCGCCGGAAATGAAGCGCCCGCGCCTTTCGGCGCGGACGCTTCGTCGTTCATCCGTATGCGGCCTATCCGAAAATGAAGTCGTCAGCGTTGAGGTCGCCGACGACGACATTCAGGAGCACAAGCATGTTGCCGCCGCCGAAATCGATCGTCGTATCGGCGCCGTTGTCAGTCGCGGCGGCGAGGACCTCGGCGAAAGTGTCGAACGCCGCGCCGAAGCCCTGGAGGCGGATGAAATCGCCGGCGCCGGCGCCGGCGACCATGTCGTGGACCGTATCGACGCCGCTTCCGGTCGAAAAGGCGAAAGTGTCGACGCCGGCGTTGCCATAGAGGTGGTCGTTCGAGGTCCCACCATCGAGATAATCCTCATTGTTGCCCCCGAGCAGCACGTCAAAGCCGGCGCCGCCGAGCATCGTGTCGTTATTGTCGCCGCCGGAAAGCGTGTCGTTGCCGGCGTCGCCCGACATTGAGTCATTGCCGGTGCCGCCGAAGTAATTGTCCTTGCCGGTGCCGCCGTTCATGACGTCGGCTCCCGCTGAGGCGTCCGCGATATCGTCGCCGACGTCGCCGTTGATCGTGTCTGCGCCCGAGCCGCCGATCGCCGTGTCGTTGCCGTCGCCGCCGGTCATCGAATCGTTGCCGGTGTCGCCGGTTAATGAATCGTTGCCCGCGCCGCCGTCGATTATGTCGCCGTCGAGTCCGCCGTCGAGATTGTCGTCATTGTCGCCGCCGTAGAGCTGGTCGCGGCCTTCATTGCCGAGGATCGTATCATTGCCGGCGTAACCGAACAGGCGGTCCTTTGCGCCTTCGACGTAGCCGCTGTTGGCTTGATAATCGCCGTAAATCCGGTCCGCGTGGGAAGATCCATGGATCGTGTCGCTGCCGGCGATAAGCGCGCCGCCGGAGCCGACGCTATACGCGTCGCCGACGAGTACGGGCGTGTCGGTGGTGAGACCGGAGACGTCGGTCGATCGAAGGTCGATCAGATCGGCCCCTGCGTTCAGCAAGCCGCTGTTGACCCCATCGACGTCGCCCATCATGTAGATGGAGCCGCCGGCGGTCGTGTCAACAAGGCGCGCCGGCGTCAGCACGTCGTCGCCGCCGACGCCGCTTCCGCCGCTGACAACGCGAAAGTCGCCCATCAGGATATACGCGCCGACGGTGAAGGTGTCATCGCCGCCGACGGCGACGCCGTCCGTGACGTCCATGTAGTCGCCGGTGAAAAACGAAAACCCGGTGAGCGCCGTGCCGCCGTCATTGAATGAATCGTTCGCTCCAAGATGAAGGGAGCCGTCCATCACATGCGCGCCGTCGCCGGCGAACTGGAAATCCACAGTGTAGTTCGCCATCGTGACGTTCAGCGTGTCGGCGCCGCCGAGCGCGGCCTCCCAGAAGGTGTCGCGTTGTTGATCCGCCGTGCCGACATTCAGCCCGAAGCTGGTCGCGGCGACGGAGAGGCCGGTGATGCTGATTTCAGGCGAAAGGAAACTGTCATTGTCGAGGTCGAGATCGACGCCGTTAACCGTGCCGGCCGTCAGCACGGTCCCATTATCGACGAGACCCGTGCCGTTGAATTCCCAATCGTGCGCGCCTGTCGTCAAATACGAATAAGTGTAGCCGTCATAGGACGAAAACGCGATATTCGCATTGTTCCGAATATCAAAAGCCTGGTCCATGTTGGCAAAGGATACCGTCGCCATAGAAACTCCCCAGTGACGACGCCGCTCGGGCGTCAGGTTGATAAGGCCCCGGCCCTCCACGGCGCCGGATGATCCGGGACCCTATTGCAAGAACCGGGCGGCGTCATCGCAAAACGGCGCAGCGGAGTGATCAACGTCACAAGCACGCGCAATCATTCCGGCGTTAACCAGCCAGGCCGCAGTTTCGCCGCAATAGCGCAATGCGCCGCTGCAACCTCCGCGCGCGGAAGGCTCGCGCCGCCCGTGCGTAATCAGTCCGCTGAAGGTTTGCTGGTGAAAAAAAGAGGCGCGCCCGATGCGCGCCTCTCCTTGCTCCGTATCAGGCGGATTTCATCCGAACAGGAAATCGTCCGCATCAAGCTGGCCGACGAGAACGCCCTTAAGAATGAGCACGTCGCCGCCGCCGAAATCGATGGTCGTATCAACGCCGTCGTCGCTCGCCGCGGCGAGAACCTCTGCAAACGTATCAAAGGCGGCGCCGAAATCGAGAAGACGGATGATGTCGCCCGCTCCCGCGCCCGCCGCAAAATCGCGGATCTGATCCTGGTCGTCGCCGAGCGCGAAGACGAAAGTGTCGCTGTCCGCGCCGCCAAGGAGTTTGTCGTTGCCGTCGCCGCCAGCGATTGTGTCGTCGCCGGTTCCGCCGAACAGCTTGTCGAAGCCGAGCCCGCCGCGCACGATATCATCGCCCGCCCCGGCGTCGACGCTGTCGTCCCCGCCGCCGCCGTTGACGGCGTCGCGGCCGGAGCCGCCCAGCAGCAGATCGTCATCGACGCCGCCGAACAACGAGTCATTGCCATTGTCGCCATAGAGCGTGTCGCGCAGTTCGCCGCCGACAAGCGTATCGCCATCATCCCCTCCGACGAGCGCGTCATAGCCCTTGCCGCCGTCTTCGTAGTCGCGGCCGGCGCCGCCCGCCAAGGTGTCATTGCCGTTGCCGCCCCACAGGCCGTCATCGCGCGTTCCGCCGAAGAGGCGGTCCCGGTCGCCGCCGCCGAAGATCAGATCGTCGCCGGCGCCG
>JBMOOR010000125.1:0-17405 GCA_049324555.1 Pseudomonadota bacterium | reverse complement strand
GCCGTCAACATCTGGAAATCGTTCAGCGGTCCGCCGCGGCGGACCGGCGCGTTGCCGCCGCCGGAAGAGGCGAAAGTTGAGCCGAGAGAAGTCTCGCCAGCGAAAGAGGCCGCAGGGCTCCTGCGCGAATTCGAGAACGTTCGGGCGGGTTTGAAGGCCCGCTATCCGACGATTTTCGCCATGCTCGGCGGCTATTTGAACAGCCACACGATCAGTGAGCATGGCGGGCCTGAAGGCGCCGTAGAGGAAATGATCGCCGACTGGACCCCGCGCCGCGACGAAGCGATGCGCGAACTTGCGAAACTGCTTGCGGAAAACGAGACGGAAGACGAAGTTCGCGCGATCGTGACGGCGGCCTGCGACGCCGATTTCGATCGCGAGGGGTATAGAGCGTGGCTGACCTGGCTGATGGGCAGGTTCAACGCGCTATGACGAAGGGCGAAGGGATGGGGAAAAAGGTTTCGGGCGACTTTTCGGGGCGATGTCTCTGCGGCGCCGTGGTCTTCACGGCGGCGCGCGATCGCGACCATGGCGACGCTTGTCATTGCAGCCAATGCCGGCGCTGGAGCGGCAACTACTGGGCGTCCGTCAACGTTCCTTTCGACTCGCTGAGATTTGCGAAAGGGGAGGACAGGCTTTGCTGGTTCAAATCGTCCGATCTCGTGCGCCGCGGCTTTTGCAGCGAGTGCGGATCGGCGCTGTTCTGGCACGCGCATCGTCATCCGGATCACGCACATCGGATCGCGATTGCACTCGGCGCACTCGACGAGCCGACTGGCGTCCGGGTCACGGAGCACATCTTCGTCGCCGACAAGGGCGATTATTACGATATCGCGGACGGGCTGCCGCAAAAACAAACGTATTAGGAGTTCCAGTTTGTTCGGCATCACCGAAGATTTTTCTCATCTGACCGGGCTTGCGCTCTATTTCGCGATCTTCGCGCTTCCCTTCCTGCAGGAGGACGCCGCCGTCATCGGCGCGGCGACCGCCTCGATCCTCGGGCTTGCGCCGACAACCTTTCTTGTAATGGCGATCCTTTGCGGCCTCGTTGCGTCCGACGCCTGGAAATACTGGGTCGGCCGTCTCGCGCGTCGCTATGAATGGGCGCACAAATTCGCCGAAAAGCCGGGCGTCTCCGTCGCCGGCGATCTCGTGCGAAAGGAATTCGTCCAAACCATGTTGACGGCGCGTTTCGTCCCCGGAACGCGCATTCCGACCTATGTCGCCTGCGGCTTCTTCAGGGCCCACTACGGAAAATACGTGCTGACGCTCGTTTTCACGGCGTCAATGTATGTCGCGATCATGTTCACGCTCTTTCATGTCGGCGGGGCGGTCGCCGGCGAAAAAGCGAAATTCTGGCTCCCCGCAATCGCGGTGTGCGCTCTGGCCGCCTATGTCGCCTACCGCTGGACGACGCACAGGAAAGGCCAGCACGGCCCGATGACTCCCTTGACGGAAGAACGCGACCACCCGCTCCCCGGAATGCCTGGATTTGAGGGAACGCCGCTCGAGGGGCATGAGGGGGAGAAGGAGACAGCGGAGGAGAAAGCGTGACTCGGGAATCGGGAATCGGGAATCGGGAATTTGACGTGTCTGACGACAATGTCTCGCCTGGTTTTGCAGAAGACGCCCCCGACAAGATAATCGACCATCGCGATTTGGACATCTGGAAAACCTCGATGTCGCCCGCCGGCGCTGTCTACCGCCTGACCAAACTCCTTCCATCGGATGAGCGTTTCGGCCTCATCTCTCAAATGCGGAGAGCGGCCGTCTCGATCCCGGCCAACATCGCCGAGGGCTATGGCTGGCAAACAAGCGGGTCGTATTTGCAGTTTCTGCGAATTTCACAAGGCTCGGCGAGAGAGCTGAAAACATTGATCGAGCTTGCGGGACAGCTTGATTACTTGAAAGCGGCCGAGCGCGATCCGGTGATCGCGACGGTCACTCGTGTCGCCATGATGCTTCGCCGGCTCATTCAAGCGATTGAGCGGAGGAAAGGCAAATGACGCAATCTCCCGATTCCCGATTCCCGATTCCCGATTCCCGAAAAGCGGGAGCCTGAATCATGGATTTCGCACTGACGCCCGAGCAGGAAGCAATCCGTGACGTCGCCCGCCGTTTCGCCGCCGACGAACTCGCGCCGCACGCCGCCGAATGGGACGAGAAGAAGTTCTTTCCCGTCGACGTCATCCGCAAATCCGCCGCGCTCGGTCTCGCCGGCATTTACACGCGCGAGGATGTCGGCGGCTCGGGCCTTGGCCGGCTCGATGCGGCGCTGATCTTTGAAGCGCTCTCCGCCGGGTGCACGTCCACAGCGGCGTATATTTCCATCCACAATATGTGCACGTGGATGATCGACCGCTTCGCGTCGGAAGATTTACGCCGGAAATACTGCCAAAAGCTCACGTCGATGGAGCTTTTGTCGAGCTATTGCCTGACGGAGCCAGGCTCAGGCTCCGACGCGGCGGCGTTGAAAACAAAAGCCGTGCGCGATGGCGATCATTACATATTGAACGGCTCGAAGGCGTTCATTTCGGGCGCCGGCGTCACCGATCTTTATGTCGTGATGGTGAGGACGGGCGGCGAGGGGCCGAAGGGCATTTCGACGGTCATCGTCGAAAAGGGAACGAAGGGGCTCTCCTTCGGCGCCAACGAAAGAAAAATGGGCTGGAACTCGCAGCCGACGGCGATCGTCAATTTCGAGGATTGCCGCATCCCCATCTCGAACCGGGTCGGCGCGGAAGGCGACGGCTTCAAATTCGCAATGATGGGATTGGACGGCGGCCGCCTCAACATCGCCGCCTGTTCGCTCGGCACGGCGTCGGCCGCGATGAAGGCGGCGCTCGATTACGCCAACGAACGGCGCGCCTTCGGCAAACGATTGAACGAACAGCAGGCGCTGCAATTCAAACTCGCCGACATGGCGACCGAACTCGAAGCCGCGCGCATATTCCTCTATCAGGCGGCGTGGAAGCTCGATCATAAGACGACGGACGCAACGAAATTCTGCGCGATGGCGAAACGCCTCGTCACCGACAAGGGCTTCGACATCGTCAACGACGCGCTGCAGCTTCACGGCGGCTACGGCTATCTCCGCGACTATCCGCTCGAACGCATGCTGCGCGACGTGCGCGTCAACCAGATATTGGAGGGCGCGAACGAGATCATGCGCGTCATCGTCGCGCGGGATTTGTTGAAGGAGTATCAGGCGTGATTGCGACTCAAGGGACGCGCCGCCTTCTCCCCGATGGGGAGAAGGAAAGAGCGAGAGTTGCGCCGCTATGACCGTTGCCGCAAAACGCAGCCCGGAAGATAATGCGCGAATGCGCGCGGCGCTTTCCGCGGCGATGAAGTCCGCCGAGTTGACCTCTTTCGCGATCGCCGATCTCTTCTTTCAATATCTCAAGAAGACAGGCCAGCTCAAAAACAAGGTGTTTGCGGATGTCGGCGCCAATCTCGGCGCATGGACCTATCCCTTCGCGCAGCGCTATTGGCGTGTTTACGCCTTTGAGGCCTACAGCCGCAATTTCGAGGCGTTGACAAAAAAGTTCGCAGCGCATGAAGACGTTAAGCTCATTCGCAGGGCCGTCTGGAACGAAAGCGGCGCCGCCTTTGATTTCTATTATAACGAGGCGCGGCCGGGGATCGGCTCGCTGAAGAACAATAGCGAGCATTTCCGCGAAGACCGTCGCGAAACCGTAGAGACGATCACCATCGCCAACGCGCTCGGCGAGGATTTGCAGAAACTCGAACTTATCAAGGCGGACGTTGAAGGGGCTGAGCTGCAGGCGCTTCAGGGCGCTGATTTGGCGCGATCGCAGCCGAGGTTGATCATTGTGGAGATTTCCGGCCGGTCGGACGCATTCGGCTACCACGCGGACGACCTTGCGGACTACATCACCGCCGCCTCCTATCGGCCCTATCTCGTCGCTGCGCGCGAAATCGAGACCGATGCGATCCGCAGAAAATTTGAGGTCATCCACTTTGCGCCCTATGCGGCGCAAAAAGGAAAGGCGGGTGTCGGCGCCAATATGGACATCGTCGCCGTGCGGGAGGACGCTGGCGGCGAGTTCGAGGATCTGTTCGCCCCGCATTTTCGCCAGCACGATGCGTTGACGTGACCCGACAGGAACCGCGCCGATGATCAGCGACATCATTTTTGAAGCGATGAGCGAATGGGGCGTCATCACGCTGAACCGCCCCGAACAGCTCAACGCGCTCACCTTCGGCATGGTGAAGGCGATGCGGGCGAAGCTCATAGAATGGGAGCGTTCGCCGGCCATCAAGGCGGTTCTCATCAAAGGGGCCGGTGAAAAGGCGTTTTGCGCGGGCGGCGACATCCGCTGGCTCTATGACAACGCGAAGAAAGACGTCGATCACGCTTGCGAGTTCTTTCGCGAGGAATATCGCCTCAACGCCCTCGTTCATCATTTCGTCAAACCCTATGTCGCGTTGATCGACGGCATCGTCATGGGCGGAGGCGTCGGCGTCTCCGTGCACGGAGATTTTCGCGTCGCCGGCGACAGAACGCTCTTCGCCATGCCGGAAACGGGGATCGGCATGTTCCCTGATGTCGGCGGCGGGCATTTCCTGCCGCGCCTTCATGACGGGCTCGGGCTCTATTACGCGCTGACCGGCGCGCGGGCGAAAGCCGCGGACGCGATGGCGGCGGGTGTTGCAACGCACTACGTCGCGACGGAACAGACGCCGGCGCTTGAAAAGGCGCTGATGGCGCTTTCCTTCGGGAACAATCCGCACGCAGCGATCGAGGCGTTGCTCGACTCCTGGTCGGGCGACCCGGGCGAGGCGCATGTCAACGAGATCCGTCCCGCTCTGACGCGGCTCTTCACGGGCCATGCGACATTCGACGATTTCCATGCGGCGCTGAAAGCGGACGGCCACGATGTCGCCGGAGACATGCTGCGCGTATTGGGTCGGATGTCGCCGACGTCGCTCAAGCTCACATTCGAGCAGATGCGGCGCGGCTTCTCGCTCGATTTCGACGACAACATGAAGATGGAATTCCGCATCGTCCGCCGCGTGATGGAAGGCCATGATTTCTTCGAGGGAGTCCGCGCGCTCATCGTCGACAAGGACAAGAACCCGCGCTGGTCGCCGGTGACGGTCGAAGGCGTCAGCGACGCGGCGATAGCGAAATATTTCGAGCCGCTCGGCGCTGAAGAATTGGAGCTGCCGTGATGGGCTATTGGCTTCTCAAAACGGAACCCGAAACCTGGGGATGGGCTGAGCAGGCGAAGCGCGGCGCGAAGGGCGAAGCATGGACGGGCGTCAGGAATCCCGCAGCGGCGAAGAACATGCGCGCGATGAAGAAAGGCGATCTCGCCTTCTTCTATCACACCGGCGACGAGAAGGCGGTCGTCGGCATCGTCAAGGTGATCAAGGTGGCTTATCCCGATCCGTCAGACGACAAGTGGCCGCTCGTCGATGTCGCCGCGGTTGAAGCGCTGGCCAAGCCTGTGACGCTCGCACAGGTCAAAGCCGAACCGAAGCTCGCCAAAATGACGCTCGTCAACAACTCACGCCTCTCTGTGCAGCCTGTCGCCGAGGAGGAATGGAGCCTGATCCGCAAGATGGGCGGGATGAAGTGAGCCGGCGTCAAGATCGGATATGTTCCGGCCACCCGACATCGGCTGAGTTGCAGTATCAACGCCCGGGACCAGTCCGGACGCGACAAATGAGATGAACAAGAAATCATGAAACTCTACGGCTCTCTCACGTCCCCTTTCGTCCGTGCAGTGAGGATCGCTGCGATTGAGCTCGGGCTTGAAAGCCAGATCGACTTCGCGCCGACTGTTGTTCGTCCGACGCAGCCGAACCGCGACTACGGCGCGAGCGTCAATCCGCTGCGCCGTGTTCCGGCGCTTGAAACGGATGATGGACAGATCTTCATCGACAGCCGCGTCATCGTCGAGTTTTTGAACAATGCCGCGAAAGGCGACATCGTGCCGAAAGGCGCCCCGGCACGCATCGCCTGTTTCAATCGCCATGCGGTCTTTTCCGGTGCGACAGAAGCGCTCGTCTCGGCCATGTACGAGCAGAGGGTGAGGCCGGAGGGAAAGCTCTGGCCGGAATGGAGCGCCGACCAGATCGACAAGGCGCATGCGGCGCTCGACTGGGCTGAACAGCGTTTCAACGACATGCCCCCGGGCTTTGACCTCGGCCATATCGCGCTGGTGTGCCTCATCGGCTATGCGCAACTGCGCTTCCCCGAAATCGACTGGTTCAAAGGGCGCCCTGTGACCAAGGCGTTCTATGATGCGGCGTCGGCGCGACGGAGCGTCGTCGGGACAGCGCCAGAGGGGTAAGGGGATATTGAGGCTTCGCGCGGGCGGCCGCATAAGACGGCAGGACGCGAGGCTCGTCTCGCGGCGAAGCTTTAAGGAGGCGGCATGGCGACCTGTCACGGAAAGAAGGGCGGCGCGACTTGCGGGCGTCCGGTTCTGAAGTGCGGCAAGTGTTCGGCGCAGGGATGCTCCAACAAGGGCTGCGACAACTGCAAGTTTCCCGGCGGGAAATGCGCCGTATGCGGAACATCGTTGCCGATGAGCTTTTTCTCGCGCATGAGCGCCATGTTCGGCCGTCGCGGCGATTGACGCAGGTATCGAAGGACAGCGAATGACCAATATCGCCTTTATCGGGCTTGGGCATATGGGCGGGCCGATGGCCGCCAATCTCGCGAAGGCCGCGCACGCTGTCGCGGGGTTCGATCTCTCCTCGCCGGCGGTCGCCAAAGCGGTCGAAGCGGGCTGCGCGAAAGCGGTGAGCATCGCCGATGCCGTCAAGAGCGCCGACATCGTCGTGACGATGCTCCCCGCGGGCAAGCATGTGCGCGCGGTCTACATGAACTCTGACGGCGTCATCGCTCATGCGAAGAACGGCGCTCTCTTCATCGATTCCTCGACGATCGATGTCGAAACCGCGCGCGTTGTCGCGAAAGCGGCCGCGGAAAAAGGCTTCGCCATGCTCGACGCGCCGGTCTCGGGCGGCGTCGGCGGCGCGACGGCCGGGACGCTGACCTTCATGGTCGGCGGTGAGACAGCAGCGTTCGAGCGTGCAAGACCCGTCCTGCAGAATATGGGCAAGAACATCTTTCACGCGGGCGCGTCGGGAAACGGTCAGGCGGCGAAGATCGCCAACAACATGCTGCTCGGCGTCACCATGATCGCGACCTGCGAGGCGTTCAATCTCGCGGAAAAGCTCGGGCTCGACGCGCAGACCTTCTTCAACATCTCGTCTACCGCCTCCGGCCAGTCGTGGTCGATGACGAGCTATTGCCCGGCGCCGGGCCCCGTTCCGAATGCGCCGTCGAACCGCAATTATCAGCCAGGCTTCGCTGCGGCGATGATGCTGAAGGATATGCGCCTCGCGCAGGAAGCCGCGCATTCGGCGAAGGCGGCGACGCCCCTCGGCGCGCAGGCGGAGGCGATCTATGCGCTGATGGAAGCGGCGGGCAAGGATGATCTCGATTTTTCGGGCGTCATGAAGCTCATACGCGGGGATCTTTGATTGGAGAGAAGGTTTCCATGGCGCGTGCGGATAGCAGCACTCGCGTGCGCCGCGTTTTTCCTCTTTGACGCTCAGTCGATCGCAGGCGAGGAAGTCGTTGAGCCGCGATGGGACGCCGAAAGCGCCAGGGCGCTTATCGAATTTGCCGAACACATCGACGCTGAAGGGCTTGATCCAAATGAGACGTCGATCGCGACGCTGAAAGAGGCGCAGGAAGACGGCGACGCCGTCGCCGTCGAAATCGCAGCGTCTTCGCTTTTTGAAAGGATCGCGCGCGATCTCCGCGCCGGAACCGTACCGACGGAACAGCGCGTTCGCTGGCGCATGGGCGATCCGCCTCTCGATGGCGCCGCAATCGGCGAGGCGATGAACGCGGCGTTGGACGAGCGGCGAGTTGCGGACGCCCTCGCGGCCTTCGCGCCGCCGCACGCCGGCTATCGCGCGCTGAAAGATGCGCTGCGCAAGACGCCTGCAGATGACGAAGATCTCAGGAATGTTATTCGCTTGAATATGGAGCGCTGGCGCTGGATGCCCCGCGAGCTTGGAACCGACTACGTGCTTGTCAATGTTCCCTCGTACGAACTCGTCGTCGTGCGCGATGGGGCGGAGATTTCGCGCAGGCGCGTCATCGTCGGCGCCAAAAAGACGCCGACGCCGCAGATCGCCGCCGTTGCAACGGGCCTTGCTTTCAATCCGACCTGGTTCGTGCCGGCGAGCATCGTTGCGGAAAGCGTCGGGGCGCTGATCGCCCGCCGGCCGAAAGAAGCAGAACGCCTCGGCTATTACGCGGCGCCCGATGGAACCATTCGCCAGAAGCCCGGCCCGCATAACGCGCTCGGCGCGGTGAAGCTTCTGATGGCGAATCCCTATGGCGTCTTCCTTCACGACACGCCGAACAAGGACGCCTTTGATCGCGACGCGCGTGCGCTCAGCCATGGCTGCATCCGCGTCGATGGCGCTCTCGAGTTTGCGGGCGATCTGCTTGGCCCGGACTGGACGGCGGAAATGATCGCAGAAATCATTGCAACGGATGAGACGGTGACGGCCGAGTTCGAGAAGCCGCTGCCGATCTACATCGCCTATTTCACCGCGGCGGCGAACGAAGCGGGCGAGGTCGCGCGTCATCCTGATATTTACGGCCTCGACAAGCCGCTCATCGCGGCGATGTCAAAGCATGAAGCCGATGCGCCGCCGTTCGGAGAAAATAAAACCTGCTCCGGCAGCATTGCGCCATGAAGGGCCTTAAAACGGCGCCGCCCGCGAAATCAGCGCGTCGGCGTCGATGAGCGCGTCAGAAGCGCCGTAGCCATAACTTCTCGCTTCAGGATCGAGGCGCGCATTGCAGAAAGCGTCAAACACGTAGTCGGGCGCGACGCCGTAGAGCGCGGCGCCCTGCAGGGCGAGGCCCATATCTTCGGCGAAGGCGCGCGCTGAAAATTCGTTGAGCGCGCCGGGTTCTAGCCACTCGGCGAGGCGCTTGGCGCAGCGGTCGTAATGCCCGTTCGACCCTTGAGCCTTGGCGATTTCGCCGACGACTGCTTCAAGGCTTCCCTGCTCGCGCCCGATCGCGCGCAAGACATCAAGCGCGATGACATTGCCCGAACCTTCCCAGATTGCGTTCAAGGGCGACGCGCGGAAATAGCGCGCGATTACGCCCTCTTCGATAAAGCCCGCGCCGCCATGGCATTCGAGCGCTTCGTAGACGAAGCCGGGCTGACGCTTGCAGGTCCAGTATTTGGCGATTGGAGTCGCAAGACGCATGAACGCTGCTTCCGTCTCATCGTCCGCAGCACGATCGAAGCTTCGTGCTATGCGGAAGGCGAGGGCGGTCGCCGCTTCCGAATCGATCGCAAGATCGGCGAGCACGCGTTTCATCGCAGGCTGGTCGATCAGCTTCTTCTGGAAGGCGTTTCTGTGCTCTGCATGCCAGAGCGCCTGCGCGAGCGCGGCGCGCATGCCGCCCGCCGAACCGACGATGCAGTCAAGTCGCGTATGCTGGACCATGTCGATGATGGTTCTGACGCCGCGCCCGGCCTCGCCGATCATTTCCGCATGGGCGCCGTGATATTCGATCTCCGATGACGCGTTCGCGCGATCGCCGAGCTTGTCCTTGAGCCGCATGACATGGATCGCGTTGCGTTCGCCGTTCGGCTTCCAGCGCGGAACAAGGAAGCAGGAGAGCCCTTCTTCGGCATAAGCGAGGGTGAGGAACGCGTCGCACATCGGCGCCGAACAGAACCATTTATGCCCGGTGAGCGCCCAGTGATCGCCGACGCGTTCGGCGCGCGTCGTATTGGCGCGAACGTCGGAGCCGCCTTGCTTCTCCGTCATCGCCATGCCGATGGTGACGCCGCGCTTTTCATTTGCGGGAATAAAGCGCGGATCGTATTGGGCGGCGGTCGCGCGCGGTATCCATTCTTCGCCGATGCGCGGCTCATGCGCGAGCGCGGGAACGGCGGCGTATGTCATCGACATCGGGCAACATACGCCCCCTTCCGCTTGCCCCATCAGGAACATCAGCGCCGAGTGAAGGACATGGCCGGCCTGATCCGTCGTCCATGCGCCTGCTGAAACGCCCGCGCCGAGCCCTAAATCCATCAGCCAGTGATAGGCGGGATGGAACTCGACCTCATCAAGCCGGCGCCCATAGCGGTCGAAGCTCTTCAGTTGCGGCGTGAATTTGTTGGCGAGCTGCGCCCATTCGAGAACTTCCGCCGAGCCGCAGCGCCCGCCGAAGGCGGAGAGCCGTTCGCCATGCAATTCGCCGCCCGCCGATTCGACGGCGCCGATGAGCGCCGCGTCGTTGTCGTAGAGATTGATGTCCTCAAAAGGCGGCGGCTGATTCGTGACTTCATGGGTCTGAAGGCTTGTGCGCGGGTGGTGATGGGCCATAGCCTCTCCTTCCGGCGAGGTCGCCTAGCGCTTTGATTTCCACGCCGTTTCCGTCGCCGACTCGGGATGTGAGCGCGCATTCTATCCCGGTTTCGCGGGCGGGCGTAGGTTGTTCCGCATCTGGAGGAACCATGGCTGACGCAAATCTCGTCGAATTCGTGAAAGCGGCGCTCGAACGGGGCGAAAGCCGCGGCCGCATTCGGGAAGTTCTCAAAAAGGCCGGCTGGCCCGACGATCAGGTCGAAAGCGCTCTTGGAGCGTTCGCGGAGACCGACTTCCCGGTGCCGGTGCCGCGGCCGAGGAGCTATGGCTCGGCGCGCGAGGCGTTCCTCTACATCGTCTATTTTTCGCTTCTCGGCATGATTGCGACGCAGGTCGGCTCGCTCGCCTTTTCCTGGATCGATCGTCAGTTTGCGGACAAGCTGACCGACGCGACGTACTATTATTCCTACGCCGCGACGGGCATGCGCTGGTCCGTCGCATCGCTGCTCGTCGGTTATCCGATTTTCGTCTTTCTCGGTTGGCGCCTCGCCGCCAAGAAACGCAAGGATCCGGAACGGCGCCGCAGCCGCGTTCACGCATGGCTCACCTATGTGACGCTGATTTTTGCGGCGGGCGCGCTCATCGGCGATCTCGTCGCCGTCGTGTTCCAATTCCTTAACGGCGAGCTCGGCGTACGATTTGCAGCGAAGGCCGCCGTCGTCGGCGTCATCTCGGCGGCGATCCTCTGGAATTACTCGCGCGACGTTGAACGCCACGCGTCAGGGGTCGATCTCGCCGGTCGCGCGCTCGCCATCCTGACGTCGATTGCGGTCGGCATTCTCGTCGCCTGGGCGTTCACGATCGTCCGAAGCCCGCAGTCGGCGCGCGAGCAGATGGCGGATGAACAGCGCATCAGCGGCCTCATGGATGCGACGCGCCTTGTCGATTGCCATTACACCTATGCGGACGCGCTCCCCGAAAGTCTTGACGCGCTCGGGACATATCTCGGCGAACGGGCTCAACGGCTTCCCGTCGCCGATGGCTGCGCAAACAGCGTTCCGAATGATCCGATTACGGGCGCCTCCTATGATTATCGGCCGGTCGATGCCGACACCTACGAACTCTGTGCGAATTTCGCGATCGGCTGGCCGGATGCGGAAGGCGAATTGCGCGAGTGGCAGCCGGGCGGCTATTATTATTCGGCGCGCGCCGGCGGCGAGAGGCGAAAGCTGCAGAAGCCGACGGGACCCGGCGAAACGTGTTTTGAAATCGACGCCGTGAAATTCGAATCCGATATCGAACCGGAGCCCGCGCCATCCGTTGGGGATGCCCCCGCGACTGAAGTCGAAACCGCGCCGACAGAGCGATAACGCGCAGTGGCGGCTATATTCGAACTCGATGAGGTCGAGAAGCTGCCGCTCCGCGCGCAAGCCCTGATCGCCTCGCGCATGGCGCGGCGCGCGATCTTGCATTTGCCCAGGGAATTTTCCGAGGGCGACCGTCAGGCGATGCTCGCATTGTGCGACGCGCTCGACCGTGCGGCGGCGACAGGAGATCTCGACCCCACCGCGCTCGATGAGGTTATCGAACGCGCGCTTGCAACCCGTGGCGGCCCGGCGGGCGAGGCGGCCGAAGCGCTTTACTGGGCGTGGGACGCCGCAGGCGCGGCGATCGGCGCGCTCGATTTTCCGGTCGACGACATCTGCATCATGAGCGCTTCGAATGCGATCGCGTCGGCCTCGCGCACGTATGGAATGACGCCCTTGCAGGCGGTGATCTTCGCCGCCGCCGATCTCGATCTCCTTCGCTTCGCCTGCAAGGAAGCCAATGTCGGATTCTATGATGCGCTGGGGGCGGGCGTAATGGGGCGCCTGCCGCCAGTTCATCCGCCGGATGAACGCTGAAGCGACGCGCGCTCAGCGGAGCGGCAATCGCAACAGCGCAGATAACTCGTCAATCGCGGGAAGAACATCGCCGAAGGGCACGCGGATCGTAGTCATGCCCATATCGCGCGCCGGCTTCAGATTGGCGCCGAGGTCGTCGAGAAATATGCAGGCTGAAGCGGGAAGCGCGAGCGCTTCGAGCATCATCTCGTAGATTCGCGGCTCCGGCTTCCGGACGCCGGCTTTCGACGATTCAATGACGCAGTCGAAGCCGGCGAGAATTGAAACAATTTCGCGCCCTCGCGGCCCGACCTTCTCGGCCGCCGCAAAATTATTCGTAATGCAGCCTGTCTTCAGCCCGGTGCGTTTCACCGCGGCGTGCGCTGCGAGCATTTCGGGCTTCAAGGAGACTTCGAGAAGCGGCGCGAATTCATGCCCGGAGATCTCATGACCGGCCGCGCGCGTCTCCGCCGCAAACAACCGGCTGAATTCCTCAAATTCGATTTCCGCTCGCTCGAAGCGTGCGAATGCGCCGCCATCGCCGCTCTCCTTTATGACGCCGCCGATGAATCGGTCGGGCAAGCCGCGCTCTCTTTCAAACCTCGCGAAATTCTCGACCGGCGACGTCGTAAAGACGCCGCCGAAGTCAAAAATGACAGCCTTGAAATCGATCATCGTGCGCCGCGCGGCTTCATGCCGAACCGTTTTGCGACCATGCCGTCGACCAGACGTTTGGGCAGGAGATTGGGCAGCGTCCACATCGCGAATTTGTTGCGAAGGATTGCATAGCGCGTCTTCGGTTTCGCCGCGGTCAGGATTTTGAGCGCGAGCTTGCCGACTTCCTCTGCTTCAAGACCCTCGTCCCCGAACGACTGCATCATGGTCTTCATCCGCGCGAGATCGTCGAAATATTCGGTGTTCTGGTAGCGGTCGATGTCGAGATCGTCCGCTTTCGACCAGATCGGCGTCCTTATCGCGCCGGGACCGATGATGACGACGCCGACGCCATGGCGGAGGAGTTCGCGCCGGAGGCTCTCCGACAGCGCTTCAAGCGCATGCTTTGACATCGCATAGGGGGACATGAAGGGCGAGGCGATCTTGCCGGCGACGGAGCTCATGTTGATGATGCGCCCAGGCGCGCCCTTGCGCGAATGATCGGCGCCAAGCATGTCGAGGAACGCCTGCGTAACGCGGATCGGCCCATAGACATTGATGTCCATCTGACGCTTCAGCTCGTCGATATCGAGATAGCGGGCTGGCGCTGCAACCGCGACGCCGGCGTTGTTGACGAGCGCATCGAGCGTTCTTCCGCCGAGCGCGGCGCGAACCTTTTCCGCTTCGCGCCTGATCGCCGCGTCGTCGGTGACGTCAAAGACAAGCGGGGTGAAATTGGCTCCCAGCGCCGCTTTCGCGTCGATTGCGTCCTTTTCCTTCCGTACGCTGCCGAAGACGCGCCAGCCGGCGTCGATCAGCGCTTTCGCGATGGCGCGCCCGATGCCGGTCGAAACGCCGGTGACGACGGCGGTCTTATTGGTTGCGGTCACGCTTCCCCCTATGTCCTGACCCACGCCAGCGCTTCCTCCTTCAGGTAATCGCCGGTCGGCGTGAATGCGCGCGGATCGTCAAAAACGCCGATCAGGAAGTGGCGCTCTCCCGGCCATTTGTCGCTTTCATAGGAAACCGGTGTGCCGCAAGACGGACAAAAACCGCGTTTGACGCCCATGGAGCTTGCGTAGAAGACTGGCGCCTCGCCCGTCCATTCGACGGCGCCCGCATCAAACCCGACCCAGGTTGAATAGGCGCCGCCGGTCGTCCGCCGGCAGCTGTCGCAATGACAACGCGAGGCGAATTTCGGCGCGGCGTTCGCGCGGAAACGAACGCGCTTGCAATGGCAACCGCCTTCATAAGACGTCATAGGCCCATCGCCTTCGCCTGTTCGGCGTTTTTCTGCATCATCGTCTGAAATGCGGGGCGCGCGCGCACGCGCTCGACATAGTTCCTGATTTCGCCTTCGGAAGGGATCGCGCCGAACATTGTGGCGAAGGATAGCGTCGAGCCCATGACGACATCCGCGGCCGAGAATTTGTCGCCGAGAATCCAGGGGCCGTTCGATAGCGCCTGGTCGATCGACGCCATCACGCGCTCATAATCGCCATGGCCCGCCGCCGTCGTATTTTCACGCGTCACCTTGCCGAGGCGGTCGAGCATCATCGGCTCGATGCAGGACGGCGCAAAGAACATCCACCGATAATAGACGCCGCGCTTCGGATCGCTCGCCGACGGGGCAAGGCCCGCATGAGGAAAGGCGTCGGCGAGATAGGCGCAGATCGCCGCGGCCTCGGTCACTGCAACGCCCTTGTGCTGAAGCGCGGGCAGTTTTCCCATCGGATTGATCTTCAGGAATTGCGGCGTCCGGCCTTCGCCCTTGCGGAGGTTGATGAGTTTCACCTCGCAGATATCGCCGAGCTCCTCGTTCATCCAGAGCGTCGTGCCGCCGCGCGTCTGCGGCATGTGATAGAGGATCGGCTTTTCGGTCATCGCATTTCCTCGGTTAGTTGATTGCGCCGCGCGTCGCTTCATACAAGCTTATCGCGGCCGCGTTAGAAACGTTGAGACTTTCCATGACAGGATCGATAGGAATTCTGAACAGGCCGTCGCAGGTTTCTCCGACGAGCTTGCGAAGTCCTGCGCCTTCCGCTCCGAGCACGATCGCGACCGGCCGGTCCCTTGGAAGGGCGGCGATCGGCGCCGCGCTTTCCCCGGCGAGCCCGGCGCAGAAATAGCCGAGATCCTTCAGCGCCTCGAGCGCGCGCGAGATGTTGACCGCCTTGACGCAGGGAAGCGTTTCAACAGCGCCCGCCGCCGCTTTGGCGAGCGCCCCCGACAGCGGCGGCGTCCGCCGTTCCTGAACGATCGCGGCGCGAGCGCCGAAAGCAGCGGCTGAGCGGAAGATCGCGCCGATATTCTGCGGATCCGTGATCTGGTCGAGAACGACGACCGGGCGCCGGCCGCCCTCGGGGTCGCAGACGTCCTTCAGGCGCGCGCGTTCTAGATCGTGCGCCTCGACGGCGAGGCCCTGATGCACGGCGCCCGAGGGAAGGAGGCGGTCGATCGCATCGGGCCGCGCGTCTTCGAGAAGGGCGAGCCGGTCCGGCGCCGCGCCAATCTCTTTCAGCCAGTCAGCCGCGTTCTTCGTTGCAAAGCCGCGCCTGATCCGGCGCCTCGGATTGGCGAGGGCTGCGGCGACGGCGTGGCGCCCGTAAAGCCAATGGATCGAAGGCTCCTCGCTTGCGCGCTCGCGCTGATCATGAGGCATGCCGCGATGCTTGCCAGCAGGTTTCTGGTGAGGCTTCATTTCGCCCCTATAGCGGGAAATGAGGCCACGCGGAACAATGGGTTACAGGCGCAATTTCTGCGGTTGCGCGCAAGCGCCGTCGCGGCTATAGACCCGCCTTCTCCCGCGTCGGCGAAATCCGGCGCCGCCTTAGACGGCGCTTTTCCGCGCCGCTCTCGGCTCTCGATGGAGGGGTGGGAGAGTGGCTAAATCCAGCAGACTGTAAATCTGCCCGCTTCGGCGTACGGTGGTTCGAATCCACCCCCCTCCACCAAATTAACTCATTGAAAACACTAATTTTTATTTTTCGTGACTCTCGCTCGGCGGGCCCTGACTTGACCGCAAACAGCGTTTTGGTTCATTTTTTGGTTCATTCTTAAGAGGCTAGCAGTGCCGATCAAGAGCTTCAGCGACCGCTGGCTGGCGAGCGTTGGCCCATTCGCGCAGACGCGCGAATTTGTTGATGGAGCGTGCCCAAACCTTCGCGTGCGGATCGGCAAACGCAGAAAATCATTCAGTGTAATGATTGGCTCAGCCGCATCGCGCCGGCGTATTTCGCTTGGCGTTTATCCCTCAATGTCGTTGGCCGAGGCTCGCAAGAAGGCTGGCGAATTGTCTGCTGATCCACGTGCTGCAGGTGGCGGAAGGCCACGTCGCGGCGGGCGCGTCAAAAAGGGGGTCGTCAAGGATCTCTTCGAATTCGTCATCAGGGCCATGGCCGAAGAGGGGAAGAGTGCATCGATAAAAGACTATCGGATCTACCTGCTCGACGGCGCTGACGCGGCGGTGAAGGACTTTGGGCCGACGACGCTTGCACGCAATGTAACACCGGAAATGGCGACGGACTGGCTTGCAAAATTTCACGAGCGGCAAAAGTCGACCCGGCTTCCGCGCGCGATCTTGTCAGCTGCATTCAACCGCGGGCTGAAAGCGGACAATGATCCGACTTCGGTCAAGGACCGACGTATACATTTTGGCCTCGAGCGAAATCCTGTCGCCTTTGTCGGCGGGCCAACGCAGTCCAATAGGCGCGACCGATCGCTTTCTTTCGAAGAAATGCGAGATTTCTGGCGATATCTTTCAGACAGCTCACGAGATACGCCCGTCACCACTGCATTGCGGCTGATCATCGCAATGGGCGGCGTACGAGTAACGGAGATCGCAAATTCCAAAGCGTCATGGTGGCAGGACCAGGGCGGCTGGCGCACGATGGAAGCGCCCCGGCTTGCATTGCCGAAAACCAAGAACGGACATCCTCACGATCTTCCGGTCACGCGCGCGGCATGGCAGCTCGTGAGGAATGTTAAAACGAATTTGCAGCCTGATGCGACATATCTATTCCCAAGTCCTTACAAGGCTGAGTCGCCGCGCACTATCGATGCGTACGCCAAGGCCGTTTCGCAATATCTCAACGATGCCGAGGTCACACCTTTCACGCTTCGTGACATTCGCAGATCGATGAAGAACATACTACTGGACGACGATGTACCGCAAGTTGAGGTCGACATCTGGCATAACCATGGACGAAACGCTGATGTTGCCCGCAGGAATTACGACCGCGCGCAGTATGAACACGCCAAAGGGCGCGTCAGATGCGCGATCGATTTGATTATCGACAAGTTCAGCGAACGCCTTCCAAGCTAAAGACGAGGGTTCGATTCTCTCTACCAGCCCCAGAAAATCTAAGTAAAATCAATGAGATGTGCCTGCTCCTAATCAGCTCGCGAAGCGAGCGATCATACGTAAGCGATGGGGTGGACGCCCCTTGACGGCATCGATGTGCCAGA
>JBMOOR010000124.1:0-17615 GCA_049324555.1 Pseudomonadota bacterium | reverse complement strand
CGTCACCGAAGAGACGACGACCGGGGTCCTGCGTCTCTATCAGCGCCAGAAAAAGGGCACGCTCCCCTTCCCCGCGATCAACGTCAACGACTCGGTGACGAAGTCGAAATTCGACAACAAATACGGCTGCAAGGAATCACTGGTCGACGGCATCCGCCGTGCGACTGACACGATGATGGCCGGCAAGGTCGCGATCGTCTGCGGCTATGGCGATGTCGGCAAGGGTTCGGCGGCCTCGCTGAAGGGCGCGGGCGCCCGCGTTCTCGTCACCGAGATCGATCCCATCTGTGCGCTGCAGGCCGCGATGGACGGCTTTGAAGTCGTAACGATTGACGAAGCCGCGCCGCGCGCCGACATCGTCATCACCGCGACTGGCAACAAGGACGTCCTGACGCTCGACCACATGCGCAAACTGAAAGACATGGCGATCGTCGGCAATATCGGCCATTTCGACAACGAGATTCAGGTCGATAGCCTGCGCAATTTCAAGTGGAAGAACATCAAGGACCAGGTCGACATGATCCACTTCCCCGACGGGAAACGGATCATTCTCCTGTCGCAGGGGCGGCTTCTCAATCTCGGCAACGCCACCGGGCATCCGAGCTTTGTCATGTCCGCCTCCTTCACCAACCAGACGCTGGCGCAGATCGAACTCTGGACCAAGGGCGACAAATACAAGAACGAAGTCTACGTCCTTCCCAAACATCTTGACGAAAAAGTCGCGAGCCTTCACCTCGCAAAAGTCGGCGCGAAGCTGACGAAACTTTCAGAAGCGCAGGCCGATTACATCGGCGTCGACGTCAAGGGCCCGTTCAAGTCGGATCATTACCGGTATTGACGAATCCCGGTCATTCCGGGGCGCGGCGCAGCCGCGAACCCGGAATCCACATCGCACCGGATCGATATGCCGCAAGATGGACTCCGGGTTCTCCGCTTCGCGGAGCCCCGGAGCGACATCGTCAGTTGGGTGGCGCGGATGCGCCGCCTTTTTGCTGCGGCGCCAAAGGAAACGTCACGGTGTTTTCATTGTTTGCGACTTGCAACACTGATAATCTGCAAAGACAGAGGGTGCCGGGACTTTGAAATAAGCGTATCGCGTTGCCTCCCCTTCCAGTCCTGGCCCCGGCCCGATGCGACGGCGCGCCGGGCGGAATCGGGAGATACGCGATGTTTCTCAGGATGATTTTCGGCCTGCCCGGCGCTGCGGTCGTAACAGCGCTTTTGTTCCTCGCCATGGGATGGATGATCCGGCAAGATGCTCAGCCCTTGCCGCCGGTCGATCCGCCGAAATTCGAAATTCTGGCGAAGCGCAAACTGACGCAGCCGACGACGACGCCGAAACCGACGCCGATCGATCAGCCCAAGCCGCCGAAGATCGACTTTCCAAAGCCTTCGCCCAATCCGGGTCCGACAATCCCGAGCGACCCGCTGCCGAATCCGGGGCCCGGCGATGGCGGCTTCACACTTCCCGGCGGAACGCAGCCGACCCTTCGCATCCCGCCCGCCTATCCCGAAAACTGCCGTGCGCGCGGCGCGCAAGGGATCGTCCTCGTCGAGTTCGACGTGACGGCGGAAGGCGCGGTCGTCAACCCGCGCGTCATCGCGTCGGAGAATTCCTGCCTCGACCGCGCAGCGATCCAGACGATTTCCAAATGGAAATACCAGCCGCAAACGGATTCGAGCGGACGGCCCGTTCCGCAACGCGGCCTTCGCCAGTCCTTCAATTTTCAGTTGGCGGATTGATCCTTGCTCTGTCGGGTCATACGTTTTGCATTCGCCCTGCCCGTCGCCCTCGCTGCGACGGCAGCGGCGGCAACGTCTGGAATTGTCACAATGCCTCAGGAACCTGATACGGAAAACGGTTTCACGCGCGCGGAAAAGGCGTCGCCCAACCCGCCGAGAGCGACGCCTGATTATGACTGCACCCCGGCCGATTTTGGAAGATACCCAGCTCGCTGCAAGGCGGCGGCGGCGAGGAAGGAAGAGGTTTTAGTGGCTTTCGACATTTCTCCCGACGGCGGCGCGAAAAATGCCCGGATCGTCGAAAGCACCAATAGTTGCTTTAACGAAGCCGCGCTTGCGACGGTCGAAAGTTTCCAATGCGAGACTTCTCTCGACGACTCCGGAAATCCCCAATGGCGATGGAATGAGTCTACAGTGCTGACATTCGAAACGTCAGAATAAGCCTGAATAATCTCGCGCTTATGCCGCCAATCTCCCGCGAGACGCGGGACTTTTCCTGCAAGTTTATCCTCCGTCTGCGGAGCACCTTCCCCTCACTCCCCTTGGGAGAGGGGCCTACCCCCGCCAGTTGATGCTCCTTATACGGAGCGCCCGCGCACGGTTGAAAAATTGGAATCTTCTGCTGGTTGATTTCGCGAAAACTCGTTTCGCATGCGGAATCCTAGTCCTTTGATTCATCAGCACAAAGACGGTTAATTCGCGCTATCGGGGTGGAGTTATCCCCCGGGTTATCCCCCAACTTATCCAACACCTGGCGCGCGCCCGTAAGATCCTCCTCGCCGGATCGGGAGAGGCGTTGAGCTCACCGTTCCTCAATCGGGTCCGGCGCGGCGCGCGGTTCTTCCTCGCAGCGTGACGGATGAGAGGATTTGCCGCCGACCTTGAGGCCCGGGCTCTACTCGAACCGCCTTCGGCGGGATGCGGGGGCGGCCGGGATAAGGTTCATCGACAAGTCGCCGCAGCATGGGGTGACGCCCGAAAGGCGAGGCCCCTGCGATGCGCGGGACGCAGGGCGTCCCACTAAAAATCAGATCGGACGGCGTGCGTCCCGCGCACCTCTCCCATCTTTCACCTCGTGCTGCCGGAGGCGACGCCTCGCGGAGAAGGAGAAGTCGTGCATGGTCCATGACAGACGGAAACCTGACAGAGCGCCGTGCGCAAAAGTGGAACCCGGTTTTGCGCGGATCGGCGCGACACAACAGGAGACTGGCGCGCCGGGCTCATTCCCGATCAATGCCCTGCGCGCCGGAGGGCGCGGCGGCGACTTGCCGAAAATTCCGGGCGCGCCGTTCGAAGTGCCGGAAAGGTTTTTCGAGAGCGACGCCTGCAGGACTTTTCTTGATCTCATTCCCGAATATGCCCTCTTCGACGCCGCGCCGAAAATCCTCGCCGCCAGGGCGCGCGCCAAAGGCGCCGCTGACGCCTCCGCCCGCGATTTCGAGTGTCCTTGCGATATCGATCCCGATGACGGCCTGCCGCGCTGTCTTGGCGCGCGGGAGAACTGCCGCTTCGCCGCGCGGCCGGGCGACCGTGACGCCGCGCCCGGCGCGTGCGCGAGCGGCCCCAGAATGACCGCAGCCAAGGAAGCGATGGCCGAGGCGATGAGCGCCTTCATCAAGACGGACGACGCCGGGCGGCGGCGAATCAATCAGCGCCTGTCGCAAGCCGCGGCCAGAAGACGGCGGCGCCGGGGAATGCGGAAAGCCGATTCCGACGAAACAGCCTTCGGCCGGGAAAACGACGGTTTGGGCGAAAGCCGCGGCGAGGACCGCGCCATGGGGAGCAGGGAAGAGGGAAAAGACGGGCGGAATGGCGCCGGGAAATGAAGCCGGCCCGCGTCGCGTCAAGGCTCGACACGGGCTTTGGCGCGCCATACCGTTCGCGCCGGGAAGTGCGGGGCAAAGCGGGGCGGCTCACTTGAAATCCACGATGGTCGACGTGCGACGCGCGATCGCCCCCTGTTTGTCTTTCATGGCATTGGCGACCGATGCGGCCGCCGAGGAGCCGGCGTCGCTGCTGTCAGGCTCCACCGGCCTTGCGATCGGCTCAGCGATCGTACTCGGGCTTCTCGGCGCGCTCACCTTCCTGATCCTGACGACGCGGCGGCTATCGGGCTCCTCGCTCTTCAACCGGCTCTTCATCGTCGTCGCAACGACATCGGCCGTCTTCTCCGCGGTTTCATCCGCCATCGGATTTTCGCTCATCACCTCGCAGGAGACGACTGACTTTTTCCGCAATGCGATCCTGCCGCCCGCCTTTGGCGTCTTCGTCTTTTTTCTGGGCGTTGCGATCTGGATCGGCGGCGCGGAACTCGTCCGCCATCGCGACTGGTTCCGCGGGCTCGGCGGAGGGCCGATCGCAACCACGCTTCATTTCATCGAGCGCTCGGTGAAGATCTTCATCATCATCCCGATCCTGTCGCTCATCCTCTTCGTCGTTTCGACGTGGACGACCGTTGTCGGCATTGCGGGGGTCGACGCCGTCCGCCAGACCTATTCCCAGGAGCTTGACCGGCTGCAGGCGGAATGCGCGGAAATCGTCGCCTGGCGCCAGAAGGACGCCGGGGTGCTGACCGAGCTTCGCCAGTCGGTGCGCGACACCGAAAATTCCGCGCGGCGCGAGCGCGAAGGCGGCTTCCAGACGGGAAGCGCGGGGCGCGGCGCCGTCGCCGATTACATGGAGGGCGTCGCAGCGTGGTATGGCTCGGTCGAGCAGAGCGTCGCGGCGACGCTAGAAGGCGCAGACCCCGCCGGCCTCAGTCCTTTCGAACAGGAGATCTGCGCGAAGACGAGTGAGCGGTTACGCAAGTCGCTCTCCGGCAACGCCTATGCGAATTACGATGCCTGGTCGAGCGCGTTCGCGACTGCGTTCAATGACTTCGCCATCACGCTCAACCGCTGGCGGCAGGATCATCGCATCGAAGCGCTGTTGCAGTCGCAGCTTGATTCTTTTGATCGCGCCAATCCGAAGCCAGTCGCCGGAATCACGGCGACGCAGAGTCGCGCCATCAACGCCTATGCAGAAGAAGTGACCGGCGCGCTAAAGAAATTCATTTCCGCCCAGAAGCGGAGCAAGCCGGCGCCGCCGATCGCGTCGGCCGCCGACCTATCGCCCGAACGCGGTCTTGACATCGTCATGCGCTACTTCAGAACGCCCGCGGCGCCGATCGAGGACAAAAAGCCGAAGAAATCACGCGATGCCGCCGCCGTCGCCGCTGAAAGGATCCCGGGTCTCTCCGTATTGACGCC
This sequence comes from Pseudomonadota bacterium, assembly GCA_049324555.1. Classification (GTDB taxonomy): domain Bacteria; phylum Pseudomonadota; class Alphaproteobacteria; order Caulobacterales; family Parvularculaceae; genus Amphiplicatus. The sequence goes on along the minus strand of JBMOOR010000124.1, from coordinate 12,624 downwards.
GCGTGATGCTGTCCTCAAACACGCGCCGATCTTTTCCGACGTCTGGGCGCTCGGGATCGCGTGGGATTATGCGAGCTATGTCCTGATGCTCGCTTTCCTCTTTTTTCCGTCAGCCGAGCGCGCCGCCGGACGAAAAGATGACTGAAGTGAGATGGTACCGCCTCCCGGTCTCGAACCGGGGACCTCTAGATCCACAATCTAAACGTCCGCCCCGCCGACCTCAACAGCCGCGCCGCTTTTTTCGCCTGATTTCATTGCATTAGTTCGATTTCGTCCGTCTACTGATTCTACCGGCTTACACCGAATTCCACCGATTTCCACATTAAAATGAACCCAAAATGAACCCAATTTGGGGGTTTTTGGGTTCATTTGGGTTCCATCGACGATCGATCTAGCTGTCTGCGGACCGTTTTCTCTGGGTTCACGAATTGGGTTCATTTTGGAGTTTTGGGCTCATCTGGGTTCATGTTGCCCTTCGGGCCGATCTTCCGAAAAGCTGAGGGGAGGGTCGATGCAACTGACTGATGAGCGGCGTGATGCGCGAGCGCGCCGGCGCTGCGAACGGCGACTTCGATTCTAACTTTCCCGTTCCTGAGGTACGGGAAAGTTAGAATGGCCGTGCATCATCGACCGGGCTTCTTTCGAACATTTTCCGCCTTCCATTGGAGCATTGGCATTGCCGCGATGCGATTCTGCACCGCTGGCTCGAGGTCGAGCAGGCCGGCATTGACGACGCCGCGCTCGATCACGTCATCGAGGAAGCCGCGCTCGTTCGCATTCAGCTCCAGCAGCGGCGCGAGCCGCGCCCGGCATAGGGCGACCGTTTCATCAACCCAGGCTTCGACCGATCCGGCCCGCTCGAACTGTGTTCGCGGCAGGCAGATCAGCAGCTTTTGGCGCAACTCCTGAAGATCGGCGCCGATTGAGTTCACATTCGCCGCGCGCCAGTCGTTGCGACCGGCGGCGCCGATGGCCAGCATCGCGCCCTTGATCCACGACCAGTTCAACCCTGGCAGATCGAAGATGCGGCGTGCGTCGAAGAGATCTCGCGCCGCTCGTCGGTCGAGCAGGGCGACCAGTTTGCCGGCGACAATCTCGTGACGGTCGATCACCAGCACGTCATTTGCGCGCGTTTCGCCAATAATCGCTGAATCCATGCGAAGCGCGCCGAACAGCGGTTGGCGCATCATGTAGTTGATGTCGAGTTCAAGGACGCTCTGTCCGCCAAGTGCCGAAGCGTGTCGCGCGATCCATTTGCCGCCCGCGTGCTCGTCCGGTTGGCGGCGCACCTGATAGCCTTGCGCGGCCAGCAGACGATGGAGCGCCGCTTCGAGCGCGGGGCGCTCGGCAAGCATGGCATCCCGATCAAGCGCTCCAACATAGTTGAGGTCGATATCGACCGAGAGCCGGTCGAGATTGAGAAGGAAGACGTTAAGCGCCGTGCCTCCTTTGAGCGCCAGCTTGTCACGCAGCGCCGGGTCTGTCGCCATTTCGTGCAACACATCAAGAAGGCGCAACGCCTTTTCAAGCGTGGCGGGCTGATACCCGGTCTCGCTTGCGATACGCTGCAATGTCTCGCGGGAGGGCGCCGGCATTACGCCCCCTCAAACGCGGGCGGCGCGAGGCCGCGTGGCACAAGTATGTTCCAGGCGGCGACGGACTTGGCGTCGCCCTTGAGGGCCCCCAGCACATATTGCGGATATTTCGGCTTCAAGGCGTTCAGTACACTGAGCGAGTTGGCGGGAATCCCAAGCCGTTCGCGTTCATGTTCAAGCCAGAAGCCGAGAGCGGCTATGGCGCCTGCATTTTCGAGTCCTCGGGCCTGGCGTACGATGTCTTCGGTCTTTACGCGCTCGACGAGCGCAAGCGAATTCCAGAGTTCTTCGGCGCCGCCGGCAAGGTCGGGGCGGTCGAACAGATCGACCAGCGTGCGCTCAATCGTTGTGACAGGGACGCGCAGACCCGAGCGATCAAGGCGCACAACATCCCGCTTTTCATCAAAGCCTTTTGGCAGCTTGAGGAATCGGCAGCTGAACGCGGGCGCCTTGAACAGTGTCGGTTCGCCCGCAGACAGCGCCTGCACCTCCGGGGCGTCGGTGTAGGCGGCGCCGTGCAACTCGAGCGCGGAGTGATAGGCGAGGATGGCGTCCGGTTTGAGTTTGGAAGCGGCGAGGTAGCGATCGACCACCCAGCTTGCGGCGTCCGCATGCGGCGGCACCGAGGCAAAGACGCTGCGGGCGATGCGCTGGATATTGCCAGCCTTTAGATGCTTGCTGAGCAGCGATCCGACCGTTCGGTCGTCCCTCGCCCGGCCGAGCGCCAGCGCGTACTCCTCCCGGCGGAAAACTGGGTGAGCGCTGAAAAAAGCTCGTGAACCTCGATGGGCCGCCGCGCCCGCCATTGTGTAATCTCCGGAGAAAGACGCACCTAAAGTATGCATTTCAGTCCGAAAAACTCAATGCCCGCGAGCAGACCGGTTGGGACCTCCTGGCTTCTCATCAGGCCGCTGGATCAGCCGGCTTGCGGCAGTGCCCAATGAAGGTCTTATATGCCAGACTTTAACTCCTTTAAGGTTCGTTTTATAAGACCTTATGCGCTCCGCCGTGATTGACATTCTCCCGCCTAAGGTCAAACGCGCGCTCGCCAAGCTGGGTGCGGATATCGCACTCGCGCGCAAAAGGCGGAACCTTACCACCCTCATGATGGCTGAGCGGCTCTGTATCGCGAAGAGCACTTATTTCAAGATCGAAAAGGGCGATCCGACGGTCGCTATGGGCGTCTATGCGATGGCGTTATTCGCCTTGGGCTTCGACGAAGTGCTTGGAGAAATCCTTGACGCAAAGAACGATGATTTGGGCCTGCTCCTCGACGCGAAAAGGCTGCCGACGCGCGTGCGCCCGCGGAAGGCGTACCGACCGCTTTGAGACGAACGATCGCCATTCATCTCACTAACGACGGAACGCCCGGCGCGGCGGCAACAGATAGAGGGCTTGTATGTCAGAGCTTACGCCAGATCAGCACATTTCGCTCTTGATGCGAGCGGAACAGCAATTTCGCCTAGCTTGCACTGTCTCATTCAATGCCGCGTGGAAACGCCAGCCTTTGGACGTGCCGATTGAGTGGACCTTTGGCAAGCAGCGGACGACATATCAGGAATTCTCTCTACGTGAGGACCAAGTAGAGTGTGTGGCCTCGCAGTTGGAGTTTGTCTCAACGTTCGTGATGGCTTCCGCCATTGTTGAGGCCTTCAAAGACTTGTGGGTTGAGCCGTCCAAACACTCAAATCCGGACTTTGTTGCCGCCTATCAGGCAGCGCGCCTGATCCGCAACGCATTTGCTCACAATATGTTGCGGCCCGTGTGGGATGGATGCCGAGACCGCAAGTTTGAGATAAAAGGCGTGTTCACGCTCGACACAACCGGGTTAGACGGGAAGGTCTTTGACTGGCCGCATTACGGTGGACACCTAGCGATCTGGCGGTTGTCGCAATGGGTCCGCGTAAATGTCCTAGGGGACATGCCCGCGCCGAGGAAGGAACCTCCCCGTCCCGCTATCAAGGTCGTCCAACAGGGCAGGCTCATGTTCAAGCGGGTGGATGAGATACCGGCGGACGCGATTGAGGTGCTAGGGCCAGTAAGGATTTCTGACGGCCGCGGGGGCTTCCACTGCTTCGCGGCGAAGGACGACGAAGCCTGACCAGGGGATGTTTCAGACGCGACAGCCCGACACAACTTACGGTGCGTTACCTCCGGGATAGTCGGCGGCAGGATCGCCAGCGACGAGCGCCTTCCATCTGACGACATCGCGTTCGATCCACACGGAGACCCTGCCGATCTTCACCGGCTGCGGGAACGGCAAGCGCTCATCGTGCATCAGCTTGTAAACCATCGCCTGACTGACGCCGATCGATTCCATCACGTCTGACAGTTTCAGGAAGCGGCCGTACGGATCAAGCGGCTGTGCACCGGAAGTGTGCAAGCGGCGAGCGAAGCCGCTGACTTCGTCGTTCTGATTTGCCGTTAGACTCATCGTGAACTCCTACTGTCGCTTTCACGGCTGAAAGGTTCAAGATCTTCGGCTCCACACGAGCGCGCCCTTTCCTTCCTCGCCATTCTCGAACAGCGCCGCGCGGACGGGTGCGGCGAAGCTCGGATCGTCGAGTTCGACGCGAAGAAATGATTTGGCGCCGTCGCCTTTGGTCTTGGCGCGCCAGGCCGCGCCAAACTCCCGCTCTCCGACCAGGAGCTTGAAGTCCGGGGCCTTGTCGTTGCCGTTCTTGTCGTTCGCGACGAAAGCGGCCTTCACATTGATGGTCATGGTGCGGATGGTTCCGGAATATCCATCCGCGGACTTCGAGAATGTTCCAATGACGGCCATGGTCTACTCCTTTGCTGCTTCTTTCTTTCCGATGGATTTTCGTGCGCGCTTGAACGCCGCGTCGGATTGCAGAAAGCGCTCGATCATCAAGGCGGCGAGGTCGGCGAGCGGGATCTCGCGGCCGAATTCCCGCGCGTGAATGCGCGCGTAATCAGCCAGCGCGTCGTGCGCGTCAGGATGCAGCATGATCGCCAGCTTCACGGCTGAGCGATCCGCGACTGGACCGATCTTGAGGCTCACAGGGACGCCTCCTTCGAGGGCACAGGACGCAATACGAGGTCCTTGTGGACGATCACGCGTAACGGCCAGCCAGGCCTGATCCGGATCGTCGGCTGGATGTCGAGATTGCGCTGGACGATCTTCTGACCGGCCTGATTGGTCGCGGTCTGCGCGGACTCGCGCAGGGCGGCGACGATATCGCTCTCGGCGTCGTCGAATGAGAGTTCGGTCCCGACGCCGAGCAGGGTCGAGAGCACGATGCCCTTGAGCAGGCGGAACGTGTGGAAGTCGACGTCGTCGGTCAGCCCCGAGTAACCGGCGACATCGGCCGCCGGCATGTTGTCGATGACGATCGACGCTCCGTCCGGATAGATGATGCGGTTCCAGACGAGGAGCGCACGCGACTGGCCGAAGGCGATGACGCTGTCATAGCGGCCAATCAGCTTCGCACCTTGAGGGATCAGGATGTACTGGCCGGTGACGGTGTCGCGAACATTCTGCGTCACTTGGGCGATCACGGTTCCTGGAAGATCGGAGTTGACGCCGGTGATAAGGCTTGCCGGAATGACGGTCCCCGCCATCACTTCGAACGGCGTCAACGGATCTTCAATGCGGTGCGGATTGTCGGTCTCGCTCAAGTCCCCTTCTTCCAGAAAGTCGAACTTGCGGATTTGGCGATTGGGATCCTCGTCGCGCTCGGCGCCGAAGGGAACTTTCGGCGCGCCGATACCCAGATCGGCGAGCGACTGGGGAATCTCGCCCGAGAAGTCGGCGACGTCCGCGCGCCGCGCCGCGGCGCCAGCGTTCGACTTCAACTGAAAGAAGACGCCAGCCCCGCGCGCTTCGCTGGCGATCTGCGCCTCGCGCAAGGCGGCCTCGCGCGCGGCGTCAGCCTCCGGCGAGTTCCGGAAAGGCGTCGGCGACAAAGCGGCGTAGTCGGTCTCATCGAGAAAGGCGTCATCGCCCAGCATATCGACCGCCTCTTCCGCATTGAGGATCGCGGCGCCGAGATCGCCGGGCAGCGGGCGCCCAAGTTTCGGGGGCACGTCGGCGTAGGTTTTGGGTAGCGCGTCGAGGCCTTCGGCGGTCGGCTTGGTTTCGGTATTGTAGAGTTCCTTGCCTTTCGTCTCCCCGATCGCTCGCGGCGGCCGCAGCGCTATCGTCATCGCGCCGAAGACGAGGATCGCAGCCCCGCCGGCGGCGATCATCAGCGCGGTGCGATTGAGGCGCGTCACGGGCCTCGGGTTCGCCCGCAGTTTCAGCGCCTCCGGCTCCTCTTTCCTGACGGCGGCGTCCATGTCAGCTCCGGACCTTCAAGTCGGTGCGGACGATGCGGACGACAGCCTGGTTCTTTTCGCCGAGGCGGAGCTCGGCGGCGGCGAAAAGCCGATCGACGACATAGTAATTGCCGCGCATGCGGTAATTGACGAGTTCGGGTTTCCCTTCGCGCGAGAGGATGAAGAGCGGCGGCGCTTCCCCTTGCGCGATCGCATCCGGGAACTGAATGAAGACCTGTTTCCCGTTGTCGAAGGCGCGAACCGGCCGCCAGTGCGGCTTGTCGCCTTCGATCTCGTACCGGAATTTCAGATCATCGGGATCGACGCCGGCGGCGATCGTGCTTTGGATTTTCTCGATGGCGCGATCGTTGTCGTTGCGGCGTTTGATGAGCTGGTCCTGCGGATAGGTCCAAGAGATCGCGGCCATATAGGTCTCGCGGAATGAGCGCATTTCGAGGTGATAGGCGCGCCGGTCCGTGGCGATGACGAGATTGGTCTTGAGGTTCGCCGCGATCGGCTTGACCAGGATATGGACGCGTTCGCCGCCGCCCTTGCCATCGGCGTCGCCGCTCGATGTGTCGCCGACGATCCAGCGCACGGTGTCGCCCGCGGAGACCGAGTTCAAGCGCTCGCCCGGTTCGAGCGCGATGTCGGTCACCTGCTCCGGCGCGCCGTAAAGTTGATAGAGCGCGCCGTCCATGAAGGGATAAACCTGCACGGCGTTCAAGAACCGGCCGAGATCGGGTTCGATCTTGGCCCGTTCGTTCGCCGTCTCGATGCGTTCGAAGGGTTTTAGCGGTGCGCCAGCCGCCGCGTCTTCTTCGAGCGGCTTCAGTTGCCCAGGCAAGGGGTAGGGCTTCGGCGTTTCGACGATTTCGCGCACCGGTCCGCCGTCGAAGCTGACCATCTTTGCTGGCGTCTCGCGCGGCTGATCAAGCGTAATGTCGGGCGTCACGGTCGCGCAGCCTGAGAGCGCGATCATCGCCAGATATGAGACGGCGGATTTCATGAGGGTTCTCCCGTTGAAAGATCCTTCGACCAGTTGACGCCATGGACGTAGAGCCCGAGCGGATTCTTATGGAGCGCCTCGGCGGTGCGCGGCGGGGCGAGGACGATCGTCAGATGCGCCGTGAAGCGCTCCTGTTTTTCGAACTGGCCGCCCGCATAGGTCTTTTCCGACCAGCGGATTTCGAAGGATGTGTCCGTTGCCCGGACGACGCTGCCGACATCGACGGTGACGCTGCGCCTTCCGACATCCTTGAACGGATCATTGTCGCGGGCGTAATCGTTGAGCGCCATCGCCCCGCGATCGGTCGCGTAGTCATAGGCGCGAAGCCAGTTCTCGCGGACAACGACGGGATCGATCGATACGGATCGCACGTCGCGAATGAAGTTCGCGAGCGCATGCGCGATCTGCGCGTCTGACGGCGTATAGGTTTCGATCGCCGGGCCGACGGCGCGGGCGGCGCCCGTCTCGTCGATCTCGACGACATAGGGCGTGACGATCGAGCGGCTGGACTGCCAGATGAGCCCGCCGACGGAGAGACACGAGACTCCAAGTGCGCCGAACGCCGCGAGCCGCCAGTTCGCCGCTTGCGCGCGCGCTGACCCCATGCGCTCGTCCCAGAGGGCTTGAGCCCGCTGATACGGCGTTTCGGGTTTCGGCGTTTCGCCATAATGGGTCGATGACCGTCGGAACATCACTCACTCCTCACGCTGGGAAAGGCTTGGCCCCTCGCCGGAACCGCCGCGATCGCCCGAGGCGATGACATGGGTCGCGGTCATCCCGGCGTCGCGAACGCCCTGTTCAGCACGCAGGCACCGGGCCCAATCCGGCGCGCCGCTCGGCTGCCCGCCTGCCGACGGCGCTGCTGAGGCGGACGAGAGGCGTCCGCCAGTCGCGGTGAAAGCTGCGCGCTCGCCGGCGATGAACGCTTCGCCGGGGTTTCCGAACGCTCTCGATACGGACGAGCGCATCGCGCGCGCGGCGCTGGAGACACCTGCTTGCGCGACGCCCGCAGCGCCAGCCGCCGCGCCGCGCCATCCGGAGTCGCCCGAAGCGGCGCGGCCGAGCGTGAAGGCGGCGTTCGCGCCGCCTGCCATGGCGGCGCCGGCGCGGACTGCCGATTGCCCGGCGGAAGCGGCGGCTCTTGCGCCGCCGGCGGTGAGCGCGCCGGCCCCAAGAACGGCCGCGCCGGCGCCGGCGGCGGTCGCAACCGCGGCGCCCGCGCCCAGTTGCGGCGCGCCGGAAACGAGCCCTGCGGCGATGCCCGGTCCGAAGATGCCGAGCGCCAGCATCGCGAGCGCGGCGAGAATGGTTGCAGCCGCGTCCTCTAGCGTGACGGCGCCAGGCGTGAAGGCCGAGGTGATCGATCCGAAGATCGTCGAGCCGATGCCAACGATGATCGCGAGGACCATCAACTTTATCCCTGAGGAAACGACATTGCCGAGAACGCGCTCGGCGAGGAAGGACGTCTTGTTCCAAAGCGCGAAGGGGACGAGGACAAAGCCGGCCAAGGTGGTCAGCTTGAACTCGATGATGGTGACGAAGAGCTGGATCGCCAGAATGAAGAAAGCGAAGAGGACGATGACCCAGGCGAGGATGATGATCGCGATGGTCACGAAATTATCGAAAAAGCTCGGAAAGCCGATAAGTCCGTTCGCTTCTTCAAGGAGCGGATAGGCGGCGGTGTAGCCGGTGTCCGCGACGAAACCCGGCTTCATCAGATCAGCTGCGGCGAGGCTCGTCCCCGTCGCGACGAGGCCGAGTCCCGCAAAGCTTGCAAAGATGATGTCGGCGAGCAGCCGGAAATTGTTGATGATGAAAGCGAAGGCGCCGACATAGAGCACCTTCTTCACGAACTGGCCGATGACGTTGTCGACGCCGTTCATCGACCAGAAGAGGCCGGCGAGGACAATATCGATGCCGATCAGGATCGCGGTGAGGAACCCTACATCGCCTTGCAGAAGCCCAAATCCGCTATCGATGTAGCTGACGAAGGTCGCGGTGAAAGTGTCGATGACGTTGAGATTGCCCATAGCCTGCCGCCCTTCGGCGTTACCTCACGGATAGATCACGCCGTCGCCGACGAAGCGCGCCCGGTGAATGCGAGCGCGCTCTTCCATTTGGAGCTTGCGCGCCCGGTCGAGAGCGTCGGCGCGCGAGGCGACGGCGAAAAGCTCCGCAGTTTGCATCGCTTGCTTCGCCTGTAGTGCGAGAAGCTGGTTCGACGCCTGGGAGACCTGAAGGTCGCCGATCGCGCCTTCGCTCTGCGCAACGATCTCGTCGAGCGTCGTCATATCGGCGGAAATGGTCTCGGCGATTTTCGCCTGCATCAGCATGGCGTCGTGAAAGGCGCGCGACGCTTCCTGCCAGTGCGCGCGGGCGTCGGCCGCCATCGCCGCGTTCGGCGTCGAACTGTAATCCTCTGGAAACAGCGAGGTGAACTGGGCATCGATCGACGCAACATCGTAAGCAAGCCCCTTCGCGGTCTTGATCAGCGTCTCGATCTGGACAAGGCGGGCGTTGAGCGCCGCCCGCGCCGTATAGGGAAGGCTGGTCAAGTCCTTCACCTGGTTGACGATCATCTGCGCTTCGTTGGTGAGCTGCTTGATCTGATTGTTGATCATGGTGAGCGTGCGCGTCGCCGTCAGAAGGTTCTGCGCGTAATTGGTCGGGTCGTAGACGATGCCGCCGAAGAACTGGGCGCTCGCGGGCGCGACCGCGGACAAGCCAAGCGTCAGCACCGCGATGCTCGTCAACAAAGCTGGTTTCATTCGGCTGCGCATTTGAGGGCTCCTTCGTTGAAAGAATGATCGATGAGAATTTCCCTCGCCCAAGGGAGGCCCTTGGCGGCGAGGAAACGGCTGGCGAACTCGCCGGCGCCTTCGCGGACGATCCTGTCAATCAGCGCTTGATCGGCGGGTGATGCCGCGCCGCAAAGCGCGAGTGCGACCGGCCCGAGTCCGAGTTCGAAGAGGCGGTTGCCGATCGCCGACTGGTAATAATAGTGGCGCTTCGGCGTCGCCGTCGCGATGAGCTCGATCTGGCGCGCGTTGAGACCGAAACCTTCATAGGTCGGACGGATGCCGGCTTCCTGCGCGCGGTCGTTCGCGAGAAAGATCCGCGACGGGCAGCTCTCGATGATGGTCGGTGCGATGCGCGACGACGCGATGTCGCTCAGGGATTGCGTCGCGAAGACAACCGAGACATTCTTCTTGCGCAAGGTCTTCAACCAATCGCGTAGGCGCGTGGCGAAGAGCGGGTGATCCAAAAACACCCAGGCTTCGTCGATCATAAGAAGCGTCGGCCGCCCGTCGAAGCGCGAATCGAGCCGATCGAAGATGTAGGCGAGCGCCGGCGCGACCGCCGCCTCGCGGCGCATCAGCGCTTCCATCTCGAAGCCGTGGGTTTCGGCGAGGTCGAGCGTGTCCTGTTCGGCGTCGAACAGGCTCCCGTGCGCGCCGTCGATGGTGAAGGGTTTGAGGGCGTTGCGAAGATCGGCGCGCTGCAAGAGGAGCGTTAGCCCGGTTAAGGTCCGCTCCCTTGCCGGCGCTTCCGCGAGATTGGAGAGCGCGAGCCAGAGAGTGTCGCGGATGGACGGATCGACGCTCACTCCCTCCTGCGCAAGGATTCCGAGAAGCCAGTCCTGCGCGAGGCTGCGCGCCGAAGCGCTGTCGATCGCGGCCAGCGGCTGAAAGGCGGGCGCGTCTTCTGATCCGAGATCATGGAACGCGCCGCCGAGCGAGAGGATCGCCGCACGCAACGACTTGCCCTTGTCGAAGGCGAAGATTTGCGCTTGCCGGTAGCGGCGGAACTGCAGAGCCATCAGCGCGAGGAGAACGGATTTTCCGGCGCCTGTGGGTCCGACTACCAAGGTGTGACCGACATCGCCGATATGGGTTGAGAGCCGGAACGGCGTTGTCTCATGCGTGGTCGCAATGAGGAGCGGCGGACCGTCGAGATGGTCGTTCCACGCGGCGCCCGCCCACACTGCAGACAAGGGCGCGAGATGAGCGAGATTCAGCGTGTGGATAAGGGGCTGGCGGATGTTCGCGTAAAGCTGTCCCGGCAAGGACCCGAGCCAGGCGTCGACCGCGTTCACGGTTTCCCGGATAGTGACGAAGCCGAGCCCGTTCAAGACTCGCTCAATCTCTTTGGCCTGGGTTTCGACCATCGCGGCGTCTTCGTCGGCGACGACGACGCTCGTTGTGAAGTAGCCGAAGGAAACGTCGTCGGCGCCGAGTTCCTGCAACGCCGCATCGGCGTCGGCGGCCTTGTTGTCGGCGTCGGCGTCGACAAGGATGCTCTGCTCATTGAAGAGCGTTTCCTTGATGATCGCGGCGATCGACTTGCGCTTGGCGAACCATTGCCGGCGGTATTTGGCGAGTTCCCTGGTCGCCGTCGCCTTGTCGAGCGCAATGAACCGCGTCGTCCAGCGATAAGGAAACCCAAGCCTATTGAGGCCGTCGAGAAACCCCGGCTCGCTCGCCGGCGGAAAACCCTGGACGCTGATAGTGCGGAGGTACTCATTCCCGAGCATCGGCTCGAGCCCGCCGGTCAGCGCACAATCGGCGAGCAGCGCGTCGAGGAACATCGGCGAGGACGGGACGGCGACCGGATGACGCTTTGTCGATATCGTTCCGTGCAGGAATTCGAGCGTCTCGGAATCGTCGAGCGTATGACACTCCGGCAGAAGCGCTGCGAGGAGATCGATGGCGCGATCGGTCTCCAGCAAGAACGTATCGAGGTAATCCCGCCACGAAGCGGGCGCCGACGCATTCTCGCGCGTGAGGAACAGCGCCTCGCCCTTGGTCGCGCGATCGGTCGGCGGCAACCACGCGATGGTCAGATGATAGGCGCTCTCGAAGTGACGGCCGGCGCTTTCAAAGTGCGCGCGGCGCTCTTCATCGACGAGGAACGCCGCGCCGTCGCGAAAGTCGCTTGCGGGATACTCCGACGCCGGCGACCGCGCGGCTTCGAAGAAGAGCGCCCAGCCCGAGCCGAAACGCTTCAGCACATTGTTGACGCGCGCCGTGAAGCTTACGAGTTCCTCAGCGCTGGCGCTTTCGAGATCGGGACCGCGATAGCGGATGGTCCGCTGGAAGCTGCCATCTTTGTTGAGGACGACGCCCGGCGCGACGAGCGCCGCCCAAGGGAGATAATCCGCGAGGCGTTTCGGCCGCTGCTGATATTCGCGGAGGTTCAGCATGAAAGATACGCCTTGTGCTTGAGGTGTCTCACCGCAACTTCGACGAATTTCGGATCCTTCTTCGCGGCGTAGACGGCGCCGGCATGGCCGACGACGAAGAGCACGATGCCGGCCGCCCACATCTGCAGCCCGAGGCCGACCGCGGCGGCGATCGTGCCGTTGAGGATCGCAATGCCGCGCGGCGCGCCCGCCATCATGATTGGCTCGGTGAGGCTTCTGTGGATCGGGATCGAATAGCCGTCGGTCATAGGTGTCACCTTTCAGATCAGCGCGCCGCCGCCGAAGGAGAAGAAGGCGAGGAAGAAGCTCGTCGCGGCGAAGGCGACGGAAAGCCCGAAGACGATCTGGATGAGGCGCCGGAAGCCACCGGACGTGTCGCCGAAGGCGAGAGAAAGCCCCGTGATGATAATAATGATGACGGCGACAATTCGCGCGACGGGTCCTTCGATCGAAGCGAGGATCGAGGCGAGCGGCGCCTCCCAGGGCATGCCGGAGCCGGCGGCGTGCGCTGGCGCCGCGAGCACGAGAATTCCGAGCAC
>JBMOOR010000123.1:0-1973 GCA_049324555.1 Pseudomonadota bacterium | reverse complement strand
AGGGGAGCAGGCGCACTTCAAAATCCAGACGCTGATTACAATCGCCGGCCCGACCCTCTAATGTGCCGACCAAACACTGCGCCGGCCGGCGCTAAAGAGGGGTCGTCCATGAAAATCAGAGCTATCATCGCATCCGTTGTTTCCATCGCCGCTCTCGCCGTTGCCGCGCCGGTCGCCGCGCAAGATGACCTCAGCGCCGCGATCGAGGCCGATTACAAGACGAACCTTGCGCCTTTGTTCGACTACTTTCACCGCAACCCCGAACTCTCGCATCGCGAATTCAAGACGTCGGAACGCCTCGCCAGGGAAATCCGCGCGCTGGGGTTTGACGTCACCGAAAAAGTCGGCGGCACGGGAGTCGTCGCGGTCATGAAAAACGGCGAAGGGCCGACGGTGATGATCCGCGCCGACATGGACGGCCTCCCGGTGAAGGAGGATTCAGGTCTCGCCTACGCCTCGACCGTCACGCAGGAAGATATTGACGGCAAGGTGAAGCCCGTGATGCACGCCTGCGGACACGATACGCACATCACATCGCTCGTCGGAACGGCGCGTCAGATGGCGACGAGGAAGGATCGATGGAAGGGAACGCTCGTTCTCATCGGCCAGCCGGCGGAAGAGCGCATATCGGGCGCGCGCGACATGTTGAATGACGGCCTCTACAAGCGTTTCCCGAAGCCCGATTACGCGCTCGCCTTTCATGTCGCCGCCGATCGCCCGTCCGGCAAGATCGAGGTTCCGCTGCTCGCCGGGTCAAGCTCGGACAGCGTCGACATCATCGTCCATGGGGTCGGCGCGCATGGCGCGGCGCCCAACAAGGGGATCGACCCCGTGCTCGTCGCCGCGCAGATCGTCGTCTCGCTGCAATCCGTCGTCTCGCGCTCGATCGACCCCTTGCAGCCCGGCGTCATTACTGTCGGCGCGATCCATGGCGGCTCGAAGCACAACATCATCGGCGACCGCGTGGACATGCAGCTCACCGTGCGTTCCAACGATCCGGCGGTGAGGAAGCAGCTGCTCGACGGCATCGATCGCGTGGCGAAGGGCGTTGCGATTTCGATGGGCGTTCCTGAAAAGTTGCTGCCTGAAGTCATCCGTTCAAAGATGGAAACGACGCCGCCGACAGTCAATGACGCGACGACGGTCGAGATCATAAAAATAGCGTTCACGGAGCATTTCGGCGCCGATCGTCTCGTATCGCCGCCGCCCGAAGGGATGGGCGCGGAGGACTTCGCCTATTTCGTGACGCCCGAATCGGGCGTCAAAGGCGTCTATTTCAGCGTCGGCGGCACGCCGGAAAAAGCCCTCGCGGCGGCGCCTTCGCATCACTCGCCCTTCTTCAAGGTCGAGGCCGAGCCTGCAATACGGACCGGAACCGAGGCGATGGTCGTCGCGGCGATGCGGCTTTTCAACGGCGAATAGGGCGGAAAGGCGCCGCCGCTCCCGCACGCCTTTCGCTCGCGCGGGCGTGAAGGGACTGCGACTGGAATTTGCAAAAGCCCGCCCCATATCGGGGTCGAACCATCCCCGACAAGGAGTGCTCGTCATGATCCTCATCAGGAAGGCGATTGACCGCGGCTATGCCGATCACGGCTGGCTTCAGGCGCGCCATTCGTTCTCATTCGCCAACTATTATCACCCGGATCACATGGGCTTTCGCGCGCTTCGCGTCATCAATGAAGACACGGTCGCGCCGGGCGCGGGCTTTCCTCCGCATTCCCATCGCGACATGGAAATCGTCACTTACGTCCTTGAAGGCGCGCTTGAGCATAAGGACTCATCGGGCGGCGGCGGGATCATCCGCCCAGGAGAAGTTCAGTACATGTGCGCAGGATCGGGCGTCACGCACAGCGAATATAACGCGTCGAAGAAAGAGCCCGTTCACCTCCTTCAGATCTGGCTCCTTCCGGATGCGCCGAACCGCAAGCCGGGTTATGCGCAAAAGGCGTTCGGGGACGAACGCCGCGGCGGAT
>JBMOOR010000122.1:0-2049 GCA_049324555.1 Pseudomonadota bacterium | reverse complement strand
CCGGACGCGCCGGCGCGACTGGGACAGCGATCTTGGCGGCGACGAATGGCGCGGCCGGTTCGGCCTTCCCGACAATTGGGGCGGGACCATGGGCGGAAGCCGGGGCGGCGTGCGCCCGCCACGCCCGCCGCGCATTCCGCGCTCGGGCGGCGGGTTTCGAACCGGAGGGGGCTTTGGCGGCGGCTTCCGGACAGGCGGCGGCTCCCGCGGCGGCGGTTTCAAGACCGGCGGCGGGTTTTGATGACTAAGGCCGCTTTGCCAAAGCGCGCCGCATCAACTATTCAAGACGTATGGAAGTCTCAGACGCCGCCGCCGCGCTTTCCGCTCTCGCCCAGGAAACGCGCCTCAAAGTCTTCCGGCTTCTTGTCCGGCAGGGGCCCGAAGGAGTGCCAGCGACCGAAATCGCCGAGAAGCTTGGCGTGCGTCAGAACCTCATGTCGACGCATCTGACCGTGCTCGCCAACGCCGGGCTGACGCGGGTGCGGCGCGACGGCCGGCGCATCTTCCATGCGATCGACCTTGAGCGAACGCGCGAACTCATCACCTTCCTCGTCGCCGATTGCTGCAACGGCTGTCCCGACAAATGCGCTGTGCTGCTCGACGCGGTGCTGCCGCTTGGCGATTCTTGTTCGGGATCGCAATTAGATCAAAATATCTTGAATCATTGATTCTTTGATGGTAAGGATTCTCCTGTGTTCAGGGAGGATCAGCCATGAAGACCCAATCGCAAGTCATCGCCGCGTTAGTCCTCGCAGCGAGCAGCCTCGCCGCGCCCGCCGGGGCGGAGACGGGCGCCGGCCTCATCATCGTCAAGGTTTCCGGCGACCGCGGCTGGACGATGAGCTGCGTCTTCGAACGCGAAGGTAAGGCGCCGATCGAGAAGAGCTCGCGGGGACGCGGCAGGGTCGAGACCTTGTCGGCGCGTGATTCAACCGGCGGCTCCTGCAACTATGAAGGCCCGCGCGAGGGCGCGATCCAAATTCGGTTCACGGACGAAAGCGACGCCGACAACTGCCCTTTCGCGCGCGTCGGCGAACACTGCATCGGCGCCGTCGCCGCCGGCGAGAAGGGCTCATTCTCGTTCTGACGCGGGGCGCAGAAAATCCGACAATCTGCAAGCGTCGCAGCGAGATCACTCAGCTTGCGTTTCGACATCGACGGTCGCCGCAGGCTCGTCCGCATCGGGCTGAGCGGCGGGCGCTTCGGCGGCCTCCGCCGGCGGCAAGGCTCCCGCATCCTCGGCGGCGACGTAGGCTTCGAGCTGCTCGATCGTTTTCACAACCGCCTCGCCCGACTCGCCGCTGATGCCGAGACGCCGAACGACCCGAAAATCGTCAAGCGCACCGCGATAATCCTTGGCGGCGAGTCGCGCCGCGCCGCGAAGTTGATAAAACGCCCTCAATTCAGCAGGCGTGAAGTCGTCGCCGTATTTCGCCTCGACCTCGGCGAGTTCGGCGAGAACTTCCTGCGGATTGCGGCCCGAACGGATTTTCGCGGCGATGGAGTTCAGCTTCCTGGCGACGGCGACGCGGTTCCGCGGCCCGGAATAGCTGCCGGAGATTTCATATGTGATGACAGTCTGAACGCCGTTTCTTGCGACGGGCTCGCCATCTTCGATTTTCGGCTGGTATTTCCACTTTTTCACCGCCGCAAGCGCCGATGAATTGAAACAGGAATAGGTCGAGTCCACGACGCGGGGGTTGGCTGTCTCTCCATCCGCCGTCACGTCGAATTCGACGAAGACGGACTCTTTGGCGCCCGCCCTGTTCATACAGGATTCCGGGTAGGAAGGCGGATAGCGCTTGATCGGGCGCGCATCAAAATCCTGCGCCGTCGTTTCGCTGTTCAAGACGAACCGGAACGTGGTTTCGAGATCTTCCTGATCGACCGTCACGCCGTCTTTCATCGCGGGGTCGAAACGCGTGCTGCGAACGGCCGCAATTGCTGTGTCGTTAAAACAGGGATCTGTCGATTCCCGGACCCTTACGTCTTCAACCGCGCCCTTGCTTGTGACCTTGTAGACGACCGTCACCTTTTGCGGGCCTGCGT
>JBMOOR010000121.1:0-2054 GCA_049324555.1 Pseudomonadota bacterium | reverse complement strand
CCAAGGGCGGATTTCTCCGCATACGGACCCTCACCCCCGCCCCGTCAGACGCATGGTCTGACCCTGCGAGCGGGAGAGGGGAGAAGAGTGCGCCGCGCCTATGCGATTGTCCTGCCCTGTGGGGGAGAGGCCGGGGGCGAGGGTCCAGCCATCGCAGTTTTGAGAACATCCGCTTACGGAATAAGAAGCGTGCGGGCTCCCTGAAGCTCCTCACGCAAGCCTCGCCTCGGGGACCCTCGCCCTGACCTTCGCGCATCGGGAGAAGGGCTTTTCGCGTTAACGCGATAAAATCGCGTTAACCAACGATCCCGTTGATTTCAAAGCCAAACAAAAATCCGTCCTACACCTTGCGGGAGGCTTTATTCTGTCTCCGTGCTGATGATCCGATGGAGTTTGCATGCGAAGAGTTTCAACAAAGGAGGCGGCGCGGCGGTTCTATCAACTGCTCGACGCCGCCGAAGAGGCGCCGGTGATGATCGAACGTCATGGCCGGCCGCGGGCCGCGATCGTGTCGGCGCGGGATTTCGAGATCGTCGCGCGGATTCTGGCGCGCGAGAAGGACTGGCTCGCCGCCGAATTTCTCGGCGCCGCGATCAAGAGAGTCGAGGACGGACATTTCAACAAGGCGATTGCGCTCAAGAATGCGGCGCTGCTGATCGGAGGAGTCCTGAAGTGAGCCTCGCGGCGGCGATCATGGTTAATTCGGCGCCCCTTTCGGGGAGCCAATGGGGCGCCTTTCGCAGCGCAAACCCGCATGAACAGCCGAAAAAAGACGAGAGCGACAGCGTCGAAAACTCACCCGGCGGCGTCCGGCGGCCTAGCCGGCGCGAAAGGCGTCAGCAGCGGCTGCTTTTCCCGCTGCGCGCCCCAAAGGCACGCCGCGACGATAATGACGGCGCCGAACCAGACCTGCGGGCGCGGGACTTCGTCGAAGAACGCAAGGCCGATCAGCGACGCCCAGATCAGCGCGGTGAATTCGAGCGGCGCAAGGACCTGCGCCTCGGCGTGCGCGTAGGCTCTGGCGAGGAGATACATGCCTCCCGCCGCGAGCGCGCCGAGAAGGAGGAAATCGGGGAGGTCGCTCACGGGAGGAAGCTCGCCGGTCGCAGCCGCAGGCAGGGCGATGATTGCGCCCGGGATGACGCTCGAAAGAACGCCGATGGCGATGGGACCGTCCTTGCCGGCGCGGCCGCGCAGGAGCGTCACCGAGAGCGCATAGGTGACGGCGGACGCGAGCGCCGCGCCGATGCCGAGAAGGCGCTGGTTGTCCGCCGAAAAGTTATCGCCGCCCGCCGCCGCGATGACGACGCCGGAAAAACCCGCAAGGCCGGCGATCATCGAACGGGGACGGATCTTTTCGCCAAGAACCGCGCGCGCCATGAACGGCACAAGGAGCGGCGCTATGAAGGTGATGACGATCAGCTCAGCGAGCGGAAGCACCGACAGGCACCAGAAAAAAAGCGAAGCCGAAAACGCGATGACGAAGCCGCGGACGGCGTGCGCTCTCCACATCTCGCGCGTCAGCGTCGGCCGTCCGGAGCGAAGCCAGATAATGAGGGCGAAGGCGGCGCCGAAAATGTAGCGGCCGAGCGTCACGACAAGCGCGTCATTCGTCGCAACCAGATGCTTGATGACGCCGTCCATGCCGCACAGGACCGCGATCCCCGCGGCGCCGAGGGCGAGCGCCTTGAAATGTCTTGCGGCGTGATCAGGCATCGCGCGGCTGTGGCGAGGCGCCGACGCGAAGTCAAGCGGGCGCTCGCCGGCCAGACCGCCAGCGCGCGATTATTCGACCGGGCAGACCATCACATGGCCGTCAAAGACGGCGCCGACGATCAGCGTGTTGTCCCAGACGGCGCCGACCGACGAGCCGTTAAGGGCGCCGCCCGTGTCGATCAGGATGTCTTCTGTGAGACCCGATTCCGGGTTGACGCGGATGACATGCGCCGGGGCGATCGCCTTCGGGTCCTCGGCGTGCTTCAGAAAGTCGAAGACTTTCGAATGTCCGGCGATCCAAAGCGAACCGTCGGCTGCGATCTCGATATTGTCGGCGC
>JBMOOR010000120.1:0-18404 GCA_049324555.1 Pseudomonadota bacterium | reverse complement strand
ACAAGATCGCCGCGATCGGCGTTCGCGTCCGCCATTGGGTGACCTTTCACGGGATCGCCTTCAACGTCGAACCCGACCTTTCGCATTTCGGCGGCATCGTTCCTTGCGGCGTCGCGACGCCCGGCTTCGGCGTCACCTCGCTCGTCGATCTCGGAAGTCCCGCGACGCTTTCGGACGCGGATGCGGCGCTCCGCGAGTCGTTCCATGAGACATTCGGCCCTACCGTCAGCGCAAGCGCGCCAATAGAGGAAAACCGATCATGACCGATCCCGTTCTCGTCACCGGCGTCAGCGGCTTCATCGCCCGCCATGTCGCGCTCGCCCTTCTAAGAGAGGGTTACGCGGTGCGCGGAACAGTACGCGATGCGGCGAAGGGCGAGACGGTCCGCAAGTCGCTCGCCGCCCATAACCCAAAGGCCGCGGATGAAACGCGGCTTTCGTTTGCCGCCGCCGACCTCACCGCCGACGCCGGCTGGGAGGAAGCGGTCGCAGGGTGCGCCGCAGTGATGCATGTCGCGTCCCCCTTCCCGATGTCGCAGCCGCGCGATCGCAATGCGCTGACGCCTGCGGCGAAGGGTGGCGCCTTGCGCGTCATCAGCGCCGCGCTCGACGCCGGGATCCCTCGCATCGTCATGACGGCTTCGATGGCGACGATGATGTATCGTCCGGGCCGTCCCGCCGAGTTCAAGGTCGCCGAAGACGACTGGACCGATCTCGGCTGGAGTGAATTGTCCGCCTACGTAGTTTCAAAGACTGAAGCCGAACGCGCCGCATGGGCGTTTGTCGAAGAACGGGGACAAAAAAACCGGCTGACGACGATCCATCCGGGCTTTGTGCTTGGCCCGGCGCTCGACAGGGAGTTCGGCGCCTCGATCGACGTCGTCCGGATGTTCATCGAAGGCGCCTATCCCGCAACGCCTCCTGCCGCCTATCCGGTCGTCGACGTTCGCGACGTCGCCGACCTCCATGTCGCCGCGCTGAAGGCGCCCGGGACGGGCGGGCGCAGGCTGATCGCCGCCGGCGGGACGATGTCGCTCGGGGAGATGGCGGCGTCGATCAAGCGGGCGGCGCCCGACAACTCGAAAAAGGTCCCGACGGCGACGATGCCGGCCTTCGCCGTCAGGCTGCTCGCGAATTTCGACCGCAATCTCGCTGCGGTCCTTCCCGATATCGGCGCGCGGCCGGCGGCGCAGGCGGACTATGTGACGAAACTCGCTGGCATCCGGTTCCGCTCGCCCGATGAGGCCGTCGCTGCAACGGTCAACTCCCTCATCAAGGTCGGCGCCGTATGAACGGACGGTAATGCGCCGCCCGAAATCGCCCCCCTAAATCGCCAACGACAATCCGTGCGTTTGCGTCTATGAATGGCGGCGCGAAGATTTGAATTCAGGGAGGCTCCATGACCCGCAATTACCGGATGTCGCTAACCGCCGCAGCCGCAATCCTCGCGCTTGGCGCAGCCGCGGCGGGTGCGCAGGAGACGGCCGCAGAGGCCCCCGCCAAGGTTGAAGCGCCTATCGGCGTCGAGGTCACGGTTGAGACGCCGGCGATGAACGAAGACGAAATGGCGGACTTCCTGAACTCGCAGCAGCAGATCAAGCAGGATGTGACGCTGACGCGGACGGTCGACGGCAAGGTGGTCGAAACGACGACGGAGACGATCACCTATTCCGCCGACGATCCGTTGCGCGCGAGCGAGGCGGCGCAATCGCCGATCGAGCGGCTGAAAGCGGAATTCGACAGCAAGACGCTGACGCGCAACGAGGCGAACGAGGAGGCCAAGCTCGACTTCGTCGTCGCCGATCTCGACCGCAACGAAGCGCTGACAGTCGATGAATTCACGTTTCTTGTCGAAGGATGGCAAGATGCGACGGTGTCGGGCGCCGGGCGAAGTCGCTTCGTCGATCCGGTCGTCCATGACGATCCGGCGGCTGCGGCGGCCGAGCATTCCGCGCAGGCCCGCAACAAATTCGTCCTCATGGCCGAAGGCGAAGCGAGCCTCAGCCGCAAGAAATATCTCCGCCGCGTGATGGCGGATTTCGACGCCTGCGACACCGATGACGATGAGATCCTCAACGGCGACGAATTGCTGAAATTCCGCGCCGGCAATCGCGGCGAGACGGCCGGCCTCCAACCGTCAGAGCAGCCTTAAGAAGCGCGCGGCGTCAAGGAAGTCGGCGCGAAGTCTCTTTGCGCGCCGTTCAGCTTCATCATCGAGGCCCCAGCGTTCGGCCTGATAGGCCTCGTCGACGCGCGAAGCGTCGAACAACGCTTCCGCGGGAAAGGCGTTCTCGGCGATTGCGAACGCAATCACCGCCGAGCCCGAAATCTCCGCCGCCGCTTTCATGCCGAGAAGCGAACCTGCCTGCGCCGTTGCGATGATCGACTGCGCCGCCGCAATCGGCGCCGCCGGCTGCTCGATGAAGGAAACGCCGGCGCCCGTCTTGAGCGGCGCCCCGAGAAAGCCCGAAGCCCAGTCGAGCAAAGGATCCCACGCCGCCCGCTGGAGCGAGGCGAGAGCGGCGGGCTCGCTCGCACGGTAGCAGAGGAGGTCCGACTTCAGCAGCGCAAGGAGCATGTCGCGCCATTTGCCGGCGTCGCTGTCGCCAAGATCGATCAAACTCATGACAAAGCGTGTCATCGGCATCGCTGAAAAGTCGATGAATTCCCCGCACGCGTCCCATTCCTCGGCAATTGCGGCGCCGAGCTTTTTCGATGGCGCCGCAAGCGCGCGCCCCGCCCTCGTCTTCGCGCCCTTCCCGTCGAGACAAAGAAGAAAATCGCCCTCCGCTTCATCGACGCTTGCGGATTGATAGAACCGCTTCGGCAGGCGGGAGGGATTATCTGCGACCTTCGTCATCGCCTCGATTTCTTGCGGGAAAGGTCAGGCCAGGAAACCTCCGCCTCCTGATCGAATCCGAAGAGGTCGAAAGTCTCCTTCATCCGGCCCGTGAGCGGCGCTGTCAGCGTGACCTGCCGCCCGGCGTCGGGATGCGGAAACGTCATTGACCGGCAGAAGAGCTGGAGGCCTTCGGGCGCGCCTTCAACGCTCGCCGCCTGTCCCCCGTATTTGCGATCGCCGATGATCGGCGTTCCCATCGCCGCGCAGTGAACGCGCAGCTGGTGAGTGCGCCCCGTCAAAGGCTTCAGCGCCAGAAACGAAGCGGGCCCCGCCGAATCGAGCACCATGTAATCGGTGATCGCTTTCTTCGCGTCCTCGCCTTCCGCGGGCGCCATCCGCTCCTGGTCCTTCTCGCCGATGCGGACCATCTTCTTGGCGATCGGGAGATTGATCGTGCCCTGACGGATTTCCGGGACGCCGGCGCAGAGCGCCCAATAGGTCTTGACGACGTCATGCCCCTGAAACGCCTTGCCGAGCCGCGCCGCGGCGATCCGCGTCTTGGCGAGAATCAGCAGGCCGCCCGTATCCTGGTCGAGCCGGTGGACAAGGCGCGGACGTTCGCCGTCCTTTTCGAGCGCGGCGAGCATGCCGTCGATATGGCGCGTCGTCTTCGCGCCGCCCTGCACGGCGAGGCCGAACGGCTTGTTGAGGGCGATGATCGCATCATCCTCGAAGATCGTCAGCTTGCGAATGAAGTCGGCGTCTTCCTTCTTCGGCCGGAATTCCGTCTTCGGCGCCTCCGCCTTCTCGCCGATCGGCGGCACGCGGATCGCCTCGCCCGCCTCGATGCGCCGGTTCGCCTTGGCGCGCCCTCCATTGACGCGGATCTGTCCTGTTCGCAGCAGCTTTTCGAGCGCGCCGTGCCTCAACCCCGGATAATAGGTGCGGAACCAGCGATCGAGCCGGAGGCCGTCGTCCTTTTCCGCGACGGTGATGGTTGTGACAGACGCCAATGGATCCTCGCCGCTTTCGATAAGCCGACCGCTGGAGCGGTTTTCGACTTGACCTACTACGCCGCGGCCGACTCCTGCTAGAGGGACAGCATGACTTGGAAAATCTATCTTCTGATCATGGCCGGAGGCGCGCTCGGCAGCGCAGCCCGGTATTTCTGCTCGGGCGTCGCCGCAAGCCTTCTTGGTCCGACCTTTCCCTGGGGAACGATTATCATCAATGTCGTCGGCTCATTCCTGATCGGCTTTTTCAATACGCTCACAGGCCCCGATGGCCGCCTGCTGACGAGCGCCGAAACGCGACAATTCGTTATGCTCGGGTTGTTCGGAGGCTTTACGACCTTCTCGTCATTCAGCCTGCAGACGCTTACCCTCATGCAGAACGGCGAATGGGGGCCGGCGAGCGCCAATGTCGGCGCGTCGGTCGCGCTTTGCCTCTTTGCGGTGTGGCTCGGCCATGCCGCCGCCGCCGCCGTCAATCAGCTTCGCGGAGGATAAGAGCCATGCAAATACCGCGCGACGCCGTCCTGCTTCGCATCTTCTTCGGCGAGAACGACCGCCATGAGGGGCGCCCGCTTTATGAAGCGATTGTTCTCAAGGCGCGGGCAATGCATCTTGCCGGCGCGACCGTCCTGCGTTCGCCGATGGGATTTGGACGTTCGAGCCGCTTGCATACGTCGAAGATCTTGCGGCTGTCCGAGGACTTGCCGATCGTCATCGAAATCGTCGACAGCGAGGCGAAGATCGATGAATTCCTGCCCGTGCTCGACGCGATGATGTCGAGCGGCCTCGTCACGCTCGAAAAGGTGCGCGTGCTGCGTTACGGCGACGCCCCAAAAGCCCCGTGAAGGGCCTTTCCGACGCCGCCTTTTTCCGCGTGTTTGACGCGCTTGTCGGTGCGGGCAACCCCGGCCTCAGGCGCGCGCGATGGGATTTCTCCTCCATTCATTGGGAACGTGAACGGATCAGCGCGTCGCGGCCCTCCTATTCCTACGTGCACGAAACATTCCTGCTTTCTTGCGCGGAGAGACCGAAGTGGACGCTTATGGTCGTCAAGGAATATTGGTGGGGGGCGATGGAAGGAGAGCCCCTCAAAAGCGCGCGATGGGCGCGCCCGACGAATGGGCGCCGGGCGGACATCCTGACATGGTTCCGCGGTCAGGAGCGGATCATCGGCTCACAGGCCGCCTCGCCGAAGCGGAGCGAAGAGCAGGCTTAAAACCGGCGCATCCGCCGCGCCCTCGACGCCGATTTTCATCTCCGGCGTTCGCACTGTCCTGCTGCGCGTGCCGAATACAATGTCCCAGAGACTGAAAACCGCCGCGTAATTGGAATTGGTGTCGGCCCGAACAGCGTGGTGATGCACCCAGTGAATCGACGGCGTCACGATGACGCGCGACAGTGCGCGCTCGAACGCGGCGGGAAGGCGGACGTTGGAATGGTGAAAGAGCGACCCGGCGAGAAGCGCCGTCTCATAAAGAACGACGTGCGCGAACGGGATCGAGAGAACGACAATCGGCGCCATCCTCAGAACAGCGGAGATCGCGACTTCGCCCGGATGGAACCGCACGGCCGACGTCGTGTCGAGGCGTTCGTCGAGATGATGAATGCGATGAAAGCGCCGCATGAAGGGGACTTCATGATAGGCGCGATGCGCCCAATAGGCCCAAAGATCGAAAATGACGAGATCGGCGAGGAGCATCGCCGATGACGGCCAGCCTGCCGGGCGGGACCATAAGGGATGCGCCGCCGCAAAAGCCGTCAGCGGCAGGACGATCAGCGGCGACAGAACGACGAGGAGCGCCCACAGAACGCCGTTCTTCGCGAGGCGCGCGATATTCGGCGGCGCCGGCGCTGCGGCCCTTGCCCGTTCAAGCGCAAAGAGGAGCGCAAAAGCCCCGGCGCCGATCCACGCCTTGTTGGCGATGACTGCGTCAGTCAGCATCAGCGAACCGTTTCCAGTCCGGGCGGTCGAACGCGATGTCGAGGCGGCGCATGCCGATATGCTCGTAATAGCTGACGGCGCCGGGCGCCGCGAGGAGGATGAAATGCGCATATTCGCCCGCCGCCTTCGCGCTTTCATCAAGCAGGCGCCGGCCGACGCCTTTTCCCTGATGCGCCTTATCGACGGCGAGATCGGAGCAATAGCAGCAGAAGGAAAAATCCGAGACGCAGCGCGAGACGCCGATGAGCCGCCCCGCTTCATCGCGCGCCGTGACGATGATGTCGGCGTTTTCAAGCATTTTTCCGATGCGCGCGCGTTCATTGACGGGCCGCCGCTCGGACAGCGTCGAGCGCTTCAGGACGTCGATGAATTCGTCCGCGCCGAGATCGGGCTCGATGGCGTATCGATAAGCTTCCGTCATTTCGCGTCCCGCGGCCTGCGCCTTTTGTCCCAGTACTCGACCCGTTTCAGGATTTCTCGTTCAAATCCCGTCTCGCGCGGCTCGTAGAAACGCACGCGTTCCATCTCCGGCGGGAAATAGTCGAGCCCGGCGAAGGCGTCTTCCGCGTCGTGATCGTATTCGTAATCCGCATGATAGCCGAGTTCCTTCATCAGCTTCGTCGGCGCGTTCATCGCGTGCATCGGCGGAGCGAGCGAGCCTTCCTCTCGCGCCGCCGCCTTCGCATTATGGAAAGCGACATAGGAACGGTTCGATTTCGGCGCGGTCGCAAGATATGCGACAAGCTGGCCGATGGCGATTTCGCCTTCAGGCTGTCCAAGAAATTCATAGGCGTCGCGCGCGGCGATCGCGAGAGGAAGCGCCTGCGGATCGGCGTTGCCGACATCTTCCGAGGCGATGACGATGAGGCGGCGAAGGATGAAGCGCGGGTCTTCCCCGCCGACGATCATTCGCGCCGCCCAATAGAGAGCAGCATCGACGTCCGAGCCGCGGATCGACTTCTGCAAGGCGCTCGCAAGATTGTAATGCGATTCCCGCCCCTTGTCGTAAACGGGCGCGCGCCGCTGCACGATCTTCGACAACGCGGCGCCGTTGAGCGGCGCTTCCGCGCGCTCGGCGAAGATTTCCTCTGCAAGATTGAGTGCGAACCGCCCGTCGCCGTCAGCCATCGCAATGAGCGCGGCGCGCGCCTCGTCCGTCAGCGGCAAGACGCAGCCCGCATGCGCTTCGGCGCGCTTCAAGAGTTTCTCGATCGCCGCTGCGTCAAGGCGATTGAGAACGAACACCTGCGCGCGCGACAAGAGCGCGGGGTTGAGTTCAAAGGACGGATTTTCGGTGGTCGCGCCGACGAGCGTGATGAGGCCCGATTCAAGGTGCGGAAGAAAACCGTCCTGCTGCGCGCGGTTGAAGCGGTGGATCTCGTCGACGAAGAGAAGCGTCCCCTTCCCCATTTTTCGCCCCTCGGCCGCCTTGTCAAAGACCTTGCGGAGATCGGCGACGCCCGAAAAGACCGCGGAAATCTGCACGAATTCGAGCGTCGTTTCCTTCGCCAGCAGTCGCGCGATCGTCGTTTTGCCGACGCCCGGCGGACCCCAGAGGATGAGCGATGAAAGCCGCTTTTGATCGACCATGCGGCGCAAAGGCGCGCCCTTCGCGAGCAGATGATCCTGCCCGACGACCTCATCGAGCGAAGCGGGACGCAAGATGTCGGCAAGCGGGCGCGGCGCCTGCCTGTCGAACCCCGCCGCCTCGAAGAGATCGTCCATCGCCTGCCGCCGGCCGCAACAATCGGAATGCGCCGAAGGCGCAAACCGACCATAAAGCGCGGCGCTGCAAAAGGAAAACAAGATGCTGACCCTTCACGACTACCTTCCTTCGCAAAACGGCTGGAAAGTCCGGACGCTGCTCAGCCTTCTTTCCATTCCCTATCGGCTCGAACCCGTCTCGATCTTTGCGGGCGAAAGCCGGACCGACGGTTTCCTCACGAAAAATCCCGCGGGCGCCGTTCCGGTCCTCGAACTCGAGGACGGACGCACGATCGCCGAATCGAATGCGATCCTCTGGTATCTCGCCGACGGAACGCCGTTCGCGCCCGAAGACCCGTTCGACCGCGCGAAGGTCCTGCAGTGGATGTTCTTTGAGCAATATTATGTCGAGCCGACGATCGGCAGCCTCAGGTTCTGGACGCTGACCGGGCGGCTCGATCAAAACGCCGCGCTCGTCCCCGCCAAGCGAGAAGGCGCCCGCCGCGCGCTTCGCGCGCTTCAATTATCCCTCGAAGCCGCGCGCTTTCTCGCTGGCGACCGGCTGTCGATCGCCGACATCGCCATTTACGCCTACGGCCATGTATCCGGCGACGCCGGATTCGAGATCGGCGAATACCCGGCGCTGGCCGCGTATTTCGACCGCGTGGCGGACGCAATCGGCCCCGATCATCCGGTCCATGAATATGGGCCCGAAGCGGCGTCGAAATGACGCCGCGCGAACGGACGCGCGATCGCCGTTTCGCCTTCTACCGTCCGACCCGCCAGCTGACGACGCGGTCGCCAAATCGAGTGCGATCCCACCCAATGCGAAAATCAAATTCTTGCAGTGCAAAAGCCGGGCGATGCCACTTCGGGGAACCCAAGAGCACCCCCAACTAAATCTGTTGCGAAGCCGTCATACGGCAGGGTAGCGTTCACCAACGCGTTGGGGAGGGGCGCTATGATCGCGAATTTCGCTACGGCTCGAGCAATGCTGGCCGCTGTAGTCGTCGGTTTTTGCATGCCGTCCTTCGCGCAGATTAGCCCGCGCGACGTTCCTCTTGACGCTATTACCCGGGAGCCGTTTTTTTTCAGCCGCTGCGACGTGGCAGGCGCCGCCTGCTGCGAACCGGACAGCGAGGTCAAGACTAACCATTGCCACAAAGGGCTGGGCTGCGACATTTCAACTAACACGTGCTCGGCTTGCGGCGGCGACGGCCAGCCTTGTTGCGACGGGGATTTCACGGGGTTCTCTGGGCGCGGCTACACCGGCGTGCTTCGCGATCCAAAGGAGCGGATAGAAAGTTGCAACAAGGGATTTAGCTGCGACGCCCGGCTCGCTACTGACGGCGTGAGCTGGATTGGATCGCGCGTCTGCCGCGCGTGCGGAACGAAAGAAGGGGGCGCCTGCTGTCCGCCGGACGTTCGCTATGGCGTCGGCCGCTGCACGGCCGACCCAACATTGATTGGATCGAGACTCACTTGCGACGACCCCTACAAAGGCGACCGCGGAACTTGCGTGGCATGCGGCTCCGAGGGCCAGCCGGCATGCGCGGAGGGCCAGCGCTGCTTCGGCACCTCGGTCGAGATCGACGGCGTCTGCCGGCCCTGCGGGCGGGTAGGACAGCCCACCTGCGAGAATGGATCGCCCTGCGAGGCCATGTCGGCGCCAAAGCCCATTACCGGCGAGATTTGCGTCCCCGCGGGCAGGCAAGGCCAGATTTGCCTGCCGGGCAAGTTTTGCGATTTTGATCTCGTCTGTAACGCCAGCAACATCTGCGAGAGCTGCGGCGGCTGGATGCAGGCCTGTTGTGCCGCGCCGCAGCAACCGTGCGGCGAAGGTCCGTGCACCAACGGAAAGTGCTTGACCAAGCCACGCACTCTGGTCTGCAAGGAGTATGCGGACCGCGCCGTCGCGCAATCGCGGGAATACCTGACCCGGCAATGCGACGAGGCGGACGACCGCTGGCAGACGAATTACGAGAACCACTACAATTGGTGCATGGATATGGATCCTGATACGACGATCATGGATCGTGAAACGAGCATCCGCGAAGGAATGCTTGCGCGGTGCCAGACTTATCCGGTTCCAGGCGCTAAACCGCCGCCGGGGGAGGTTTGCGCCGTAACCGCGATGCTTCTCATCGAAGAATGTCTCAATCTGGACGGCAGCCCCTCGCAGTATCTCGATCCGAACTCCATCAGCATCCCCGGTTGCGGAAGCGATGAAGACCGCGCCGTCGAGCGCGCAAAATTGAACGCGAGCGCTTACAATCCCGTCGACGAACCGGCCCCGGGCGCGTGCACTTACAGTGTTTCGGTGGAACCTGGCTGCGGGTGTCTTTAGGCGCAATGCCGATCGTTTCGCAGTAAAGGCGACTAGCGCCCGATCCGCCAGTTGACGATGCGGTCGCCGCGATCGACGTCGATCGACCAGCCGGTGACAGGCTTTGTGATCTCACGCTGGAGATCCGCAGCGGTCGACACTTTGACGCCGTTGACCGAAATGATGCGGAAACCGCGGCGAAGGCGCGAACGGTAAGCGTAACTTCCCTGTGCGACATCGGTGACGACGACGCCTGCGGAGAGCGGATTAAGGCCCATTTCCTCGTTGAAACGCGGTGAGAGATTGGCGACCGTGACGCCGTTCAGCGGATGATTGCCCGCGAGCGTTCGTTCATCGCGCGCCGGCGTTTCAGGCGGAAGAGCGAAGATCATCTCGCCGTTCATGCGCTGCCCGCCCCGAATGAAGTCGAGCTTGGCGCGATCGCCAGGATTTTGAACGCCGACGCGATAGCGCAGCGTTTCCGCGTCATAGACGGGCTGGCCGTCGATCGCGACAATGACATCGCCCTGCTGGAGGCCCGCCTTCGCGAGCGGTCCAGCCGGGTAAAGATCGCCGACGATCGCGCCGATCGGGCGGTCGAGCTTCAAGGCCTTCGCAAGATCGGCGGTCACGGTTTCCGTCGTCGCCCCGACCCACGGACGGTGCAGCGCAACGCCCTTGGTGGCCGTCGTAATGACCTGCTGAACGAGGCGCGCAGGGATCGCAAAGCCGATGCCGTTCGAGCCGCCGGAACGCGAGAAGATCGCCGTGTTGACGCCGAGAAGCTTGCCGTCGATGTCGATGAGCGCGCCGCCGGAATTTCCGGGGTTGATCGCCGCATCCGTCTGGATGAAGAACTGATAATCGGAAATCGAGACGGCCGTTCTCGCAAGCGCGGAGACGATTCCGCTCGTCACCGTCTGGCCGACGCCGAAGGGATTGCCGATTGCGAGGACGACATCGCCGACTTCCGCGGCGTCCGAATTTGCGAATTCGAGAAACGGCAATGGCTCGCCAGCGTCGATCCTGAGGACCGCGAGATCTGACTGCGGATCAGTCTGGAGGACTTTCGCCACGAATTCGCGCCTGTCGGAGAGGACGACTTTGATCTCCTGCATCCCCTCGACGACGTGGTTGTTTGTCACGATAACGCCGTCGCGGCTGACAATGACGCCCGAGCCGAGCGAATTCTGCTGCTGCGGGCCGACGCCGAAGAAGCGGTCGAAAAAGGGGTCGCCGGTTGTCCGCGTCACAACCCGGCTCGTGTAGATGTTGACGACGGCGGGCGCGACCGTTTCGACGATCGGCGCAAACGACATCTTGACGTCCGCCATGCTCTCGGGCGCCCGGCGCGGCGCGCTTGTGATCGCTTCACCCTTCAATTCCGCCGCGGGCGAGCGCGAGGGCTGCGGCGCCTGCGCGTGCGCAGGGGCGGAGGCGAACGCGGCGACAGCGGCGAAGACAAAGAAACGCATCGATCGATCCTTCCAGACGCAAGCTTGAACGCGGGCGCAAAACGCTGCGCCCGGGCGAGGAAGCTTCCAGAGCATTCCGGCATTTTAGCGGCCCCGGAGCGGGGAAGGAACCCGCCTTGTCGACGCGGCCTATCGGGTCGCCTCGATATGGAAGGTGACCGTCACATCGAACCCGACCCATTCGTCGGTCTGAAACTCCCCCTGACCGACGCCGAAATCCGTCCGCACGAGGCTCGCCTCGCCGTCGGCGATCGCGCGCGCGCCGTCGATTGCGAGCGTGAACGGAAGGACGAGGTCGCGGGTCGCGTCCCTTATGGTGAGCGCGCCATGCGCCTCATAGGCGCCCTCGCCCGTCGAGACGATCTCGCTCGCACGGTAGAGGGCTTTCGGGAACGCCTTGGCGGCGAACCAGTCCGACGTCGGCAGCGCCGCGTCGCGCTGTCGGTCGCCGGTCTTCGCCGAAGTCATGTCGACGACGACTTCGATGGTCGAAGACGAAAGGTCGGCGGGATCGAACGCGATCGAGGCCTCGAACGTCTCGAACCTCCCGGAGAATTCCCGGTCCGTCTGCGTCGCCGTGAATTCGAGCCGGCTTTCCGCTTTGTCGACGACCCACCCGTCAGCGGGCGAGGAGGCGGCCGCTTCCTCCGCCTTCGGACCGCAGCCGGCGAAGGCGATGACGGCGGCGAACGCTGCGATCAGCCCCTGTCTCATGCGCGCGCCTTCACGAAGGGAAGCATATGCGAGAGCACACTGTCCCGATCGACGAACTGATGCTTCAGCGCCGCCGCGACATGAAGCGCGATGAGACCGATCATCGCGAACGCCAGATATTCATGGATCTCC
Source organism: Pseudomonadota bacterium (assembly GCA_049324555.1). Lineage (GTDB taxonomy): Bacteria > Pseudomonadota > Alphaproteobacteria > Caulobacterales > Parvularculaceae > Amphiplicatus. The sequence continues at coordinate 6,257 of JBMOOR010000120.1, read as the reverse complement.
GCGATATCGTGCGAAAGGGCTTTTCGATCTTCAACGCCTTCGAAGAGCGGCAGGTGCGGCCAGTGAACAACGCCGAAGAGATAGGTCTGAACGCTGTCCGCGAAAGGCGACGAGGAGACGACCGCCCAGCCGACAAGCGGCATCGCGATCAGCAGAACGTAAAAGCCGGCGTGTGCGCCGCGCGCAGCGGCTCTCTCCCATCCCGGCATTTCGGCGGGCAAAGGCGGCGGCTTGTGCGTCAAACGCCAAGCGAGACGGACCAGCGTCAGCAGGAGGATCGTCACGCCGAACGATTTATGGAGCTGATAAAGCTCGAACTTCAATTCAGCCTCGGTGTCCGGCAGATTGTGCATATAAAATCCGCCAGCGAGCTGGCCGATCAGCATGAGCGCGATCAGCCAATGCAGAAAGACCGCAACCGTCGTGTAGCGCTGCGCCGTCATTGTTCGGCCGCTGCCTTTTTCGGCATCAGGAATTCCGCTTCAATGACGATCGCGACATCTTCGCCGACCATCGGCGCATACTGGCCGAGGCCGAAATCAGTTCGCTTGACGGAGCCCTTCGCAGAAAAGCCGAGCTTGTAGCCCTTCGCGAAATCATCGTCCGCAGCCCGATTGATCGTCACATCGAGCGATACGGGCCTTGTCACGTCCTTGATCGTCAGATCACCCGTCACGATCGCCGAATTCGGTCCGTCGATCGCCACGGACGTGCTCACGAACTTGATTTCCGGATATTGCTCGGCGTTGAAGAACCCTTCGCTTTTCAGATGCCCGTCGAACATGTCGACGCCGGAATCGGGCTGCGTCGCGTCGATAACGACGCTGATCGTCGATTGTTCGGGTGCTGACGGATCCCAGTTGAGATCCGCCGCCCAGTTGCGCCAGCGGATCTGCGGCCGCGAATAGCCGAAATGGTCGTAACTGAACATGATGTAACGATGCTTCGGGTCCGGCTGATAGAGGCCGGCGGGCGCTGCCGAGACGTCGATCGCCGGTTGCTCGGCGGCCGCGGCCGCTGCTTCCGCAACCGGCGCCGCTTCCGCAGCTGGCGTTTCAGCGGTCGCTGCGGGCGCGGCCGTTTCTTCCGGCTTTGATCTGCCGCAAGCCGCAAGAAGCGCCGCTGCGGCGACGGTGAGAATGATTTTCCTGCGCATGTGTCCCTCTCTCTTCAGGTCGAACTTAACGCGATCTGCGAAATGGCGCGCCTCGATCAGCGTTCACGATCGCGTCAGGACGCCGTTCAAAATTCAGTCACAATGTCCGCCATCACCGGTCGCTGGCGCTCGCGCGGCGGCTCGCCCGCTGTTCCAACGTAAACGAAGCCGGCGACCTTTTCATCGTCCCTGAGGCCAAGTTCCTTGAGGACTTTGCGGTCGTAGGCGCACCATTCGGTCAGCCAGGTTGCGGCGTAACCGTAGGCGGATGAAGCGAGCAGCATGCTGAAACAGACTGCGCCGCAAGTGAGGGTTTGCTCCCATTCGGGCGTCCGATGACAAGGGTCGATTTTCGTGACGACCATGACAACGATGGGCGCACGCATGAAGCGCTTTCTCTCCGCCTCGATGCGATCCGCGTCCGCATCCGCCGCCGTCTCTTCAAACCGGCGCGCGAGGATTTCGCCCGCACGCGCACGCGCCTCTCCGCGCATGATGACGAAACGGAACGGAAAGACGCGCCGATGATCCGGAACGCGCGCCGCAATTTCGAGAATGGCGTCAAGAGTTTCATCATCGGGTCCCGGCCCCGTCATCAGATCGGCGGACGTAGACCGGCGAAGCGCAAGGAAGCGCCGCGCTTCATCGGATGGGTGGGCCGCGTCCATCGGCGCGCCGAATTCCGGCGGCGCGATCCTTATCGGCGCAGAAGATTTCATGAGGCGACCCTTATTCCAAATGACGCGACGCGACCCTCGCCCGGAAAATACCGTTCGGTTCCGAAGGCGAAATCGGCGCGCTCGGCATAGAACGTGTTGAAGAGATTGCGAAGCGCGAATGTCGCCGTCACCCGGTCCGAAATTTTCCAGGAGCCGCGAAGATGGACGAGGCTGTGCCCTGGATAGACCAACGTGTTGGCCGCATCCACGAAATAGTCGTCGAGATAAGCCCATTCGACTTCGGCGGAGAGAGGCGAGCCATCCGGCGCCCACCGGCCGCGAAGGCTGGAGATCCAGCGCGGCGCCGTGTCGACATCATCGCCGAATGCGATCGCCTCACTCGCCTGTGGAAGGCTCAAGACCGGCCGATCAAAACGATAGGTGTGCCGACCGTAGCTGACAGCGCCATCGATCGAAAGTCCGCAAGGCAAATCGGCCGACAATTCCGCTTCGCCGCCGACATGCCGCGTGCGGCCGTCATTCACATTGAAGCCGTCGGCGTCGCGGAAAAAGAAATTCCGCTTCCGCATGAAATAGCCGGCGGCCTCATAGCTCAGAAATCCCGCTGAGCCTTTGAGGCCGAGTTCAAATGCGTCGATTGTCTCGGGGCTTGCGGGATCCGTCGTCTGATTGATCTGCAAACGATAGAGATCCGTCGTCTGCGGCGGGCGGGCGCCGCGCGCGTAAGATGCGTAGATGTTTGCGCCGCCTGCGTCATATTGGAGCGAGAATTTCGGGCTGACGGTCGTGAATTCGTCCTTGCGGTCATCGGGCCGCAGGAAGCGGCCGACGACGCCCGAAAGAGTGCGATTATCATAGTCATATGACGTATGGTCGACGCGCACGGCCGCACTCGCCTTGAGGCGCGGCGTGAACTCCATCGTCACGCTCGCAAACGGCGAAACGGAAGTCGCCGCAACTTCATAATCGTAATGGAGCCCCTGCGTGTAGGAGAAGACGGTCGGGATCGACTGGAATTCGGTGAGATCGCCTTTGGAATATTCCGCATCGAGGCCGACGATTGCGGAAACGCCGCCGCGGTCCCAATAAAGCGCGTTCTGCGCGCCGACGCTCCAGTGCGAGTTCGTCTCAAGCGCCTGGGACGGAAAGAAATGCAGGCGGAACGCCATATCGTTCCACCGGGCGAACGGCGTCATCGAGAGGGTCAGCCCCTCGCCGAGATCGATGTCGATGCGGCTTGAAAGACGCGCGCCTTTTGCGTCGCGGAATGAATTCGGATTGGGATTTCCGCGCCTCAGCGCGGCGTCGCGATAGGCGTCCGTCCCTTCGACGAAGCCCGCCGTTTCCTGATTGAGATTGTATCCCGCGGCAATTGTGCGGATGCTGACGAAATCGCTGCGATAATCATGCCGGAGGGAGACCTTCTGCTGATCGGCGCCGCTCTCGGCGCGAAAGCCCGGATCATCGAGTATCGAGACGCCGCCGAAAAACCCTTGCCGCCCGGCCGCGTCGGATGCGAAGGCGCGGCCCTTGATCCGGCCGATTGTATCGACGCTCGTTTCTGCGAAATAGGAGAATTCGTCGCTGGGCCCTCGCGTCAGCACATTGACGACGCCGTGAATGGCGTTGGCGCCGTAGGCGGCGCCCGACGGCCCGCGCACGATTTCGATGCGGTCGGCGATTTCGCTATGGGCTTCAAAGAGGCCGTTGACATTGGCGAACCCCGCTGAGCGAAGCGGAACGCCGTCTTCGAGGAAGAGAAACGATCCCGCCCCGGCACCGCTCGTCAGCACCGGCGAGCGGATCGCCGTGAGGTGCTCCTGCCCGTTGCCGCGATGGATGAGGACGCCGGCGCTGCGATTGAGGGCCTCAGCGGGATGGTCGGCGTTGATGCGAAGGACATCATCGCCCGCGGTAGTCGAGACGCTGAGCGGCGCTTCCGTTTTTGCGGCCTCACGTCTCTCGCCGCTTACGATGATCTCGTCTGCTGCGGATTGAGCCCCCATGAACAGGCAGAAGGCGAACAGGCTGGCGCTCAAGAGTCAGCTCCCTCTCCCGGCGGAACTCGATTGCGAGAGACTAGCAACGGACCGGGGAGATTTGGATAGCGCAAACAACGAAAAACGGCCCGCCGCACGATCAGAACGGCCAGATCGCGATCCCGTGGGCGGCGTTTCGCATGTCCATGGTGAGATTTATCGACTTGATCCGCCGCTCAGCCGCCAGATCGTAAAGGGAGACAGTCGTCGGCGACGAACCGCCTACGACAAGATTATCAGAGAGGACGCAGAGACCGCGGGCGAAACCTTGACGCGCAACGCCGGAGGCGTCGGCGTCCGCGAACAGGAGGCTTTCTTTCGGATAGACCGGCGCTGGGATCGAAACAAACCGACCGGACGTGAACCAGACGAGGCTGTCGTGGTCGGTATCGTTGAGAAGAACTCCTCCTCTGAATGGCCGCGCATTGTGCGTGCCGAGCGGGATTTCGGCGACTGTCGACACGTTCGAAGGCGTCACCTGCAAGAGCGCCGGCATCTTGAGGCCGGAGACGAATATTCCGTAGTCGTTCGGATGAACATTGTTGATGTGAAGCGCCATGCTTGGGCCGGCGGAGCCGGCGACCTCAGGATTGAAAATGCTCGCACGCCAACTGGAAGATTCAGCGATCAGCCTGACGCCGAGATTGAATCGCCGCTCCATAAGATCGAACCGGAGAATGGAATCATAGCCGGTCGACGTCAGATACAGCGCGCCTCGATGTTCGGCGATTTCGTGGCAGTGCTTCAGGTGCGGATTTCGGAACGACGCGAGCATCCGGAAATTCTTGTCATAGACGAACAATTCGTCGCTCGCGGCGAGGAAGATCATATCCCGCCAGACGACCATCCCGCGAAGGCCCCGATCAGCGCCCCGGCCTTCAAAATTGATGCCGGCGTCGTTCCAGTCGAGCAGCTGTTCGAAGGTCTCCCGCTCAAGATCGACGCGATAGAGCCCGCCATGGCTGTCGCCCTGATTGGCGCCGCGCACGACCGAACTGACAAGGACGCTAGGCAGCGGCGGCATCTTCCACGTAATCGAAGATCATGTGGATCCGGTCCTCGTTGCTCGGATTGGCGACATAATGAAAGTCGAGATTGCTGACCTCGTAGGCGATCCCTTCTTTCAGATTGAACTTCTGTCCGGCGATCACGAAGTCGACGGCGTCATTCGTGACGAGCGGCACATGAATCCTGTGACCGATCGCGAATGTCGGATGATCGTCATAATGCTCATCGATCGACATTCCGGCGAGCAGCTTGGCGAACACCGCGCGAATGATCGTGCCGCGGACAGAATAATGCTTGCGGACGATCTCCTGCATCACCGGGAGCGCATAGGGCGAGAAGCGGCTCCAGCCGCTGTGTTTCGTCACGCTGATGTCCGGCCAGCCTTCCGCGAACAGCATGATGATCGAATGGGTCTTTGCGTGCACGTCGAAGCTTTTCTGGCGAAGCTGCTCTTCGAGCCAGAGGTCGGGGGCGGCGGCGCAAACGGCGCTCTTGAGCGCAGTATGATTGACCGGCCCAAGGGTTTTTAATGGTGTGTCGAGTTTCACAGTCAGTCCCGCTTGCGACACGCGCCAGGCCGCGCCGCCGAGAGGGCGGCCAAGCGCATGGCCGGAAACCTAACGGGCGGCTGCAACCGCGTCCAGTTGAAGCGCTGCGGCCTATTGGACGAGCTTGACGCTCTGACCGGCCCGAAGGTCATTCGCATCGAGGAGGCCGTTGAGGACGATAAACCGCTCGTTTTTGGCGGTCGGGAAGGATGTCCGCGCCGCGAGCCCCGAGACCGTGTCCCGCGGGCCCGCCGTCACAATGGCGATTTTTTCCGCTTTCGGAACCGTAACGGCCTTCGGATCGATCGTTCGCAGCGAAGCGACCGAATTATTGATCCCCTGCTGCAGCCTTTGCGTGTCGTTCGCCGGCGTCACCCAAAGGAAAATGTAATTCGTCGTTCCTTGCCACCGGATGACATAAGCTTGAACGTCGACGACGCCGCTTTGGGTTTGCGCGCGCGCCGATCCAAAAGCGCCCTGACGATTGTTGACCGTGAAATCGCGCGCAGGCGCCAGGTTGACGCCAAGCGATTGCGAAATCCCGCCTTCGATCAGCGCCGACGGGCTTTGCGACGAACCCGCGCCGGTGAACTGCATCTGTCCGCCGGCCTGCGAGCGCCCAATGACGGCCGAGGACGTATTCGTCAGCTTGAATTCCTGCGGGACGCTGAAGGTGAGCCCCATGCCTGGATGAATGAACTCATTGCCGTTGCGGACGAAGCCCTGCTTCACGGGATCGTCGCCGTAAAGCATGCCGTGGATCATCGTCATATAGGTTGCGCGGCTGCGTTCGCTCGAGACTGCGCCCGCAGCGGCGACGGCCTGC
>JBMOOR010000119.1:0-18509 GCA_049324555.1 Pseudomonadota bacterium | reverse complement strand
TTCACACCCCCCTACGGCCTGTTTCACGCTCGGTTCGTTCATTTCACACTGCCTCTTCGGGCGGCCATTGCCGCGCACCGTGCAAGATTCGCTCGATAACGACATGATACTGGTCGGGAAGGGAATAGACGACCACGTAAGGCAGGCCGGGAACGACAAGCTCGCGAGTCGATTCGAGGCGTCCAACGCGCCCAAGAAACGGAAAACTCTGCAAGTGGACAATCGCGGCGAGTATGCTGTCGGTCAGCCGCTCGACCGAAGTTGGATTCCATTCCGCGATGTACTTGTAAATCAATCGAAGATCCTCTCGGGCCCGGCCCGAGAATCTAGCGTGCATTGAATCCGAATTCAGCTGCGACTTCGTCGAAATCGAAGTATGTCGCCTTTCCGGATTTCTTGTCGTCGAGCGCTTTCTGCACCTGCCGGCGGAACCATTCGTCATGACCCGGAACCGGCGGCGCGCCGCTGTCGGTCGTCATCTCTTCGAGGGTCGGCGGACGGTTTGCGGTTCGTTCGAGCATGGCTTGATCCTCATACGGAGGGGGCGGTTCGGCGAAACCGGGCGCATCGGAATGGCGGTCGCGCAGGCGCCTCATGCGCTCCTCGTAAATTTCATCGCGATTCCATTTCCAGTCGGCTGGCGGCCTTGATGTCGACTGCTCAGCGAGTGTGACGAGTTCGCCCCGTGCTCGTTCCGCCGCCGCCGATTCCGGCAGATGTGCCGCTGCGTAATCCCTCAAAAACTCTCGCACGACCTTGGCGACGGTCGTGCCCTCAAGGGCCGCGCGCTTGCGCGCCGCCGCCAACACTTTTTCGTCGATCCGGAGGGTCAGGTTTTTCATATGCACATATTATGTGCAGATGCCGATCTGTCAAGATTCTGAGGAGTCGAACTCGCGGACGCGCTAGCTCCGGAGAGTCGCAAGCTCAACTATCTTTTTTTCGTTTGAAAAAAATACCGTTCCGACGCGGTCAGGCGGCCCCCCGAACCAACCAACTACGCCTCCCTGATCTTCAAACGCAGCCCCGTCCGGCGATCCTGCAACATTCCAGTAACTTGAAGGAAACGCTCCGTATGGATCGCCGACCGCGTCAAGGACCTTCTTGTCAACGACAAGCTCCACGCGGCAGACTGAGGAAGCGCATTTTACATTCAGGAGCGAACCATAGGCGCGGCCGAACGGCTGGCGATCAAAGTGGCGCTCCAATTCGCGCTCCTGCGCCGAGGCCCAGACCTCGTCGCGCGGCTCCTGCTCAACGCGCGCCTGCAACCCAAACATATCGTTCAACCTTACTTCCGACGACAGATCGATAATCCTCGCCGATCCGTCGCCGAGCGTGTCCATAAAAAACGCCTTGAGCTTTTCCGCCTCGCTTGCGCTGGAGCCGAGCACGGACGTCGGCGGCGTTGCGATCGGCGGCGGCGAATTCGCCAGCGCCGCATCGACAGCGACTGGTTGCGGTCGCGAGGCTGGCGCCGCAGCGTCCGGCGTAATGTTCGAAACCGCCGGAGCTGCGTCCGCAATGGCGATGGAGGCGTCAGGCGCACCCGCCTCTACCGGCGGCTTGCGATTGTGCAAGAGGAAGAAGGAAGACGCCGAAGCTGCGCCGAGCATCACGCCGGCAAGCAAAGATTTGACCTCGACCACAGAACCTCCCCCGAAGCTGGATAGCGATCAATTCAACGATGCAGCCGCACAGCAGTCAAGTGTGAGTGGCGAGCCAAGGTTTTGCCGTGGAAGAAGTGCGCCGCAGGATCTCGCGCAATTGCGGCCAGTAAGTCAGAGAATACTACCCCACCGCCTTAACAACCTTCTGCGCGACATCCCATGTCGGATAGCCGAGCGCGCGCGTCCATTCCCAGATCGCGATGTCGTAATAGAGAAAATAATTGACGTTGAAGACGATCCCCTGCCCGTCGCACTCGGACCAGCGAACGCGGAGGGGGTGGAAGAAGGAGAAGTCAGTGCGGAAAGTCATTTAGACAATGTCGCCTCAGATGAGAATAAACGCGCGCAGGAAACTCGGAATCACGCCGGCGCCTCCACTGCGCATTCTGGCCGGCTCGCTTCGTCCAACCCGCGCAGAGCCATGAAATCGCTCACGATCTCCACATGCATAACCTGCTCGCCGGGATAGGCTTTGCGATATTCCTGGATCTGGACCGATTGCAACTTGCAGGGCACGCACCAGTCGGCGCTGTATTTGATGAATGTGATCCCGGCCCCGTGCAGCGTCGCCGGATCCAGCGGCGCCCCGTCCACCAGTACATAGGGGGAAATCTTTGCGAGCGAGGGGACGCCGGGGACACGGCTGCCTTCGGTGACGAGCGCGCGCCATTCGGGGACCTGGCTCCAGCCCGGCTCATTGGACACACGAAAGCCGGAGCTATGGTGGACTGGCGTCAGCGCTGCGCCATAGATACTCATGAAAGGCAGCGAGTAATCCTTCTCGTCTTCAGACCCGACAACTAGGTCCATAAAAGCGGAAAAACAGCCTTCGGCCCATACCGCCTCGATATCCGGCGTGCTCATCTCGCTCTTGGCCGGAGGCTCTTTCAGCATTGCCTCCATGCGCGCCTTGGCTTCCTCTTCGGCGGACGCTCCGCCTGAATTCCGGGCGGGCGCCACCTCCTCGCCGGAACAGGAGGCAAGCAAGACCAGGCTCGCAACGATGAGGCCTACACGGAACATTCCGATTACCCCTGCACCGCCCTTACAACCTTCTGCGCCGCGTCCTCAAGATCATCCGCCGGCGTGATCGCCAATCCGCTCTCAGCCAAAATCTTCTTCCCCTTTTCGACGTTCGTCCCCTCCAAACGCACGACCAGCGGCACTTTCAATCCGACTTCCTTCACTGCGGCGATGATCCCTTCCGCGATCACGTCGCAGCGCATGATGCCGCCGAAGATGTTGACGAGGATGCCTTTGACGTTGGGGTCGGAGGTGATGATCTTGAACGCCTCGGTCACTTTTTCTTTCGTCGCGCCGCCGCCGACATCCAAAAAGTTCGCGGGCTCGGCGCCGTAATGCTTGATGATGTCCATGGTCGACATCGCGAGGCCTGCGCCGTTCACCATGCAGCCGATATTGCCGTCGAGCTTCACATAGGAGAGATCGAACTCCTTCGCCTTCCTCTCATACTCGTTCTCTTCGGTTTCATCGCGCAGCGCCGCGATATCGGCGTGGCGGAAGAGCGCGTTGTCGTCAAAGCCGACCTTGGCGTCGAGCACGCGCAAATTCCCGTCCTTCGTCACGATCAGCGGATTGACCTCGAGAAGCGCCATGTCCTTGTCGACGAACGCTTTGTAAAGCTGGCCGATCAGCTTGCCGCATTGTTTCGAAAGATCGCCGGAAAGGCCGAGCGCCTTGGCGATGCGCCGCCCGTGATGCGGCATGTAGCCAGTCGCCGGATCGATATGCACCGTGACGATTTTCTCCGGCGTTTCGGCGGCGACTTCCTCGATGTTCATCCCGCCTTCGGTCGAGACGATGAAAGCCGCGCGGGATTTCGCGCGGTCGATGAGCGCGGAGAGATAGAGCTCGCGCGCGATGTCGGAGCCGTCCTCGATGTAAATGCGACCCACCTGCTTGCCGGCCTCGCCCGTCTGTTTCGTCACGAGCGTCGCGCCGAGCATCTGTTTCGCGAACGCCGCGGCTTCGGCGGGAGATTTTGCGACGCGGACGCCGCCCTTTTCACCCGCTGACGCCTCCTTGAACTTACCCTTGCCGCGCCCGCCCGCATGGATCTGCGCCTTCACGACATAGAGCGGCCCCGGAAGCGTTTTGGCCGCCGCTTCCGCGTCCTTGGCGTCAAGAACGGCGACGCCCTTCGAGACGGGAACGCCGAACGACTTCAAAAGCTCTTTCGCCTGGTATTCGTGGATGTTCATGCGGGGGCTCCGGATGCGCGGGGAAAACCCCGCCCGCTTAGCGCGGAGGGGCCCCCGTCGCAACCGGAGCGCTGCCGCCGGAACGAAATCGCCGCCGGTCCTACAGGGAAGAGGGACCGGCGGCGATCCAGCCGTCAGAGACAGGGAGAGACAACGGCCGGAGTCTTGTCTCAGAAGCGCATGCCGAGGCCGACCCCCACGATGATGGGGTCGATGTCGACATCGACGGTGTTGACGAGGGCGCCGGTCGTCAGCGTCGCTGTCGTGTCGATATCGACATATTTGACGTCGATATTCAGGAAGACGCGCTCGGTGATGTCGATATCGGCGCCCGCCTGCACGGCCCAGCCGAAACTGTCGTCAAGCGAGACGCCCGTCGCGCCGCCGAGAGCGCCGTCAAGGCTCGCCGTCGAATCTTCGCTGTAAAAGATCGTCCAATTGACCCCGGCGCCGACATAGGGGCGGAATTTCGCATCCGGCAGGAAATGATATTGCAAGGTCAGCGTCGGCGGCAGCGCCATCGTATCGGCGATTTTTCCGAGCCCGGACAATGCAGCAGCGCCGTTGATATCGTGCGGACTTGTCGCAAGGATCAGTTCAGCGCCGATATTGTTCGTGAAGAAATAGGTGAAGTCGAGTTCGGGAACGATCGCGTCATCGACACCGACCGCGCCGGTCGGCACGGCCGGAAGGACAGGCCCTGAATCGTCCTGCGGCGCGACGTAAATGGCGCGCGCGCGGACAAGCCAATCGCCCTGTGCGGCGTAGGCGGGAGCGGTGAGCGCGGCGACGGAGGCGGCGGCGATGAGAATGGAGCGCATTTGAATTCCCCTGCTGGCTGTTGATCTGCAGCCTGACTACGCCCCGCCGCGCTCGGGAATTTGATCAAGATCATGTTGAAGCAGGTTCTGCGCGCACGAATTGTCGCAGGGGCGAGCGGACCGTCAACGCCGTTCGATGAGGTCCCATTTCATTGCGTGGAGATCCTCAAAGACCGCGACTTTGCCGTAAGGTTCGCTGCGGGGGGCTTCGAGGAAGCGAACGCCTCTCGCCGTCATCGCCGCAAAGTCGCGGTCAAAATCATCCGTTTCGAGAAAAAGAAAGACACGCCCGCCCGATTGCTCGCCGATGTGCGCGGCTTGCGCTTCGCCGTCAGCCTTCGCAAGGAGAAGAGCCGCCCCCTCTCCGCCCGGGGTTTTATGATTTGGCGGCGCGACGACGACCCAGCGTTTCGTCTCCGAGAGTTTCGCGTCTTCAATGAGCGCAAAGCCGAGCTTTTCCGTGAACCACGAAATCGCCTCGTCATAATCGCGGACGAGATAGGAGAGCTTTGCGATCCTCACAGGAATATCGCCACAGACTGGCGCCCCGCGATCACCGGCGCGCCCGCGCTGTTCCAGACGAACATGTCCTGGCTCGAATAGCCTTCGGCGGCGTTTTCCGCGCGCGATTCAAGCAGCCACCATCCGTCGTCCGTTGACGGATGGTCGGTGAGGAAATTCATCGACCACATCATCGAGCTGATCGGCGCCATTTGCGGGAACATCGGCATCACCGCCGACGGCGGCATGTCGGCGAGCGCAAGAAGCGCCGAAACCGACGCTGCACGCTCGTCGCGATGGCGCACCCAGAGGAAATGATCGTGATCTTTCGATGACGTGAAAGGGATTCCGCCCTTCGCAAGGCGGACGTCGAAATTGCGCGCAAAGGCGGGGCCTATGTCGGTCGGAAAGTAGAACAACGCCTCGTCAGGACCCGGCAATGGCGGCGACGGCGCGAAATGCGCGGCGAACATCGACGTCCGCACCGCGCCGAATGCGAAGACCGCGCGAGCGGCGAGCCCTTTCTCGCCCACGAGGTCGGCGCCGGCGAATGTCACCGATTTTCCCTGACGCAGGATCGACGCGCTGACCGTCAGCGCGCCTTCCGCAGGGCCGATGAAGGAAATCTGCGCGGAGCGGAGCGGCGGCAGTTGCGGAAATGCGCGGAGCGCTCCTTCAAGACAGAGCGCCGCCGTCATGCCGCCATAGAGCGTTCGCCCCTGCAGCCAGTTTTCAGCGACGCGCCCCTTAAGCGCGCCGTCGAATGAAAAACTCGCCATCACGTCGGAAAATATCACTTCCGCCTCGCTTACCGCCGCATCAGCCGGGATAAGGGTGCGGCTGAGCGGCGGCAAGCGATGGGCGCAGGAGGCGCGCGGCCTTATCGCGTTTTTTCGGCGGAGGCCGCCGGCTGCGTGCGGAGATAGGCGATCACATCTCCGCGAAGCTCTGCGTCGCTGAGGCGGTAATTCATCCGTTGACCCGGAATGAACGCTTCGGGGTTTTGCAGCCAGCGGTCGAGCGTTTCTTCATTCCAGACGACGCCGGATTCACGGAGCGCCTTCGAGTATGCGTAACCGGGCGCGGCGCCTGCGCGGCGTCCATAGACTCCGCGATGGGCGGGCCCCACGCGATTGGCGTCGAGCGAGTGGCACGCAGCGCATCGCTCGCGATAGACCGTTTCGCCGCGGGCGGCGTCTCCTGGGACTTCAGCGGACTGCGCAGCGGCGCTCGCTGAAAGGAAAGCGAACGCCGCCGCCGCGGCAAGGAGCGTATTCACGCCGCCCCTACGCGCCAAAGCTCAAGGGCTGCTGCGGCAGCGCTTCGGCGAGCGCGTGCGCGAGCGCAGTCCAGTGCATCGTCTCATCGGCGGCGAGTCTCGCCGCGACTTGCGAAAGCGTCCTGTCGCCGAACGAGGGGATGACGCCGAGATAGGCGTTTGCAGCGCCGCGTTCGAGACGCGCAGCAAGCCGCAGCACATCAGCCTGATCGCGGAGCGAGGCGACATTGAGCGCCTCGACATAGTCCTTTCGCGCGCGCGCTTCGACGGGCGCGCCGCCCATCTGACGGATGGCGCCGATCAGCGCATCGCGATGGCCCTTGTGATGGCTCTGGAACAGAACCGCCGTCGGCAGCACTTCCTTGGAGACGAGCCCGCTTTCGGCGCCGATCTGATACGCCTCGATCGCTTCGTGTTCGAGGCCGAGCGCGACATTCAGGATATCGACATCTTGCGCTGTCGCGCCTTTTTTCATGCCGGCGAATGCAGGCTCGGCGCCAAGAATGGCGACGGCGCCGGCCGAGAGGAGGCCGAGGCCGGTTGCGCCGAGCACGCGACGGCGCGACGGCGGAAATTCACGTTTCATTGATTGCATGGCAAACCTTCAGTGCAGCGGCGCGCCCGACATGGACGCTTGGTGCCCGAGATACGGGGCGGCGCGCGAAATGGATCAGCCCGGTCGCGGCGAGAATGTTCGCTTTACGGATGATGAATGAGCTCCGGCCAGAGCGCGATGCGAAACAGTGGGAGCCGGTTTTTCGCAAAAATCACGCACAAACAAAAATCTGCAGCAAAAAATGCCAATTCTGATGAATCGCATTTTGCTGTAGTCAGATCGCCGCCTTCGAAATCACGATGCGCGCGTCGCCGACATGAACCGGGACCGCCCAATTGGGCCGCGCGGCGCGCAAGGCCTCGCTTTCGGGCCCAAGCCCGTGGCGAACGCCGAGGATCGTCCATTCGGCGCGCTGCGGTCCGACGACAAAGCGCGCCTCGAAGGTTGCGCAAGCGCGCCCGCTGCAGCGGATCGATTTCTCGCCGTCGCCGCCGAGCGCAAACGTCTCGCCGCCGATCGTCACTTCGCCGAGCTTGGCGTCTTCAGGCGCCGTGACGATGATTTCGTCGGCGCCGTTCGCCGTAAAGCGCACGCTGACCGTGCGCCCCGCCGCGCCGGCATCGTCGGAAAGGATCTCGACGCCCGCCGCGCGCCCGTCATGCGCCGGCGCCGGCGCGGCGAGCCGGGCGTCCGTTAGTCCCTCGATCTCACGCCGCTCGAAGGGCGCAATCGCCGTCATCGCCGGCGGCGCCCGATCGCCGGACGACCCGAGGCTCCAGAACGCTTCGCCCGGATTTGCGCCGAGGATGTGGTGAATATTGAGCGCGCGGGGCGCCGCCGGCGAATAGGCGGGAGCGGTCAGTGCAAGGATGATCGCGGCGAGGAGCGCGATCGCGGGCGCCATGACCGTAACGCGCGAAATCTTTCCCGCAGGCGTTATGATCGGCGCCGTCAGCATGAAGAGGAGCGCGGCCGTGACCGAAGACGGCGCGGCGGCGCCCAGCCCAAGGCCGACTTCCGCATCATGGAGCGCCGTCGCAAAGAGGAGGAGCGCCGCAATCGCGGCGAGCGATGAGACGGGCGCAAGAATGCGCGGCGCGCCGAGGCTTGAGAGCGCGGCGCACGCAAAGAGCGCCGCCGGAAGCCCGGTCAGGAGCGCCGAACCCGGCGCGATCGCGTAAGCAGCGGCGCCGATCAGCGAAAACCAGAACCAGGCGGCCGCGAGAAGCCGCCGGCGGTCCGCGTCGGCGGCCCCCGCCATCGCGGCGACGCCGCCCGCCATCGCCGAGAGATAGATGACGGCGCGCGTGAAGTCGGGCCTCGCCGACCAGAATGAAGTCTCCGGGCGCAAGGCGCCGATCAGCGGGATCGCGCCGAAGGCGAGAGCGCCGGCGATCGCCGCCGCCGCAACCGGCGCCAGCGCCGTGCGGATCGGCGCGGGTCCGCCAATCTTCGCAAACGCCGCCGCCGACGCGATCAGGCCGGCGAGGATCATCGCGAGCGCGGCCGCCTGCGGCAGGACGATCAGAAAACGGCCGGCCGCATCGGCGAAGACGAAGCGTCCTTCTTTTTTGGATTGCTCCTTTGCGTCGGCGCTCAGAAATCCGTCGAGCGCGGCGAGCCCCGAAGCGCCAAGATGCGCAACGCTTCGCTGGTCGAGATGGCGAAGACTGTCGAGCGGCGTGTGATAGAGTTCGACGCGATCGGAAAACGCGAGATTGATCGCATCAGGCCCGAGCGCCAGGAACTCGGACATGTCCGTGTCGTTCGGAAGCATCTTGTAAATATCCGTCGCGAGCGAATTGCCCGCCGGCGCCTTCGCGCGCTGCGCATAGGCGGCGATGTCGCGCCCGTTCGGATCGCTCGTCTGAAAAAGGAGCGCGCGTCCGGCGGCGCCGCGCGCCTCAACATTGATGACGGCGGCTATGGTTTTCGCAAGCGGATCCTTGCGGACGAATGACGCAGCGCCGAGAAGCCCCGGCTCTTCGCCGTCGGTCATGAGAAACAGGACCGGCTTCACAGGGCGGCGCTTCTTGAGGATCGCGGCGATTTCAAGCGCCGCCGCGACCCCCGCGCCGTCATCGCCCGCGCCGGGCCCCGCCGAAACCGAGTCATAATGGGAGGCGATCATCACCGCGCCGCCGCCGGAAGGGCCCGCGCGAAAGACGACATTGCGCACGCGCGCGCAAGAGACCGTCGCCCATCGCGGCGAGGAACGGCAGGCGAAATCGTCGCGGATCTCGGGCGCGTAGCCGATCGCCTCGATCTCGGCGATGAGCCGCTCGCGAACGGCGTCATTCGCGGCGGAATCGACCGGGTGCGGACGTTCGTCCCCGAGAATGAGCGCAAGGCGCGCGAGCGCGCGGCCCGTATCGAACTCGGCGCCGTCGATGACGGGCGGCGGGGCGGTGAGAGCGCCCTTCGCCATGAAGAGCGCAAAAAAAGCCGCTGCAAAGAGGAGGAGCGCGATCGCGCTCCGTTCAGTCGCGAATTTCATTCGCCCCCCGACATTGCAAGCCCCCTATTTCGGCGCGCCGGAAAAGCCGGCCGCTTCGCGAAGCGCCGCGCCGTCCATCAGCTTGCCGGCCTGCATGACGGTCGTCACATGGCGGAGCGCGCCGATCGAGGCTTCGACATCGCCGTCAACGAGAAGAAGATCCGCCTGCTGACCTTCGGCGATCGCGCCGACCTTCCCGTCAAGGCCGAGCGCGCGCGCCGCGCCGTCGGTCGCCGTCTCAAGCGCCTCGCCGTTCGTCATGCCGGCGCGGACGTAGAGTTCCATCTCGCGAATAAGATCCATCGGATAGCCGTCCGTCCCGGCGACGATCGGAACGCCCTTTTCATGCATGACGCGGACGATTTCGACGAGCTTTTCAAAGCTCGCGCGCATGTCGGCTCTGGTCGCGTCATAGCCTTCAGGCGCGACAAGCCCGCCTTGCCTGAACTGGCGCTCGACCTGCGGCGGGACGACGCCGAGATAGGACGCAGCGCCCGGCGGCGCGTCGCCCGGCTCTGGAACGAAGCTTTGTTCGTAGACGGTCAATGTCGGATCGACGACGATCTTCTTCCCGGCGAGCGTTGCAAGGAAGCCCGCCATCGGCTCGGCGGCGAGATCGACGTGCTGCGCGTGCTTGCCGGGGCCGAAAAAGCGGTTGAGCCCGTTCGAGGTCGCAACGACGTCGTCCGGCATTGCATCCATCACGATGAAGTTGATGTGGTTGATCCCGTCATAGCCGGCGGCGACAGCCTCGGACGGGCGCATCCCCGCCGGAATGTGGCCCTGCACGCTCAGCCCAAGACGATGCGCCTCGTCGGCGAGCGGCTTCACCCATTCCGGATTGATCGTGCCGTAGAGCTTGACGCCGAGGAAGCCTTCTTCCTTTGCGATCCCGAGCTCCTTGACGCCCTCCTCGACCGAGTGAATGCGCACGAAGCCTTGCGCGGCGAGCGGCCCGTCTCCGTCCATGCCGAGGATCGGATAGGTCGAAGGCCCCAAAAGCTCGCCGTCCCTGATGCGTTTGATCCGCTTGAGGAGCGTCGCCTTTTCATTGCCGATGTCGCGGACGGACGTGACGCCGTTCGCAAGCGCAAGAACGCCGGCGCCGTCGCCGCCCGTGTGATAATGCATGTCCCAGAGGCCCGGAACGAGCGTCTTGCCCTCGCCGTCGATGATGAGCGCGTCCTTCGACTTCGCACGTCCGCCGACCGCCTTGATCGTCGCGCCGTCGATGAGCACCGACTGCTTCTTTTTGAAACCGTTCGTCGCCGCGTCGTAGATCTTCACGTTCCTGAAAAGCACCGGTTTTCCGGGATCCTTGACGATTGCGGCGCGGATCGCCGGCGCGCGCGCCGCAAGCGCCGCGGTTTCTGCGTCTATGAGCTGTTGGCGGATGCTCTCCCATCCTTTCGGCAGCCAGGAGAGCCAGCCGACGGCCGCGAAAAAGTCGCCGTTCTCCTCGACCCAGGCGACCTGCGGCTCAAAGCTGACGCCTTCAACCGCGATCGCTTTCAAGGCCTTTGACCTCCCGCCTGCGGTCACAGTCAGGTTCGTCAGCTCACTGACTTTCACTGCGCCGCCGGGAAGCGCGTCAAGCCTGCCGTCCTCATCGGCGAGAAGCGCTGCGAGAAGAACAGCGGAGGCGTCCTGCGGCCCGCCGAAAGGAATGTAGGCGAGATCGTCGCGCCAAGGCGCCTCGCCCGCATCCGCCGGCGACTTCCATTTCGCAACCCCGCCTTCGACAGCGAACGTCTCGCCCGCATCGCCCGAGGGCGTGACGCCTCTCACCGTGAGCGATGTCGGTATGCCATTCTCGTTGAGCCGCGTTTCATATTCGACGTCAAAGGTGAGGCCGCGCAAGACGATCTTCATGCGCGCGTGGCGCACGCCGTCCTTGTCCGTCCAGACCTGCTCCTCGCCGTGCTTGCCCCCTGCCGACAATATCTCCCACGCCGCCGCGCCTTTCGGCGCAACGCCAAGTTCCCCGTCTTGCGCAAATGCGACTGCGAAAAGCGAGGCGCCCGCGAGAAGGCAGGACGCGGCGCGCGCAAATTTCAACGGCATGGACACACTCTCCCGGTTGGCGCGGATTGATTCCGGCCGTTTTCACGAATGAACGCGGGAAATACGCCCCAACCCCCGCCCAGCGATCAGGAACTGATTCTATCGGAGCAGCATCGCCCGCGCCACGGGGATGGGCGCCGACGGCGCCCCACAGCGCAAGTCTGGCCGACCGGTGCGCTAGAAACCGTAGGTGAGGTTCAACCGGATGGTCGTGTCTTCGCTGACGCGGCCCGCAGGCGGGTCGGTCTCATAGCGATAGAGATAGGTGAGCCCTGTCGAGAGCGTGTCGGTGAGGACCGTCATCAGCGAGGTCTGCGAGACGAGCGTCGATGTCGGCGACGTCCAGGTGGCGCTCAAATCCTGTTCGAACCGCACCCCCTCGCGAATGGTCCAGTCGGTCTCGCTCGATGCGTAAACAGCCGCTTGCCGATCGATCGCGCGCGTATCGTCGAGCGGCGCGTACTGATAGCCTGGGCCGCCTTCAACCTTCCACTTGAACGGTTCCGATTTGAACAGGCGGCGCCCGACCCCGAGGCCGCCGAACAGTTTGTAGTCGAAACCGGAAAACGCGTCCTCCTCATAGGAGAAGCGCGCAAAGCCGTAGAAATCCTCGCCGCCGTCGACGTCGACTTTGTAGGCCGCCCCCCAGCGCTGCTGCGTCGCGTTCCCGCGCGACTTTCCATAGTCGAAATGCGCGGCGAGATTGTGGGTGAGCGCGCCGATCTCGCGGTGCGCTTCGATTTGAAGTCCCGCCGCCGTATTCTGCGAATTTCCCGTCGCGATGACGCCTGAGGCGCCGACCCTTCCCTTCCATGCCCCGAGCCCCAGAAATTCCGGCGCCTTGCCCGGCTTCAGATCAACCGGGTTCGGCTCGGCCTCGACGGCGGGCGCCTTCCTTTCTTTCGCGAGCTCGGCGGCGACAACGACTTCATCGCGCGCGCCGCCCGTAAAGAGAGGTGATGAAAGCGCCGCGCGCTTTTCTGAGGCGTAGGCGTCGATCGCGTCTTCAAAGCCCGGGAAGACTTGTTTCGCTGCATCGGCGACGGCCGCGACCTGCGCCGCGTCCTCCGTCCGGAAGGCGGCATCGATCAGTTGGCGCGCAATGTCGGGAAGACCGGGCGCTGCGAGAGCGCCCGGTGACGCTGTGGACGGCGGCGCCTCTTCGGCAGCGGCGGGCGGCGCGGCCAGCAAAGCCGACAAAACCGCTGCCGAAATGATATGAGCAGGCGCTTTCATGAACTTTTGTTTAGTTGGCGCGCTCGGTTTCTCAACTTTTGTGCAGTGCGTCAAGCTGCCGGACGGGTGAGCGGACGGGCGGGAAGCCCATCCGCACGCTGCTGCGCGCAACCCCCTCAAGATCCGCAAAAGCGCAGCCGGGAAAGTCGCAAGCCGGCGTTCACCCCTTGGTTGAGCGAACGCGGCCCAAATCGATTGCTCTCGATCTCCGCCGCCAATAATGCGGTCGCCGAATTAGACGCCATGGCCGTTCGCCGTTTGTTTCCCCTCAATGCGCGAGCGCATTCGGCCGACGGTTCAGCGCTCGCCCTTTTGTCGACGCCCGCCCCGTCCTCCGTCCTAGAGGTTGTGTCACCGCCTGCGCCACACATCCGGGACGATCTCTGCGAGCAAGGGTGCGACCGCATCAGCCTTATATTCGGCGAGCGCCGGCGCGCAGAACAAAACGAACGCCGCGGCCGCGGCGGACTAACCGGCGATATTGCGAGCCATCATGCGACGGGGCGCAACAATAAAACGCGGTTAAAAAAGCAGAAGCCTTTGGCGTTTTAGGACTGGAGAGGAAAAAGCAGGTCGAGTTCTTGACCGGGATCACCGCAATTTCGAAGTGATCTATTTAAGGTAGCGCAATTCATACGCAACCTATAGTGTTGCATCGAGCGTGATGGATTGCTTCGGCGCGAAATGGCGGAGGCGAATCGGTAACAGGGGGACAGAAAATCCATGTGGACGGTCAGTCTCGGTTCACTCGGCGGCGTCAGCCAGAGCGTCGCCAATCAGGTTTTGGCGGTCGCGCAAGCGGCGGCGAATTACTGGGGCCGCCATATTGACGCCTCCCTCGCCTCGATCGACATAGAGATCACATTCGCAGCGTTGCCGCTGACGGTTTCCGACAGCGCCGTCGATCTTGCATTTTCACACAGCAGCGCGGGCGTCGACTATTATGAGCCGGTCGCGGTCAAGGAACTCAAGACCGGCGTCGATGCGAACGGCGCCGCCGCGGACTTTACCGTCATCATCGACACTTTGACTCTTTCCGCTGGCGAATTCACTTTCAGCAGCCTGATCAACGGAATTTCACCGGGCGGCGGCGGCGGGCTTGATCTGTGGACCGTGATTGTCCACGAGATCGGGCACGGCCTCGGTTTCGAGACGCTGATCGGATCGGGGTCGGCAAACCGCACCACCTTCGATCAGTTTGTGACGAGCGTGACGTCCGGGTTTGTTTTTGACGGCTCGAATCCGGATTTCGGTCCCATCGGCCTTGACGACGATGATATCCGCCATATCGGACCGAGCTTTAGAAGCGTGCTCGGGTCGAACCTCAATCCGGGCGAAGCGCTGTATTTGTCGGACGTTGATCTTGCGATCCTGACCGATCTGGGCGTTCCTCTTGTTCAGCCGAGCGCGGGCGATGACGTGTTGATGGCTTTCCGGCATTTTCTGCCGGGATTCCCAATCACCTACGGACTCGAAGGAAATGATACGCTGATCGGGCTGCCGACTAACGATTATCTGAGCGGCGATGAGGGCGACGATCTTCTTGCCGGCGGCGCCGGGCGCGACACATTATTCGGCGGCGACGGCGACGACACCATTGAGGGCGGGAATGACGGGGAATCCCTTTATGGCGGTTTCGGTTTTGACACGGCGGACTATAGCGGGATGCCGATGTCGCTTTATTACCTCCAGAACATAACATGGGATACGGCGCCGACCTATGACGGCGTCAGCGGGACCTGGCAGTTCATGGGGAATTCAATCGACAATTTTGGCGAGATCGAATCGATTGTCGGAACGCGATATGCGGATATTATCGTCCTTTCTGGCGCGCAGGCGATCTTCGGCGGCGCCGGCTCCGATATCATCGACGCGATAGGGGTCACAAATGACACGATCGACGGCGGCGACGGAAATGACACCATAAGAGCCGATTTTGGCGAAGACCTACTTCTCGGCGGCGCCGGCTACGACTCGATTCTCGGCGAATTCGGCGACGATTCGATTGACGGCGGCGGCGCAGATGACACCCTGATCGGGGCGACGGGATTTGACAACATCTTTGGCGGAAAGGGAAACGACTTCATTTCCGGCGGAGCTGACAGCGATACGCTTTCCGGCGGCGCCGGTCACGACTCTCAAATTGGCGAAGATGGGAACGATCTGCTCGCCGGCGGCGATGGCGCCGACACGCTTTCAGGCGGCGCCGGCAATGACCGATTTTTCGGCGATGCCCAGCGCGATCTCATTTTCGGGGACTCCGATGATGACATCATTGACGCGGGGACAGGCGACGACACGGTCGACGGCGGCAATCAGCGCGACAGCGTCTTCGGCGGATCGGGATTCGATCTGATTGACGGCGGAAACGGCAATGACACGCTGACCGGCGGCACGGGCGGCGACACGCTCTTGGGCGGCGCCGGGTTCGATATTCTTCAGGGCGACGCCGGCGACGACGTATTGAACGGCGGCGCCTCGAACGATGTCATCTTCGGCAATGCCGGGAACGACACCATCATATTCGAGCTTGGCGGCGGGACCGACACGCTCAGGGATTTCACCGCCAGCGCAGCAAGTGAAGACGTCATCAATCTTGTCGGCTTCGGCGCGGCGTTCGACACATTCGGCGAGGTGATCGCCGCCGCGACGCAGACCGGCGCGCATGTGACGATCGACTTCGGCGGCGGCGACATGCTCGTCCTCCGCAACGTCCTCGTCAGCGAGCTCCATGCTGACGATTTCAGTTTCGGGTGAAGACGGCGCGGTTTCCCCTCTCCTCCTTTTCCGCTACTCTCCGCTTGGGAAACGGGGTCATGGCGGAGACGCGAAAATCGTTTGGCGATGACGTGCGGGCGGTTGACGCGCAGGCGCCTTCTTCCTTCGAGACACGGCGCTTTGCGCCGCTCCTCAGGATGAGGGATTTCTTTTCGTCTAAACGCCGCGCATCAAGCGACGCGCCGCTCTTCAGCGCCGATGCGCTCGCCTCTCTCTATTCCGTCGGCGCGCGGGACGACGGCGACGTTTCGCTCGGCTTCCTGCTTCGCCAGAGCGCGCATTCGATCGAGCGCGGCCGCGCGCTCATCGCGGCGCGGGGCGCTGAACTCTCCCGCCTCATCGCCGCACAGACCGCGAGCGAGGCGAGCCTCGCCGCGTGGGCGGCGCGGCTTTTGATCGCGCTCTTTTGGGCGTTCGCCGGCGTCGTTCTCGTACGCGAGGCGTCCGCCGGTTCGCCTGTGCGCGGGCTTGCGGCCGCTGACGCCGCGATGCTCGCGCGCGTCTTCGTCGCTGTCGGCGTGCTTGGCGCCGCCGCCGCCTTCGTCGGCGGGTTCCTTGCGCGCGCGGCCGCAAAGAACGCCGGCGCCGGCGGGGATCTCGGCGCCGAGGCGGGAAGGATTACGCGCGACTTCGGCGAGACGGTCGCCGAAATCAGGGCGCGCATCGGTTCTGAAAGCGGCGGGGCGGCGGCGGGCGATTTCTCGCGCCTTCATCTCGTCGCGCTCGAAGCTGCGTCCTTCTTTGAAGCAACCGGCTTTCTCGCCGAGGCGGACGAAGCGCGCGCCGCGGAAAAATTCCGCGCCTTTCTCGCCGGGTATTCGGCGCCGTTATCCTCCGGCGTCCCGGGTCTCCTTCTCCTCGCGCTCGGCGCGGCGATCGGCGTCGGCGCCGCCGGCGGCGCGCCTTCCTTCGGCGCAGCGTCCGGGCTTCCGCTGTGGGCCGTCCTCGCCCTCCCCGGTCTCGCCTTCCTTTACGCCGGCATGGGCGTCCTTTTTTCGGCGGCGGGAGCGTCCGCCTCCGGAACCGCGGCGGCGCAGGCGCGGGAGGAAATGCTGACGGCGCTCCGCCGGTCCTATGTCGCCGCGGGCGCGCCGAAGGCCAACGCGCTTTTCAGCGAGGTCGAGGCGGCGCTCGCCGATTTCCGCGCGCGAATCGGCGCGGACGGGCGCGCGCATTCGGGCCGCGCCGGCGACTCAAACGTGGACGATCCTGCCTGGCGAAAGCCCGCCGAAGGGCCGAGAGTCGTCCCCCGCGCCTTCGAAGCCTTGCCCCCCCTGTTTCGCGCCGACGCGCAAGCCCCGCCTGCAAAAATTTTTTCCGCAAGGGGCCGCAGAAATGCGGAGCCGAAACAAACGGCGAGCGCGCCTGATGCGCCGCCATGGCTTAACGATTGACGCGTACAAAGTGCGCTAGATTAAGACTCCTTTAACCAAAAAAACCTGACCTGTTGGTAACTTCATATTGACGGTGGGGCGAGCCTCCATCACTATATGTTGTGTCGACGGCGGCAACGGCCCTCTCCCCGATTTTGAGGGCGGAAAGGCCTCCGGAGACGCCGCTTATAGCGGCGAATTTGCGAAAAATCAGAGCGACGCCAAGGCCGGCGCGCCCCTTGCGGGCAACCCGGAGAAGGACCAGCGCGCCCTTCGCAAAGAGGGGTCTGAGGAGAGGGAGAGGGCGATGTCGGCGGCGATAGAAACGGCGAAAATCTTCGAGAACGGCGCTGGACCGGCGATCGAAACGCGCCGGCCCGACCTTCGACCAGACCTCCGAATCGTCCGGGACATAGAGCTCGATCATGCGCGCGACGCGCTGTTGACCGATTTCGGCAAGAAGACGCTCGACGACCGCTACCTCCTCGAAGGCGAGAGCTATCAGGAGATGTTCGCCCGCGTCGCGCGCACCTATGGCGACAACGCCGAGCACGCGCAACGCATCTACGATTACATTTCAAAGCTCTGGTTCATGCCGGCGACGCCTGTGCTCTCGAACGGCGGCGCGGCGCGCGGGCTGCCGATCTCCTGTTTTTTGAACGCCGTCGGCGATTCGCTGGGCGAGATTGTCAACACCTGGAACGAGAATGTCGCGCTCGCCTCGAACGGCGGGGGCATCGGCACCTATTGGGGGGGCGTGCGCTCGATCGGCGAGAAAGTGAAGGGCGCGGGGGCGACATCCGGCATCATCCCCTTCATCCGCGTCATGGACAGCCTGACGCTCGCGATTTCGCAAGGCTCGCTCCGCCGCGGCTCGGCGGCCTGCTATCTCGACATTCATCATCCGGAAATCGAGGAGTTCCTCGAAATCCGCAAACCGTCCGGCGATTTCAACAGAAAGTCCTTGAACCTTCATCACGGCGTCAACATCACCGACGAGTTCATGCAGGCCGTAATGGACGACGCCGAATTCGGATTGAAATCGCCGAAGACGGGCGCCGTTCTCAAAACCGTCAGCGCACGGAAATTGTGGCAGAAGATCCTCGAAATCCGCCTGCAGACGGGCGAGCCCTATCTCGTCTTCTCCGACACCGTGAACAAGGCGATGCCCAAGCACCAGCGCGAGCTTGGGCTCAAGGTCTCAACCTCGAACCTCTGCTCGGAGATCATGCTCCACACAGGCAAGGATCACCTCGGAGAGGACCGCACCGCCGTCTGCTGCCTTTCCTCGATCAACGCCGAGAAATATTTCGAGTGGAAGGACGATGAGCGCTTCATCGAGGACGTGATGCGCTTCCTCGACAACGTGCTTGAGGATTTCATCACGCGCGCGCCGGCGTCGATGGCCAAGGCCGTCTATTCGGCCAAGCGCGAACGCAGCGTCGGCCTCGGGCTCATGGGCTTTCACTCCTTCCTGCAATCGCTCGGCATTCCCTTTGAAAGCGCGATGGC